>JAVBUN010000301.1:0-5812 GCA_031555335.1 Microbacterium sp.
GGGCACGCGCGTCAAGCGCGACGCGGCGGGAGCTCAGATGTGACGACCGCCGGAGATCTCGATCACGGTGCCGGTGAGATAGCTCGACAGGTCGCTCGCGAGGAACAGCACCACGTTGGCGACCTCGTCCGGCTCGCCGAACCGGCCGAGCGGGATCTCGGCGAGGCGCTGGGCGCGGACGTCCTCGGGCATCTTCTCGATCATCGGGGTGCGGATGAGTCCGGGCTGAATGGCGTTCACCCGCACGCCCGCGAACCCGACCTCCTTCGCCGCGGCCTTGGTGAGCCCGACAATGCCGGCCTTCGCGGCGGAGTAGTTCGTCTGCCCCGCGTTGCCGACCTTGCCCGAGATCGACGAGACGTTGATGATCGACCCGCCGCCGTGCTCGCGCATGATGCCGGCCGCCTCACGGGTACCGAGCCACGTCCCCCGCAGGTGCACGTCGATGACGGCGTCGAAGTCCTCCACCGTCATCTTGCGCATCGTCGTGTCGCGCGTGAACCCGGCGTTGTTGACCCACACGTCGAGGCTGCCGAACCGCTCCTGCGCGAACGCGGCCACCCGGGCGACGTCGTCCGGATCGGAGGCGCGGCCGATGACGCCGTCGACCCACTCGGGCACGTCCAGCTCCGCGAGCGCGCGATCGAGCGCTTCCTGCGAGATGTCGGTGAGCACGACCCGCGCGCCCTCGGCCAGCAGCACCCGCGCCATCGCGAGCCCGAGCCCGCCGGCCCCTCCCGTGATCACTGCGGTCTTGTCCGGTACGAGCGCCATCGGGGGCTCCTTCAGCTTCATCTTCATCGTCGACGAGAGCGATGCGCGGATGCGGCGCCGGATGCGGCGTCACGCGGGTGTGCTTCGATTCTGCGCCGTGCCGCCGCATCCGGTCCAATACCGAATCGACCCTCGATCGAGACCGCCCGCTGATGACTGCGACCCGCGCCGAGGGAGGAGATCCGACGAGCGGAGGGCCCGGGGGCCCCGAATCCGCCCTCCGTTCGTCGAATCTCCTCCGCTCGTGCGACTAGGACTGCGGCGCGGGGCCGATGTCGGCGAAGAGCTCACGGATGATGCCGACGACGGTCCGCAGCGCCGCCGATTGGTTCTGCGTGCTCCACGCGATCGCGGACTCGACAGTGGGCAGGTCGTCGACGAGCTCGCGATACACGACGTTGCCCGGGTTCGAGCGCTGCACCGAGCTCAGCGTGAGCGAGACCCCGACATGGGCGGCGACCAGGGCGATGATCGTGTACGAGTCGGGCGCCGACTGCACCACGCGGGGCGAGTAGCCCGCCGTGAGGCACACCTGCTGCAGCAGCGACTGCAGCGACGACCCGGTGTCGGCGGGAAAGCTGACCCACGGTTCGCCCGCGAGGTCGCGCAGCGCCAGGTCGGGTTTGTCCGCGAGCGGGTGCCCCTGCGGCAGGGCCACGACGAGGTGCTCGTGCTCGACGATCTGATACTCGACGCCGGGCGCGATGAACGGCAGGCGGATGAAGCCGAGATCCAGCGTGCCGTCGACGATGCGCGCGAGCGCCGCGTTCGCGTAGAGCTGTCCGCGCATGTCCAGCTCGATGTCGGGGTAGCGCTCGCGCACGGCGCGCGCCAGCACCGGGAGCGCCGCCTTGCTGCTCGCCCCGGCGAAGCCGAGAGTGACGCGCCCGTACTCGCCGCGACCGCCCGCGCGCGCGGCGCGCTGCACCTGCTCCACGTCCCGCAGCACCTGCCGCGCGGGTTCGAGCATCGCCTCGCCGGCGGAGGTCAGCTGCACCGAGCGGGTGTTGCGGATGAACAGGTCGACGCCCAGCGTCCGCTCGAATTGGCGGATCTGCTGGCTCAGCGGCGGCTGAGCCATGTGCAGACGCTCGGCGGCTCGCCCGAAGTGGAGCTCCTCCGCCACGGCGAGGAATGCTCGGATATGCCGCAACTCCATCGTTGATGTCCCATCCAGTGATCGACGGTTCGTCCTAATACAACCACGACCTGGTATTGGACGCGCATCAATATCGCGGGCAGGCTCGAAACCATGACCCAACGCGGGGAGAGGTGGCGCCAATGACATCGGCACGATCCAGCGACAAGACGATGACACTCGGCGACGCCGTGGCCCGCTACGTGCACTCCGGCGACACCGTGTCGATCGAGGGCTTCACCCACGCCATCCCCACCGCCGCCGGGCACGAGATCATCCGGCAGGGCATCACCGGGCTGACCGTGGTGCGGATGACGGCCGACATCGTCGTCGACCAGATGCTGGCGGCCGGATGCATCGACACGCTCATCTCCTCGTTCGTCGGCAACTCTTCGGTCGGTTCGCTGGGCGAGATCCGGCGTCGCGTCGAACGCGCGGAGCCGGCGCCGCTCACCCTCGTCGAGTATTCGCACTACGGCCTCGTCTGCCGATACCTCGCCGGAGCGCAGCGGCTGCCGTTCTACCCGGTGCGCTCGTACTTCGGCACCGACGTCGCGAACATCAACGACGACCTGCGGATCGTGGAGTCCCCGTACCCGCTGGCCGACGGGTCGACGGAGCGGATCTACGTCGTCCCGCCGATCAACCCCGACGTGACGATCATCCACGCGCAGCGCGCCGACCGCGCGGGCAACGTGCAGATGTGGGGATTGACCGGCGTGCAGGCGGAGGCCGTGTTCGCGGCACGCCATGCCATCGTGACGGTCGAGGAGATCGTCGACGATGACGTCGTGCGCTCGGATCCCAATCGCACCGTCATCCCCTCGCACGCGATCGATGCGGTCGTCGAGGTGCCGTTCGGCGCGCATCCGTCGTTCGCCCAGGGCTACTACGACCGTGACAACGACTTCTACCGGGCGTGGGCGGGGATCAGCGCGGAGCCGGAGCGGCTGCACGAGTGGCTCGCCACGTGGGTGCACGGCGTCGCAGACCACCGCGGATACGTCGAACTGCTCGGCGCCGCGACCCGTGACCGGCTGCGGGTGGATCCCGCGCCGAGTCTTCCCGTGGACTACGGAACGAGGGCACGCCGATGACCGCCATCCCCACCCCCGCGAACCCTGCCGTCACGGCCCCCGCGACCCTCGAGGAGACGATGGTCGTCGCCGCCGCCCGCGCGCTCGCCGGGAAGCGGCGGGTCTTCGCCGGCATCGGGATGCCGACGCTCGCCGTGTCGCTCGCCCAGGACACGGTGGCCCCCGACATCGAGGTCGTCTACGAGTCCGGGGTGTGCGGCGCGCACCCCACCGAGCTCCCCGCCACCATCGCCGACTCCGTGCTCATCACCGGATCGGAGGCCGTCCTGACCATGCCCGCCCTGTTCGGCTACGTCCTGCAGGCGGGGCGCATCGACGTCGGATTCCTCGGCGCCGCGCAGATCGACCGCTTCGGCAACCTGAATTCCTCCGTCATCGGTTCGTGGGAGCGCCCCGCGAAGCGTCTCCCGGGTTCCGGCGGCGCGATGGAAGTGCTCGCCAACGCGCGGGAGGTGTTCGTCGTGATGCGCCGCCACGATCCGCGGGCGTTCGTCGACCAGCTCGACTTCTGCACCTCGTCCGGCCCGGAGCGGATCCGGGCCGCGGGCGGAACGCCGTTCGGCAGCGGCGTGACGAAGGTCTTCACGGGCCTCGGCACCCTCTCCCGCTCGGGTGAGGGCGAGGAGCTCGTCCTCACCGAAGTGCACGAGGGCGTCACCCCCGAGCAGGTGATCGCCGCCACCGGGTGGCCGCTGCGGGTCGCCGACAACGTGCACACGATCGAGCCCCCCACCGCCGACGAACTGCACCTCCTCCGGGATGAGATCGACCCCCGTCGGGTGTATCTGCGATAACGGTGCGATCGGCATCATGGACGGAAGGAACCCCATGCAGGTCATCACCCCGGCGACGGATCTGTCGCCGCTGCTCGGCACGTCGCTCGGTACGGGAGAGTGGCTGACGATCGACCAGACGATGATCAACGGCTTCGCCGACCTCACCGGCGATCATCAATGGCTCCACACCGAGCCGGAGCGCGCGGCCCGGGGCCCGTACGGCACCACGATCGCGCACGGCTTCCTCGTGCTGTCGCTGCTGCCGCGACTGGCCGCGGACGCGGTCGAGATCGCCGGCTTCGCGTCCGTGGTCAACTACGGAATGGATCGGGTGCGCTTCCCGGCGCCCGTGCCCTCCGGCTCGCGGGTGCGCGACGTGGTGACCCTCGACACGGCCGAGCAGACCCCGCGCGGCACGCTCGTGCGGATGACGCACACCGTCGAGGTCGAGGGCCAGGAGCGCCCCGGCTGCGTGGCGCAGCAACTGCGACTGCTCGTCGCCGCCGGCTGACGGATGCGGGCGGGTCCGGACCGCTCGGTCAGGACCCGCCCGCATCCGTGTTCAGGCGCGTCGCACCAGCTTCTTGTTGGCGAACTCGTCGAGCCCGTAGCGACCGAGCTCGCGCCCGATCCCGGAGTTCTTGACGCCGCCGAAGGGCATCTCGGGCGCGCTGCGCATCAGCATGTTCACCCCGACCATCCCGACATCGAGACGCTCGCCCACCGCCTCCGCCGCGGCCTGGTCGGCGGCGAACACCGCGCTGCCGAGGCCGAATGGCGAATCGTTGGCGAGGTCGACCGCCTCATCGACCGTGGCCACTTTGTAGACCACGGCGACGGGGCCGAAGATCTCCTCGCGGTAGGCGCGCATCTCGGGCGTGACGCCGGAGAGGACGGTCGCGGGGTAGTACGAGCCGGCGCCGTCGGGCACGGTCCCACCCAGATGGACGGTCGCCCCCTTGGCCACCGCGTCGTCGACGATCTCGGCGATCTCGTCGCGCCCCGCCACGGTCGCGACCGGACCGAGCTTGGTCGCGTCATCCGTCGGGTCGCCGGTGATCCAGCTCTCCGCCTCGGTGAGGAAGCGACCGAAGAATTCGTCCCAGATGGCCTCCTGCACGATCGTGCGCTTCGATGACGTGCAGGCCTGCCCGGCGTTCCAGAACCGGCCGGTCGCGGCGGCGGATGCGGCCTGCGGGATGTCGGCGCCCTCGAGGACGATCAGCGGATCCGACCCGCCCAGCTCGAGCACGCACTTCTTCAGGTTCTCGCCGGCGAGCCTGCCGATCCGTCGGCCTGCCCGCTCCGATCCGGTGATCGACACGCCCTGCAACGCCGGGCTCGCGATCATCTCCGCGATCTGGTCGTGCGTGGCGAAGATGTTCTGGAAGACGTCCGCCGGCGCTCCGGCATCGGTGACGATCGCCGCGATTGCCAGCGCCTGCTGCGGGCAGTTCGCCGCGTGCTTGAGCAGGATGGTGTTTCCCAGCAGCAGATTCGGGGCGACGAAGCGTGCCACCTGATACAGCGGAAAGTTCCACGGCATGATGCCCAGCAGCGGCCCGATCGGCGCCGTCCGCACGATCGCGCTGCCGGATCCCGCGATCTCGAGCTCATCGTCGCGCAGCAGGTCGGGACCCTTGTCGGCGTAGTACTCGAAGATCGACGCCGCGAGCGCCACCTCCGCCCGTGACTGCGTGATCGGCTTGCCGACCTCCTCCGTCATGAGGGCGGCGAGCTCTTCGACGCGCTCGCGGTGGAGCGCAGCGATGCGGCGGAGGATGTCGGCGCGTTCCGCGACGGGCCGCGTGGACCACGTCGCGTACGCCGCCGCGGAGCGATCCAGCGCCGCACGGGCCTCCTCGTCCGTCGTCTCGACGAACTCCCGGACGGTGACACCGGTGACGGGGTTGATGGTTGCGTACACGGACTTCCTCTCGCTCGTCACCACTGCTCGGGACCGGCGGCGAGCAACTCGTCCTCGGTCAGGCTGATCTGGCGGAACTTGCTCGCATGGAACACGAGCG
>JAVBUN010000092.1:0-3635 GCA_031555335.1 Microbacterium sp.
CCGAACGAGACGATCTACACCTACAGCGAGCAAGAGCTCCATGCCCTGCTCACGAAGCTCACGAAGGCGGGCAAGCGCTGGCAGGAGCCGGTGCAGCGCTACAAGGGCCTCGGCGAGATGGATGCGGACCAGCTGGCGGTCACGACGATGGATCGCGCCGGGCGCACGCTCCGGCGCGTGCGGGTGACGGATGCCGAGGCGGCGTCGACGGTGTTCGAGTTGCTCATGGGCAACGAGGTCGCACCGCGGCGCGATTTCATCGTGACCTCGAGCGATCGTCTCGGTCGCGAACGCATCGACGCCTGAGTCGGAAGGCCGGCGCACCCGCCACCGAGCGGGCGCTCAGGCGACGGGCGCCCCGACCGCGCCGATGGCGGCGTCGAGAGTCTGACCGGACGCATCCCGCTTCGCACCCGCGTCGGGAAGCGTCCGGACCGCGCCGTCGGGCCCGACCGCGCGCGGAGCCGACCCGACCCATGCGAGGGTCAGCTGGTCCTCGCCGCGCAGGAAGCGCTGCGCGCGGACTCCGCCCGTCGCGCGCCCCTTGGCGGGGAACTCATCGAACGGGGACACCTTCGCCGAGCCGGGATCCGTGCCCGGCAGGGCGGCGGATGCTCCCGCGACCGTGACGACGACGACATCCTCGGCGGCGGCGACCGCCTGGAACGCGACGACCTGGGCCGAACCGCTCAGGCGGATACCCGCCATCCCGCCGGCCGCGCGGCCCTGCGGGCGGACCGCGGACGCCTCGAAGCGCAGCAGCTGCGCGTCGTCGGTGACGAACACGAGTTCGGCGCCGTCGGGGGCGGGGGCTGCGCCGACGACCCGGTCACCGGGCTTCAGCGCGATGATCTCGATGTCGTGCTTGTTGAGGGGGAGCTCGCTCGCGGCGACCCGCTTGACGATGCCCTGGGCGGTACCGAGCGCGATCACGGGCTCCGCGTCGAGCGCGACCACGGCCAGCACGTGCTCTCCTCCGGTCAGGCCCAGGTACTGGTCCGCACGGGTGCCCGCGGCCATCTGCACCGAGTTCGCCGGCACCGACGGCAGATCGACGGGGGAGAAGCGCACCAGGCGACCGGCGCTCGTGACGGCGCCCACCTCACCGCGCACCGTCGAATCGACCCACGAACGGACGGCGTCGTGCTTGGCACGCCGGGTGGGTGCGACCACACCACCGCCGGGCGCGTCGGGCACGAGCTCGGCGCGCACCATCCGGCCGGTCGCGGAGAGGTAGACCCGGCAGGGTGCATCGGCCAGCTGCAGGTCGGCGGCGGCGGCCTTGCGCGATGACGAGCGCGCCGTCACGGGGCCGCCGTTCAACAGCAGCGTGCGACGCGGGGTGCCGTACGTCTCCGCGGCGGTGTCGAGTTCGCGCGCGACCTGCCCGCGGAGCAGCGCGTCATCGGCCAGCAGTTCGCGCAGCGCGGCGATCTCGCTGCGCAGCGTGTCCTGCTCCGCCTCGAGCTCGATGCGGGAGAACTTCGTCAGACGGCGCAGCCGCAGCTCGAGGATGTACTCGGCCTGCACCTGCGACAGGTCGAACACGTCGATGAGGCGGGTGCGGGCCTCTTCGGAGTCGTCCGAGGTGCGGATCACCTGGATGACCTCGTCGATGTCGAGGATCGCGATGAGGAGGCCCTCGACGAGGTGCAGGCGTTCGAGTTTGCGGGCGAGGCGGTACTCGCTGCGCCGCGTGACCACCCGGATGCGGTGGTCGAGGTAGACGCGCAGCAACTCGCGCAGCCCCAGCGTCTTCGGCTGTCCGTCGACGAGGGCGACGTTGTTGATGCCGAAGGAGTCCTCGAGCGGCGTCAGCCGGTACAGGTGCTCGAGCACGGCCTGCGGGTCGAAGCCGGTCTTGATGCCGATCACGAGGCGCAGGCCGTTCCGCCGGTCGGTGAGGTCGGTGACGTCGGAGATGCCGGTGAGCTTCTTCGAGTTCACCGCATCCTTGATCTTCTCGATGATGCGCTCGGGGCCGACGAGGTACGGGAGCTCGGTGACGACGAGGCCGGACTTGCGCGGACCCAGCTGCTCGACGCTGACCTTCGCGCGGGTGCGGACCGAGCCGCGGCCATTCGTGTACGCATCCTAGATGCCGTCGAGCCCGACGATGATGCCGCCGGACGGCAGGTCGGGCCCGGGTACGAACTCCATGAGCTGTTCGAGCGTCGCCTCGGGGTTCTCGAGCAGGTGCACCGCCGCGCCCACCACTTCGATGAGGTTGTGCGGGGCCATGTTGGTCGCCATGCCGACGGCGATGCCGGCCGCGCCGTTGACGAGCAGGTTCGGGTAGGCCGCCGGCAGCACCTCGGGCTGCTGGAACTGACCGTCGTAGTTCGGGATGAAGTCGACGACGTCCTCGTCGAGGTTCTCCGTCAGCGCGAGAGCGGCGGGGGCGAGCCGCGCCTCGGTGTAGCGGGGCGCGGCCGGGCCGTCGTCGAGCGAACCGAAGTTGCCGTGGCCGTCGACGAGCGGCACGCGCAGCGAGAACGGCTGCGCGAGCCTCACGAGGGCGTCGTAGATCGGGGCGTCGCCGTGCGGGTGCAGCTTTCCCATGACCTCGCCCACCACGCGGGCGCTCTTCACGTGCCCGCGGTCGGGGCGCAGGCCCATGTCGGCCATCTGATAGAGGATGCGGCGCTGCACCGGCTTGAGCCCGTCGCGTGCGTCCGGCAGCGCGCGCGAGTAGATCACCGAATAGGCGTACTCCAGGAAGGACCCCTGCATCTCGGTGGACACATCGATGTCCTCGATGCGGCCCTCGGGCACAGGAACGGACTCGGAGCGGGAAGGCGTCATGACGTTCGAACCTCGGGTGACGGAGGGGTCGCGCGCGGGTGTGCGAGACTGACCCCGATGACCCTCAGCCTACCGGCGGACCCGACACACGCCCTGCGGCTCACCGGCGTGCTGCCGGAGTTGCTGGCCGCTGTCGAGGCGCGTTCCGAGAGATTCCCCGCGGTGCGAAGCGCCGTGCTGCTCGTCGTCGACGGGCTGGGCGCGCGCGCCCTCGCCGAGCATGCCGGCTACGCGCGCTTCCTGGCGGGCCACGCCACCCGGAAGAGTGTGGCGGCGACGGTGTTCCCGACGACGACGGCCGCGGCTCTCACGAGCCTGCTGACCGGCACCGAGGCCGGCACCCACGGCATCGTGGGGTACCGCGCTCGGTCGGTCGAGTGCGACGCGGTGCTGAATCAGCTCACGGACTGGGGGCCGCGGACGCTCGATCCGCTCTCCTGGCAGCGCGCGGAGCCGCTCCTCGCCGATCCTGCCCGGCACTTCGTCGTCTCGAAGCCCGAGTACGCCGCCACCGGCTTCACCGTCGCGACCGCCCGTGGCGCGACGTTCCACGGCGAGCGGGACCTCACCGACAGGATCGACACCGCGGTGCGGCTGGCGTCGTCCCGTGCGGGTGCCGTCGTCTACCTCTACGTGCCGGAGCTCGATGCCGCCGGACACCGGTACGGCATCGCCTCGGACACGTGGCTCGCGGTGCTCGAGACCGTGGATGCGGCAGCCCGAAGACTCCACACGTCGGCCGGCGGCGACATCGGTGTGCTGCTGACCGCCGACCACGGCATGGTCGACGTCGAGCACCATCGGCACGTGCTGCTGCGCGACGGCGATCC
>JAVBUN010000320.1:0-4245 GCA_031555335.1 Microbacterium sp.
CGCGCGTCACAGCCACTTCGACGTCAGGTGCTCCGAGGTGATGCGACGGAGCGTGCCCGACGCACCGCGCAGGACGACGCTCTCGGTGTAGATGTAGTCGCCCTCACGGCGCACGCCGGCCACGAGCTGCCCGTCCGTCACGCCCGTGGCGACGAAAATCGTGTTCTTGCCCTTGACCAGCTCGTCGGCCTCGTAGACATAGTCCATCTTCAAACCGGCATCGAGGCCGCGCTGCTTCTCATCGTCCGTCTGGGGCCAGAACCGCCCCTGGATGTGTCCGCCGAGCGCCTTGATCGCGCACGCGGTGACGATGCCCTCCGGGCTGCCGCCGACACCCACGCACATGTCCGTGCGGGCGTTGTGGCGGGCCGCGTTGATGCCGCCGGCGACGTCGCCGTCGCTCATCAGGCGCGTACCGGCTCCGGCCTCGCGGATCTCCTCGATGAGCCGCTCGTGGCGCGGCCGGTGAAGCACCGAGACGACGACTTCGTCGACGGGCTTGCCGAGCGCCTTCGCAAGGCGCCGGATGTTCTCGCCGATCGGCAGCCGGATGTCGACGACGCCGACGCCCTCCGGTCCGGTGACGAGCTTGTCCATGTAGAAGACGCTCGAGGCGTCGAGCATCGCTCCGTGGTCGGCGACCGCGATGACCGACAGGGCGTTGTTGCGTCCGGCCGCGGTCAGGGACGTGCCGTCGATCGGATCGACAGCGATGTCGCACTGCGGCCCACGGCCCGTGCCGACGTGCTCGCCGTTGAAGAGCATCGGGGCGTTGTCCTTCTCCCCCTCGCCGATGACGATCACACCGTCGAAGTTCACCGTCGTGAGGAAGGCGCGCATGGCGTCGACCGCCGCGCCGTCCGCGAGTTCCTTCTGCCCGCGACCGATGAAGGGCACGGACCGGATGGCGGCCGCCTCGGTTGCGCGGACCAGCTCGAGAGCCAGGTTCCGATCGGGATGCAGCGGACTCATGTCGGCGGTAAGGCTCACCATGTCGTCAGCCTAATGAGCGAGCTCCTCGCCATCCGAGGATCGCGGTCGGCGCCGGCGGAAGATTCGCGACTTCTTACCGGGGCGGCATTTCCGCACCCGCGGACGGGTTCATCCGGCCCGCACCCCGTGGCGGCGGGCGCCGCTTCGCTAGAGTTGCCGGTGAACCGACGCATAAACGCAAGGAGCTGTCATGCCCGTCGCCACCCCAGATCAGTATGCCGAGATGCTGGACCGCGCCAAGTCCGGCGGCTTCGCCTACCCGGCCATCAACGTGGCCAGCTCGCAGTCGATCAACGCGGTCCTGCAGGGCCTCACCGAAGCCGGCTCCGACGGCATCATCCAGGTCACGACCGGCGGCGCGGACTACTTCGCCGGCCAGTCCGTGAAGGCGCGCGCGACGGGCGCGCTCGCGTTCGCGAAGTTCGCGACCGAGGTGGCCAAGAGCTACCCCATCACCGTCGCCCTCCACACCGACCACTGCCCGAAGCCGGCCCTCGCCGACTTCGTGTACCCGCTCATCGAGGCGTCCGAGGAACAGGTGAAGGCCGGCGGCGAGCCGATCTTCCAGTCGCACATGTGGGACGGCTCGGCCGTGCCGCTGGATGAGAACATCCAGATCGCCGCGGAGCTCCTCCCCCGCCTGAAGAAGATCAGCGCCATCCTCGAGATCGAGGTCGGCGTGGTCGGTGGCGAAGAGGACGGCGTGCAGCACGAGGGCTCGAACGAGGCCCTCTACACGACCGTCGCCGACGTCACGAAGGCCGTCGAGGCCCTCGGGCTCGGCGATCAGGGCCGCTACATCTCGGCTCTCACCTTCGGCAACGTGCACGGCGTCTACAAGCCCGGCGGCGTGAAGCTGCGCCCCGAGCTGCTCGGCGAGATCCAGGAGGGCATCGCCGCCAAGTTCGGCACCGGCCCCAAGCCGCTCGACCTCGTCTTCCACGGCGGCAGCGGCTCGACCGACGAGGAGATCGCCCTCGCGGTCGCGAACGGCGTGGTCAAGATGAACATCGACACCGACACGCAGTACGCGTTCACGCGGTCGGTCGCGGGCTTCATGTTCTCGAACTACGACGGCGTACTGAAGGTCGATGGCGAGGTCGGCAACAAGAAGGCGTACGACCCGCGCGCCTGGGGCAAGATCGCCGAGTCGGCGATGGCCGCCCGTGTGGTCGCCGCGACGCAGCAGCTCGGCTCGTACGGCAAGAGCCAGTCCTGATCCATCCGTGAACGATGCCCCGGCCCGCTCGGCCGGGGCATCGTCGCATTCGGCGCCGCCGCGGGCGCACGTTCACTCGGGCGTGCTCCCTGCCCCCTGGTTCGGGGCCCGATCCTCGTTTTGGAGCGCAGAAACCACGCCCCAAAGCAGCAAACGCGCCCCGAACCCGCGTCCGGAGGGCTTGGGTCAGGGAGCCAGGAGAGAAGCCTGCAGCGCGGCCCAGACGGCGGGATCCGTCATCAGCGGCACCACCAGCAGCAACGACGAGACCATGTTGAACACGAGCCCGCCCACGAGCGGGATCCAGAAGCTCGGCCGCCCCGCGCGTACGTTCCACCACGACAGGCCGAGCGTCAGCAGCCAGCCGAGACCCAGGACGAGCGCTGCCGCGAGTCCCCAGCCGCGCCCGGCGGCGGGATCGGAGAGCGTCGCATCGACGCCGAGCATCTCGAAGAACGTCGCCGCGAACTGCGGGTAGTCCGTCGACGCCGGAATCGACCCCAGCACGGTGATGAGCCCGTAGGCGAGCAGCGCGAAGGTGACGACCCGGTCGACATACCGTCGCCGCGGGACGGCGGGAGCCGCCGCGGTCGGCGCGGCCACCGGCGCCGCGGGCCCCGGTGCGACCGGCGCCGTCGGCGACTGGCCTGCGCTCAGCGCCTCCGACGCCGTGGGCTGACGGATGCGGGCGCGCTGCTCTTCCGGCGTGGCGTACTCGCCGTACTGCGGGCGCGGGCGTTCGTCGCCGGACTGCTCGCTCACGAGCTCGCCGCCGCATCCGGTGTCGCGGGGCCGCCGGCCTCCGCCTCCGCCGCGGCGCGACCGCCACGCCGATCCGTGACGTCGCCGCGCAGCTCTTTGGGGAGGGAGAAGATCAGGTCCTCCTCGGCCGTGCGCACCTCTTCGACATCGCGGTATCCGGCCGCCGCGAGGTCCTCGAGCACCTGCTGCACGAGCACCTCCGGCACGGAGGCGCCGCTCGTGACGCCCACGGTCTCGACGCCCTCGAGCCATTCCTGTCGCACCTCGTCCGCGTCGTCGACGCGGTACGCGGCCTTGGCGCCGTACTCCAGCGCGACTTCGACCAGGCGCACGCTGTTGGAGGAGTTCGCCGACCCGACGACGATGACGAGATCCGCGCCGACCGCGACCTTCTTGATCGCGACCTGGCGGTTCTGCGTGGCGTAGCAGATGTCGTCCGACGGCGGATCCTGCAGGTGCGGGAAGCGCAGGCGCAGCCGCCGCACCGTCTCCATCGTCTCGTCGACCGAGAGCGTCGTCTGCGACAGCCACACGACCTTCTCGGGGTCGCGCACCTCGATCGTGTCCGCATCCGCCGGCGAGTGCACGATCGTCACGTGATCGGGCGCCTCTCCGGCCGTCCCCTCGACCTCTTCGTGGCCGAGGTGGCCGATCAGCAGGATCTCGAAGTCGTCGCGGGCGAAACGCACGGCCTCCCGGTGCACCTTCGTGACCAGCGGACAGGTCGCATCGATCGCCTGCAGGCCGCGATCGGATGCGGCCGAGACGACGGCCGGCGAGACCCCGTGCGCGCTGAAGACGACGTGCGACCCCGGCGGCACCTCATCGACCTCGTCGACGAAGATCGCGCCGCGCGCCTCCAGCTCGGAGACGACATGCACGTTGTGCACGATCTGCTTGCGCACGTAGACCGGCGCACCGTAGCGCTCGAGCGCCTTCTCGACCGCGACCACGGCACGGTCGACTCCCGCGCAGTAGCCGCGGGGAGCGGCCAGCAGCACCCGCTTGTGTCCGACCACCGGGATATCCTGGAGCCGCCCGCGACGTCCCGGAACACGGGGCACGGGCAGTTTCACGGCGGGTGAGCTCACCCTCTGATTCTACGGGCGCCCCCTGGGCACGGGCCGAAGGCAGGCGCAAGGAGAACGCATGACGAGGTTCGCACCCGAGACGGCCCCCGGCGAGGCCCCGCCGGCCGATTCCGTGCACCCGCGCGATGCGACGAAGGACGCGCCGACCTCGGTCGCCCGTTTCAACGAAACCATCCGCGC
>JAVBUN010000275.1:0-2501 GCA_031555335.1 Microbacterium sp.
GGGCACGCCGTAGCGGCCGTCCTCGACGGGCTCCCGCAACAGGCGCGCGATCTCGAGCCCGACCAGCACGCCGACGATGCCGTCGAAGCGCCCCGCGTCGGGCACGGTGTCCAGGTGCGAGCCGATGACGAGCGCGGGCGCGTCGGGGTCGAGCCGGCCGCCGATGATCCGCTCGAGGCGGCCGATCTGGTTGCCGGCGGCGTCCTGACGCGTGCGCATGCCGAGCTCGCGCATCCACTCCGCCGCGAGCCGGTTGACCCGGGCGTGCTCGGGCGACAGGTAGACGCGTTCGATGGCACCGGTGGTCGCCGAGACGCGGGCGAGCTCCTCGCATCGCGCCATCACCCGCCGCGCGGCGGCGGCGAAGCGGTCGGGGGCGGCCTGCAGCAGCGCCGTCATCAGCCTCGACCCGCGAACACGTCGGCCGCGGCCTCGACACCCGCTCCGGCGGGCACGGACGCGCCGAAGCGGCGCAGGATCGCCTCGAGCGCGGCGAGGGTCGTGAGCACCGCGTCCTTGCGGGCGTTGTAGCCCATCGTGCCGATGCGCCACACGCGCCCGTGCAACGGGCCGAACGACGTGCCGATCTCGATGCCGAAGTCCTCGAGCATCGCCTGGCGCGCCGCATCCCCCGGCACGCCGTCCGGGATCTCGACGGCGACCACGTTGTTCATCTTGTGCGCGACGTCACCGAAGACGGTCATGCCGAGCGCCTCGACACCCGCGAGCATCGCGGAGCCGGCGACCTGGTGCCGCGCCAGCACGGCGTCCCGGCCCTCCAGCAGCAGCACCCGCGCGCACTCCCGCGCGGCGTACAGCATCGACGTCGCCTCGGTGTGGTGGTTGAGCCGGCGCGGGCCCCAGTAGTCGAGGATCATGCCGAGGTCGAAGTAGTTCGAGCGCACGAAGTCGGATGCGGACTCGTCACCGGCCTCGCGGATGCCGGCCTCGATCTTCTTGCGCGAGCGCACGACCTCGACCGCACGCTCGGAGAGCGTGATGGGCGCCGAGCCGGACGGCCCGCCGAGGCACTTCTGGAGCCCTGCCGTCGCCGCATCCAGCCCCCACGCGTCGGCCTCGAACGCGTTGCCGCCGAGCGAGGCAGTCGCATCCGAGTAGAACAGCACACCGTGCTTCGCGCAGATCGAACCGATCTCGTCGAGCGGCTGATTCATCGTGGTCGAGGTGTCGCCCTGCACGAGGGCGAGAAGCGTCGGCTTCACCCGCACGACGGCCTCTTCGATCGCGGCGGGCGTGAACACCTGCCCCCACTCGGTCTCGATCGTGTGCACCTCGGCCATGGCGCGCTCGGCGATCTCGGCGAGCAGGTGACCGAAGCGGCCGAACACCGGCACGAGCACCCGGTCGCCGGGGCGGATGAGCGAGATCATCGCCGCCTCGATGCCGGCCCGCGAGGTGCCGTCGATCAGCACGGTCGCCTCGTTCGCGGTGCCCCACACCTCGCGATACAGCGCCTGCGTCTCGTTCATCGCCTCGGTCATGAACGGGTCGTACTGGCCGACGAGAGGCGCCGACATCGCGCGCAGCACCGACGGATAGGCGCCGATCGGGCCGGGGCCCATGAGCAGGCGGGCGGGCGGGTCGATGGGGCCTGGGATGGTGAAAGAGGTCACAGGGTGGTTCCGTTCGGGTCAGGCGAGCACGCCGGCGAGCCGGCGAGCGAGGCGCACGAGGGCGATGTCGGTGCCGCTGCGCGAGACCAGGCACACCCCGACGGGGGCCGGTCCCTGCTGCGAGCGGACGGTGAGAAGAGGCACGGAGAGCGCGGGGAGGCCCCCGACCGCCGCGGGCGTCGTCATGCGCAGCGTCGCCTGGCGCACCGCGTCGATCCGCGCGCCGTCGGCGGTACGGGTGGGCGCGGGACCGGGCACGGTCGGCAGGAGCATGACCGCGTCGCGGACGACGTCCTGCACGTTCGCGCGCAGTTCGACGACGCGGGCGCGGGCGGCGTCCTCGGCCGCCGGCGTCACCTCGCTGGCGAGACGGAACCGCTCGGCGACGGCGGCACCGGTCGCGCCCGGATGCGCACGCAACCAGTCCGCGTTGTTGCGCCACGCCTCCGCGGCCTGCACGGTGCGGAACGGCTCGAAGTAGTCATCGAGCGATCCGATCTCGACGCGTCGCAGGGTGGGCGCGTCGTCGGATGCGGCCAGCCGGGCCAGCAGCGCGTCGAACGCGGCGCGGGTGTCGGGTTCGACCGCATCCATCACCTCGTCGGGAACGACGAACCGCCACGGCAGGTCGTCTCCGGATTCGCCGTAGACGCTCTCGGTGGATTCGGACCCGTCGTAGCTCAGGCACCAGTCCGCGACGCGCTGAAGCGTGTCGCCGTCGCGGGTGAGCCACCCGACGGTGTCGAAGGATTGCGCGAGGGGCAGCATCCCCTGCCGGGGCACGAGGTCGTGGGTCGTCCGCAGGCCCCACAGCCCCTGGTACGACGCCGGCACGCGCACGGAGCCGGCGGTGTCGGTCGCGAGGCC
>JAVBUN010000181.1:0-3321 GCA_031555335.1 Microbacterium sp.
GGATTCTGCCCGCCCCTCTCGTCGCGGTGCCAAGCGGATGCCGCGTCGCGCCGCCGCGGGACGACGCTCGTTCACCTCCACGCTGAAGGCGCTCGATGCGCTCGCCGAGTCGGGGGCGCAGGTCTCGGTGCGGATCGACGACCTCGACCGCGGCAGCGAGGTGCTCGTCGGCGATGATTTTCTCAGCCTCCCGATCGCGGGGCTCGGCGTCGTGCCGCTGCTGGTGGAGGTCGCGGCGCAGTTCGACGCCGGTACTCTCGATCCGCTCGAGATCGTGGATCGGGCGGGCCTCGATCCCGTCGGGGTCTCGGGGATCTGGCAGCACCTGAAGGCGCCGGCACTGCCGCTGTGCGATGTCGCGGTGCTCGCCGCATCCGCGGGCGATGCCCTTGCGGCCAATGCGCTGCTCGCACGCGTGGGGCTTCCGGCCGTCCGGGCGCGGGCGGAGCGGCTCGGGCTCACGCGTTCCGCACTGATGGACAGCTTCCGCGATTCCCGCGGCCCCGACGATGCGCCGCATGTCGCGCTGGGGTCGGCGCGCGAGTACGCACACCTTTTCGGGGCGCTCGTGAACTCCGTGATCGTGAACCCGGCGGTGAGCGCGCAGGTCGCCGAATGGCTGAGCCGCGATCACGATCTGTCGCTCGTCGGGTCGGCCACCGGGCTCGACCCGTTCGCCCACGACAACGACGAGCACGGCCTGCTGTTCATCAACAAGACGGGGCGCGCAGCCGGCATCCGCACCGAGGCCGGGGTGCTGGCGGGTCCCCGGGCGGGCGTCGCCTATGCCCTCTTCGTGAACTTCGACGACCTCTCCATCGCCCACCGGCTCCGCGTCCACGACGCGTTCCGGGTGCTGGGGGTCGAGCTCATGGAGTACGTGCACTGACCCGGGCCCGCCCCGTCGGGTTCGGGGCGGCATCCGTGCGTTGGGGCGGGATTCTTGCACCCCAACGCAGCAAACGCGCCCCGGCCGGGCTCGCGCGCCGGGTCAGGCGAAGACGATCGTCTGGTTCCCGTGGCGGATGACGCGGTCCTCGGCGTGCCAGTGCACCGCTCGGGCGAGCACGGCGCGCTCGACGTACGCGCCGTGGGCCTGCAGGTCGGCGGCCGACATCGAGTGATCGACCCGCGCGACGTCCTGCTCGATGATGGGCCCCTCGTCGAGGTCCTTGGTCACGTAGTGCGAGGTCGCGCCGATGAGCTTCACGCCCCGCTCCTTCGCCTTCTTGTAGGGCCCCGCACCGATGAAGGCGGGGAGGAAGGAGTGATGGATGTTGATGACCGGCACGCCGACCTTCGTCAGGAAGTCGTCCGAGAGGATCTGCATGTAGCGGGCGAGCACGATGAAGTCGACGTTCCCGGCGAGGAGCTTCACGATCTCTGCCTCGGCCGCCGACTTGTCGGCGCCCTGCGAGGGCACGTGGAAGAAGGGCACCCCGAAGGAGCGCACGTCCTCGGCGGTGTTGGTGTGGTTGGAGATGACCATCGGCACCGTCACGTTCAGCTCGCCGCGACGATGACGCCAGAGCAGTTCGAGCAGGCAGTGGTCGCTGGTCGAGGCGAGGATCGCCATCCGCTTCGGAACCGACTGATCCGTCAGCTGCCATTCCATGCCGTACG
Source organism: Microbacterium sp. (assembly GCA_031555335.1). Taxonomy (GTDB): domain Bacteria; phylum Actinomycetota; class Actinomycetes; order Actinomycetales; family Microbacteriaceae; genus Microbacterium. The sequence continues at coordinate 1,624 of JAVBUN010000181.1, forward strand.
GCTCGAGAGTGCTCGCGAGGTCGGCGTCGATCTCGGGGAGGGCGGCGGCGAGGTCGGGACGATGGAACACGACGCGCTGGAAGAACGCGCCGCCCTCGGGGTTGTCGGAGTACTGATCGAGCGAGACGATGTTCGCCTTGTTCCGCGTGATCAGCGAGGTGACGGCTGCGACGAGTCCGGGCTGGTCGGGGCCGTGCACGATGAGGCAGGCGTGGTCGCGCAGGGCGTCGGTGTGCAGCGTCATGGGGGTGTCTCCTCGGGCCGCGGTCGTCGAATCTCGGTGGGCTCCGGGCGGCGGCGTGCGTCCCCCCGAGCTCGCGAGCAGTCGCGGCGATGTCTAGACCTGCATTTTCCCACTACTCGCGGGCGACGGCCGACGGCGGACCCGGAGCGCCGATCACGACCCCGCCGGACCTCCCCTGCGCGCTCCCTCCGCGAGACAGCATCCGCTCCCCCAGACCGCGCGGGACACGTGCAGTTGCGGGGAACGGATGCGGTCGCGCGGGGTGGGTGCGGGGGTGGCGCGGGCGCGTCGCGGGGGGTCAGGTGAGGGGCCAGCCGGTGTAGCCCTCGGCGAGGAAGGTGCGACCGGCCTCGGACTCGACCACGGAGCGCAGCTCGCCGAGCTGGCGCAGCCGGTCGAAGTCGGATGCCTCGGGCGTCACGTGCAGCATGTTCGTCATCCACCACGAGAAGTGCTGGGCCTTCCAGATGCGCCGCGACGCCACTTCCGGGTATGCATCGAGCGCCCGCTCGTCGCCCTCCCGCAGCAGGGCGGTCAGCGCCTCGTGCATGAGCACGACGTCCGCGACGGCCAGGTTCATGCCCTTCGCGCCGGTGGGCGGGACCGTGTGGGCGGCATCGCCGACCAGCGCGACCCGCCCCCGGCGCAGCTCATGGGCGACGAAGCTGCGAAAGCGCAGCACATCGCGCTGGAAGATCGGCCCCTCGTTGAGCGTCGTCCCGGGTACCCGGGACTGCAGCTCGTCCCAGATCTGCGCGTCGCTCAGCGCGTCCGGGGCCGCATCCGGATCGCACTGGAAGTACATGCGCTGCACGGTGGCGCTGCGCTGGCTGATGAGCGCGAAGCCGTTCGCGGAGTTGCTGTAGATCAGCTCGTCCGAGCTCGGCGGCGCCTCGCAGAGGATGCCGAACCACGCGAACGGATACTCGCGGAAGTATCCACCGGTGGACGAGCCGGTGACGGTCGCGCGCACCACCGATCGCGACCCGTCGGCGCCGACGACGAAGTCCGCCTCGATCTCGACCGGGGCGCCTTCCGCATCCGTGCCGAGGAGGCGAGGGCGGGTGGATGCGGCATCCGCGACGTCGGTGATGGTCACCCCGAGACGCAGATCCTGCCCGGCGGCCAGTCGCGTCGCGACGAGGTCGCGGAGCACCTCGTGCTGCGGGTAGAGCCACACGCTGCGTCCGACGAGTCCGGGGAAGTCGATGCGGTGGCCTTCGCCGGCGAACCGCAGCTCGATCCCGTCGTGCCGGTGGCCGTCGGTGAGCACCCGCGTGGACGCGCCGCTCGAGACGAGGAGATCGACGGTTCCCTGCTCGAGGATGCCGGCGCGGATCGTGTTCTCGATCTCCTCGCGAGACCGCGAATCGACGACGATCGATTCGATGCCGGATGCGGCGAGCAGGTGCGACAGCAGCAGCCCGGCGGGGCCGGCGCCGACGATCGCGACC
>JAVBUN010000258.1:0-11171 GCA_031555335.1 Microbacterium sp.
CTATGCCTTCCTTCGTCGAACTCGGCGTGCCCGCACGCCTGGCCCGCATCCTCGCCGACACCGGCCGGACCGAGCCGTTCCCCATCCAGGCCGGGACCCTTCCCGACTCCCTCGCCGGTCGCGACGTGCTCGGCCGCGGCCGCACCGGCAGCGGCAAGACGCTCGCGTTCTCGCTGCCTCTCGTCACCCGCCTCGAGGGCGGTCGCCGCACCTCGGGCCACCCGCGCGGCCTCGTGCTCGCCCCGACCCGTGAGCTCGCGACGCAGATCGCCGCGACCCTGACGCCCCTCGCCGAGGCCTCGGGCCTCACCGTCACCACGATCTTCGGCGGCGTCAGCCAGCGCCCGCAGGAGCAGGCGCTGCGCGCCGGCGTCGACATCGTCGTGGCCTGCCCCGGCCGGCTCGACGACCTCATGAAGCAGAAGGTCGTGAACCTCGACCGCGTCGAGATCGCCGTCCTCGACGAGGCCGACCACATGGCCGACCTCGGCTTCCTGCCGGTCGTCACCCGCATCCTCTCGGCCACGCCCCGCGGCGGCCAGCGGATGCTGTTCAGCGCCACCCTCGACCGCGGTGTGGACGGCCTCGTCCGCAAGTTCCTGCAGGATGAGGTGCGGCACGAGGTCGACGAGTCGAGCGTTCCGGCCGCCGCCATGACCCACCGCGTCTTCCAGGTGTCCGATGACGGCAAGAACGACCTGGTGCAGGCGCTCGCCTCCGGCACCGGTCGCCGCATCCTGTTCACCCGCACCAAGCACCAGGCGAAGAAGCTCGCCAAGAAGCTCACCGCCGACGGCATCCCGGCCGTCGACCTGCACGGCAACCTGTCGCAGAACGCCCGCGAGCGCAACCTCGCCGCCTTCGGCGCCCCGGTCAGCGAGGGCGGCGTGCGCGTGCTCGTCGCCACCGACGTCGCCGCCCGCGGCGTGCACGTCGACAACGTCGAGCTGGTCGTCCACGTCGACCCGCCGATGGAGCACAAGGCGTACCTGCACCGGTCGGGCCGCACCGCCCGCGCCGGCGCCGAAGGCACCGTCGTCACCGTCGTGCTGCTCTCGCAGAAGCGCGACCTCACGGACCTGCTCAAGAAGGCCGAGATCTCGGCGCCGTTCGAGCCCGTCACCGCCGGTCACCCCGCGGTCGTCGAGCTCGTCGGCGACGTCGCCCCCCACGTGAAGCCGGACCCGGCGGCGCTGCAGGCGGCCGCCAACTCGGGCCGCAGCAGCGGCGGCCGTTCGGGCGGCGCGGGTCGCTCCGGTGGCGGAAGCCGTTCCGGCGGTGCGGGTCACTCCGGCGCCGGTCGCTCGGGTGCGGGTCGCCCCGCGGCGGGCTCCGGCCGGTCCGGGGGCCGCTCGGCAGCGCGCCCGGCCGCATCCGGTTCCGCCGTCCGCTACTCGTCGTCGACCGGTTCGTCGGCCGCGTCGTTCTCGGCCGAGCAGCCGAGCGGCAACGGCGGCGGACGTCGCCGGAGCGGCGGCGGCCGCGGTCGCTGAGCCCTGCCCCACGCAGAACGCCCGCTCCCGATCCGGGGCGGGCGTTCTGCGTTCCCCGGTCAGGCGCGGGCGAGGGCGTCCTCGAGCGCGACCCACGCGAGCATCGCGCACTTGACGCGGGCGGTGTACTTGCCGACGCCCGAGAGCGCGGCGGCATCCGCGAAGGTCTCCTCGTCGAGCTCGATCGCGCCGCGCGAACGCAGCGCCTCGCGGAACCCGGCGATCAGGCGCACCGCCTCCTCGCGCGGCATGCCGCCGTGCTCCTCGACCGCATCGGCCACGAGCACGGCCAGCATCGACGCGGACGCCTGCGAGATCGAGCACCCGGCGCCGTCCCACGTCACGTCCCGGATGACAGTGCCGTCGTCGTCGATCCGCACCCGCAGCGTGACCTCGTCGCCGCAGATCGGGTTGCGCTGATGGGACGTGCCCGCCCGGCCCGCCGCATCCGACAGGCCCTTGCCGTGCGGATGCTTCGAGTGATCGAGGATCAGCTCCTGGTACAGCCCGTCGAGCCCGCTCATGCGCTCACCCCGAAGTAGTCGCGCACCTCGGCGACGCCGGCGATGAGCGCATCGACGTCGGAGTCGGTCGTGAACACGGATGCGGACGCCCGCACGGATGCGGTCAGCCCGAAGCGCGCGTGCAACGGCTTCGCGCAGTGGTGGCCGACCCGCACCGCGATCCCGCGGGCGTCCAGGAACTGGCCGACATCGTGCGCGTGCACCCCGGCCACGTCGAACGACGCGAGTCCGACGCGTTCCACGCCCTCGGCGTCGCCGAGCAGGCGCACCCCCGGGATGTCGCGGAGGCCCGTCATCATCCGGCGTCCGACGGCGCGTTCGTGCGCGTGCACGGCGTCCATGCCGAGCGCGTCGAGGTAGCGCGCGGCGGCGGCGAGGGCGATGGTCTGCGAGACGGGCTGGGTGCCGGCCTCGAACTTCTGCGGCGGCGGCAGGAACTCGGCCTCGTCGAGCGTCACGGTCGTCACCATCGAGCCGCCGGTGAGGAAGGCGGGAAGCGCCTCGAGCACCTCACTGCGCCCGTAGAGCGCGCCGATCCCGTACGGGCCCAGCATCTTGTGGCCCGAGAACGCGGCCAGGTCGACGCCGAGCGCGGGCAGGTCGAGAGCGAGGTGCGGCGCGGACTGGCAGGCGTCGAGCACGGTCAGCGCGCCGACGGCGCGGGCCAGCGACACGAGCTCGGCGACGGGATTCACGATGCCGAGCACGTTCGACACGTGCGTGAACGCGACGATACGGGTGCGCTCGCCGATGACGGATGCGGCCGCATCCAGGTCCAGCGTGCCGTCATCGCGCACCCGGATGTGGCGGAGCACCGTGCCGGTGCGGGCGGCGAGCTCCTGCCACGGGATGAGGTTCGCGTGGTGCTCGGTCTCGGTGACGACGATCTCATCGCCCGGATGCAGCGCGAACCGGGCGCTCGCGGGCGCGCCGCGCCCCGCCGTGGCGTTGCCGATCGAGTAGGCGACGAGGTTCAGGGCGGCGGTGGCGCCGCTGGTCCAGACGAGGTTCTCAGGCGCGGCGCCGACGAAGCCGGCGACCGTGGCGCGGGCGTCTTCGTACAGCTCGGTCGCCTCGGCGGCGAGGGTGTGCGCCCCACGGTGCACGGCCGAGTTCGCCCGCGTCAGGAACGCGACCTCGGCGTCGATGACGGCCTGCGGCTTCTGGCTGGTCGCGCCGGAGTCGAGGTAGACGAGCGGCTCGCCGCCGACCGTCTGATCGAGGATCGGGAAGTCGGCGCGCAGAGCCGCTGGGTCCAGGTGCGGGGTGCGGGTGATACTCACCCTTCCAGGCTAGTTCCGCGCGCCGGTCTGCGGGTCGGGATCGTCGGCGCGCGACGCGGTGCCGCCGGGCGTGGCGGCGACCTCGGCGGCGGCGGAGGCCGGAGTGCGCACGACCGTCATCGTGCCGTTCTCGGGGGCGTAGTACTGGCCCGAGCGCTCCTGGCCGAGCAGCGGACGGGAGCGGCGGCCGTAGATCAGCTCGGACGAGTCGAGCAGCCAGGGGACCAGGGTGATCGTCACGCCGTGCACGAGCATGAGCTGGTTCGCGATCCGTCGGGCGCGCCGGTTGTGGAGGAAGGACTCCCACCAGTGGCCCACGATGTACTGCGGCAGGTAGACGGTCGCCACGGTCGGGCCGTGCTTGGCCCGGTACTCCTCGATGAACGCGGTGATGGGGGCGACGTAGGAGCGGTACGGCGACTCGAGGATGATGAGCGGCACCGGCATCCGGTGCTCCACCCACTCCTTCTGCACCGCGTTCGCCGACTCTTTGGTCACGGCGATGTGCAGGCCGATCGTCTTGTCGTGCTTGGCGGCGACGGCGTAGTCGAGCGCCTTGACGACCGGCTTCTGCAGCCGGCCCACGAGCACGATCGCGATGTCGCCGCGGGCGCCGAAGTGGGTGTGGTCGTCGAACGTGATCTCGTGCTCGACGTCGCGGTAGTAGCGGCTGACGCCGATCATGAGCAGCGACAGTACGGGGATCGCGAGGAACACGAGCCAGGCGCCGTGCGTGAACTTCGTGACGGTGACGATGAGGAGGACGGCGGCGGTCATCCCCGCGCCGATCGAGTTGATGACCAGGCCGACGGCGATCTCGCGACGCTGCACGCGCGTGGACTTCTGCGCGCGGGCGTCGGGGGGCAGGTCGTTGAGCGCGCGCATCGCGCGGCGCCAATGGCGCACCATCCCGATCTGACCGATCGAGAACGACACGAACACGCCGATGATGTAGAGCTGGATGAGGGTGGTGAGGTTCGCCCCGGATGCCACGAGCACGGCGATCGCGGCGAGGCCGAGGATGATCATGCCGTTGGAGTAGACGAGCCGGTCGCCGCGGGTGTTGAGCGACTTGGGCGCGTAGCCGTCGCGGGCGAGCACGGCGCCGAGCAGCGGGAACCCGTTGAACGCGGTGTTCGCGGCGAGCAGCAGTACGCATGCGGTGGCGCCCTGGATGATGAAGAACGGCACCGATCCCATGCCGAAGGTCGCCGCCGCCACCTGCGCCATGAGGCTCGGCTGCGGCTGGTTCGCGCAGTCGAAGCCGATGAGGTGGCAGGGGTTCTCGGCGTAGTGCACGCCCGAGACGAGGGCGATGATCGTGAGGCCGGAGAACAGCAGGATCGCGACCAGCCCCATCGAGGTGAGGGTCTGCTGCGCGTTCTTGATCTTCGGGCGGCGGAAGGCCGGCACGCCGTTCGAGACCGCCTCGACGCCGGTGAGGGCGGAGCAGCCGCTCGAGAACGCGCGGAGGATGAGGAGGATCACGGCGGCCTGGGTGAGACTCTCGGCCTCCACCCCGTACTGCGCGCTCGAGGCGACCGGCGGATCGCCGAGGATCCAGCGCACGATCCCGACGACGATCATCAGCGCGACGGACCCGATGAAGATGTAGGTGGGCAGGGCGAAGGCACGCGATGCCTCGCGGACGCCGCGGAGGTTCACGATGACGATGAGGATGACGAAGCCGACGGCGAGCTCGATCCGCCACGCGTTCAGGAACGGCAGGGCCGAGATGATGTTGTCGACCCCGGATGCCACCGACACCGCCACCGTGAGGATGTAGTCGACGAGCAGGGCCGAGGCGACGACCACCCCCGGGATCTCGCCGAGATTCGTGCGAGCGACCTCGTAGTCCCCGCCGCCCGACGGGTACGCCTTGATGAGCTGCCGGTACGACAGCACGACCACGATCAGCAGCACGACGACGGCCGCCGCGATCCACGGGCTGAAGGACAGGAACGTCAGTCCGCCGATCAGCAGGATCATGAGGAGCTCCTGCGGGGCATAGGCCACGGACGACAGCGCGTCGGACGCGAAGATCGGCAGCGCCATCCGCTTCTTGAGCAGGTGATCGTCGGCGTCCGAGGATGCCAACGGGTCCCCGATCAGGATGCGTTTCGCGATCGGGGTCTCCGGCGCGGGCTCCGCGCTCTCACTTGCCACGAGCGGCGACATTACGCCCGCGAGGGCGGTGCGCGCAATGCGGCGGGCCGTGACGGTGTCGCCGCGTGACCGCGCGGTGCTGCGACGCCCCGGCGGACGCCGGCCCGCACGTCGCGCGGGCTCAGCCCAGCCACTCCCGGGCGGCAACCACCAGGTTCGCGACGCCCTGCTCGATCGTCGGATGCAGCACCGGCGCGAAGTACGGGGAGTGGTTGGTCGGGACGTCGCGGTCGACCGTGCCGCCCTCGACCGCGCGGGCGTAGAGCACGGGATCGACCCCGCCCCAGAACCAGAAGACGAGCGGGGCGCCGGCGTCGCGGGCGAACCAGGAGACGTCCTCGCTGCCGGTGAACATGCCGGGGTCGACGACGGCGTCGTCTCCGAAGGCGCGCCGGAAGGCTGCGGTCACGCGCGCGGTCGCGGCCACGTCGTTGATGGTCGGCGGCAGGGTGTGGTCCGTCACGATCGTGGGCTCCCGCTCTGCGCCGGATGCGGCGGCCTCCGCGCGGACGACCCGCTCCACCTTCGCGAGCAGCCGCTCCCGGCCCACGTCGTCGGGATAGCGGAGGCTCAGCTGCAGCCGCGCCTCGGCCGGGATGATGTTGTGCTTCAGCCCCGCGTGCACCGAGCCGACCGTGATCACCGCCATCTCGCGCGGGTCGATCTCGCGCGCGACCACGGTCTGCAGGCGCATGATCGTCGCCGCCGCCATGAGCACGGGGTCGATGGTCGAATGGGGGCGCGAGCCGTGGCCGCCGCGGCCGTGGAGGGTGACGGTCAGTCCGTCGGATGCCGCCATCTGCGTGCCGGGGCGCACCCCGATGATGCCCGCGGGCAGGGGGGTGAGGTGCTGTCCCAGCACGACGGTGGGGGCGGGGAAGCGGTCGAGGGCGCCATCGGTGATCATCGCGCGGGAGCCGGCGCCGTACTCCTCCGCCGGCTGGAAGACCGCGACGATCGTGCCCGACCACTCGCCGGTGGTCGCCGCGAGACGCTCGAGCGCGCCGATCAGGGCGGTGACGTGCATGTCGTGGCCGCAGGCGTGCATGACCGGCACGTCGTGCCCTGCCGGGTCGACGCCGCGCGCAGTGCTCGCGTACGGCAGCCCGGTGTGCTCCTCGACGGGCAGGCCGTCCATGTCGGCGCGCAGCCACACCACCGGTCCGTCGCCGTTCTCGAGCGTCGCGATGACGCCGGTGCGGCCGATGCCCTCCTCGAACGGGATGCCGAGTTCCGTCAGCGCGCGGGTCACGACACCGGCCGTGCGCGTCTCCTGGAACGACAGCTCGGGGTGGCGGTGCAGATCGATGTACAGCGCTTCGAGGTCGATGGCCATGCGCCGAGCCTAGGCGCGAGACGTCGCATCCGTCGTCGTCCGGCGCGCGCAGGGCGGCAGCGGCGACGTTCCGGCGCGGGCCTCAGACCAGCCAGACCGCGGTGTCGGCCGGCAGCTCGCGGCCCTCGAACGGGGCGCTGGCCACCAGGATGCGGCCCGCCGGCAGCTCGATCGCAGCCGTTCCGACGTTCGCGATCACCGTGACGTCGCCGACCCGGAACGCGAGCACGTCGTCGGCGTACCCGGGGAGCCAGGAGAACGCCGCCGCACCCAGCCCGTGCGCGCGGCGTTCGGCGAGAAGGCGCCGGTACAGCGACAGGGTGGAGTGCGCGTCGGGGGCCTGCACGTCGCGGGCGTAGTCGGCCCAGGTGGCGGGCTGCGGCAGCCAGGCGGCGCCGGTGGCGTTGAAGCCGTACGCGGGGGCGGATGCCTCCCACGGGATGGGCACGCGGCATCCGTCGCGCCCATACTTCTCGTGGTTCGTGCGGGCCCAGGTGGGGTCCTGGCGGGCGGAGTCGGGGATGTCGATGACCTCGGGGAGCCCGAGCTCCTCGCCCTGGTAGACGTAGGCCGACCCGGGAAGGGCGAGCATCACGGTGGATGCGGCGCGGGCGCGGCGAAGGCCCAGCTCGGGGATGGGCTGCGCCTCCGAGAGCGGCCCGATGCCCTCGCCCTGGGGGCTGTCGGCCGTGAGGGCGAGGCGCGAGGCGTGCCGGATGACGTCGTGGTTCGACAGCACCCAGGTGGAGGGGGCGCCCACCGCCGGGAATGCGCGCAGCGATTCGCTGATCACCTCGCGCAGGGCCGGGGCGTCCCAGCCGGTCATCGCGTAGGGGAAGTTGAAGGCCTGGTGCATCTCGTCGGGACGCACCCAGAGCGCGGTCTTGTCGGGGGTGGGCAGCCAGGCCTCGGCGCAGAGCGCCCGGTCGCCGTCGTACTCCGCCGTCACGGTGCGCCAGTCGCGCCAGATCTCGTGCACGCCGGGCTGTCCCCAGTACGGCACGTCCTCGTCGTCGCCGCCCATCGAGTCGCCGTCCTCGGGCGGGGTGTAGTCGGGCAGACCGTCCTTCTTGACGAGGCCGTGCGCGACGTCCACCCGGAACCCGTCGACGCCGCGGTCGAGCCAGAAGCGCAGGATGCGGCGGAACTCCTCCTGCACCTCCGGGTTCGTCCAGTCGAAGTCGGGCTGCGAGGAGTCGAAGATGTGCAGGTACCACTGACCGGGGGCGCCGTCGGGTTCGACGACACGGTCCCACATGGGTCCGCCGAAGACGGACTCCCAGTTGTTCGGCGGCAGGTCGCCGTCCGGGCCGCGCCCGTCGCGGAAGATGTAGCGCGCGCGCTCGGGGCTGCCGGGGGCGGCGGCCAGGGCCTCCTGGAACCAGCGATGCTGGTCCGAGGAGTGGTTCGGCACGAGGTCGACGATCACCCGGATGCCGAGGCCATGGGCCGTCGCGAGCATCGCGTCGAAGTCGGCCAGGGTGCCGAAGATCGGGTCGACGTCGCAGTAGTCGGCGACGTCGTAGCCGGCGTCGTTCTGCGGCGACACCATGAACGGGCTCAGCCAGATGGCGTCCACCCCGAGGTCGGCGAGGGAGCCGAGGCGCGCGGTGATGCCGGGCAGGTCGCCGAGGCCGTCGCCGTCCGCATCCGCGAACGAGCGGGGGTAGATCTGGTAGATGACGGCGGTGCGCCACCACTCCGATCCGGCGGTGGATGCGGCGGCATCGATGACGGGGATCACGGCATCCTGCGTCGAAGTCATGCGCACCAGGGTATGACACCTTCGCAACGATTCGATCCGCGCTCCGCCGGGGCGCGCGGACGGGTGTGCGGTGCTGCGGCGACTAGTGTGGGCGGGTGCTGCACACCGACCCCGCCCTCGCTGCCGCGCTCGTGCGCGCCGAGGGCCTGATCGCCTCGACGCCCGACTTCCCGAAGCCCGGGGTGATCTTCCGCGACATCGGCCCGCTGCTCGCGGACGGACCGGCGCTGCGTGCCGTGGTGGACGCGCTCCTCGAGCCGTTCGCCGGCCGGTTCGACGTCGTCGCGGGGGTGGAGGCGCGCGGGTTCCTCCTGGCGGGCGCTGCCGCGGTCGCCGCCGGCGTGGGGCTCGTCCCGATCCGCAAGGCCGGCAAGCTGCCGCGGCCCGCCGCATCCGCCGACTACGCGCTGGAGTACGGGACGGCGACGATCGAGATGAACGACGACATCCGGAACGGTGCGCGGGTGCTGCTGCTCGACGACGTGCTGGCGACGGGTGGCACCTTCGCCGCGGCGCGCGACCTGGTCGGCCGGGTCGGCGGCGTCGTCACCGGGGTGGCCGCGCTCATGGAGATCGAGGGCCTGGGCGGCCGCGAGGCGCTCGGCGACCCGCGGCTGCATACGATCTTCCGGGGCTGACTCCCTCGCGCTACGCGTGCGCGGAGGTGTCGATGACGCAGAAGCGGTTGCCCTCGGTGTCTTCGAGCACCACCCAGTCCGCGCCGGGCGGGTAGTCGTCCCAGTCGACCGCCCGCGCCCCGAGCGCGAGCAGGCGCGACACCTCCGCCGCCTGGTCGTCGGCGTAGAGGTCGAGATGCAGACGCGGCGGATAGTGCTGGGCGTACCCCGTCACCGAGAGGGCGAGGCTGCCGCCGAGCGCGGGTGCGGTCTCCGCCCCCGGCGGGTCGAGGATCGTCCAGTCGTCGGACGTCGAACCCGGACGCTCCGCCCACCCGAGGGCGGCGGTCCAGAAGGCGCGGGCGCGGTCGAAGTCCTCGACCGACAGGACGGTGGTTCCCAGCGTGAGCGACATGACCGCATTCTGCGGGGTGGGGAGCCCCGAGCGGAAGCACTTGTTCGCAGAGCGAAACAGAACGCGCGTCCGCGGGGCGATGCAGGTCGGGGATGCCGCGGGCGCTACGCTCGTGCCGTGCGACTTGGGGGAGTCCCGCGTGGGGCGGGTTTTGCGACGATCGACTTCGAGACGACGGGGCTGTTCCCGGAGCATCATGACCGGGCGATCGAGATCGCTGTCGTCCACTCCGACCCGGACGGGACGATTACCGGTGCATGGGAGACCCTGATCAATCCGCGGCGAGATCTCGGCCCGCAAGGGATCCACGGCATCTCGGCGCGGGAAGTGATCGCCGCGCCGCACTTCGGGCTCATCGCGGGCGACCTGCTCGAGCTGTTGTCTGGCCGCGTCGTGGTGGCGCACAACGCCTCGTTCGACACGCGGTTCCTCGCCGCCGAACTCTCCCGCCTCGATTACTGGCCCGGTACGACGATGTCGAGCGCCTGCACGATGCGACTCTCCCGCCAGTACCTCGGCACGGGCGGGAGTCTCGCGGACTGCTGTGCGGCCTTCGACATCCCGCTCGACGGGGCCCACCGTGCTGCGGTCGACGCGCTGGCCACCGCCCGACTGCTCGAGGGACTCATCGCCAGCTCCCGCCACGATGAGTGGGCGGATCTCTTGATGAGCGCGGCGGAGTTGCCGGGATACGACGGTGAGCGCGCCGCGTGGGTGGCCCGGGAGGGGATCTCCTCCTACACGCCGTCATTTCTGCATCGCATGGTCGACCGTGTGCCCGACGTGTCGACCACCGACGAACAGTCGGAGTATCTGTCGCTCGTCGAGCGCTGCCTGCTGGATCGGCATCTCTCCGAGCACGAGAAGAACGCGCTCGTGGAGCTCGCCTCGCGCTACGGCATCGGGCGCGCCGCCGTCGAACACCTGCATCAGACGTACTTCAGGGCGCTCACGGCCGTCGCCTGGGAAGACGGCGTCCTCACCGATGAGGAGCGTGATGACCTCGGACACGTGGCACTGCTGCTGGAGGTCCCCGAGGGGCTCCGTGACGACCTGCTCGCGGCGGCGCCGCCCGCCGCGGAGGTCGCAGTGTCCGAGTTTCGTCTGCATCCGGGGGATGCGGTGGTGTTGACCGGGGACATGGCCCGTGGCCGCTCGGAATGGGAGGCGGCGCTGCGGGAGCGCGGCTACGTGCCCAAGCCCGCCGTCACCAAGGCTGTGAAGCTCGTGGTCGCCGCCGATCCGGATTCGCTCTCCGGCAAGGCCCGCAAGGCCCGGGACTACGGCATCCCCATCGTGGGGGAGGCCTGGCTCGAGGCGCACGTGGATGCCGCGGGACGTTGACCCGACGGGCGCTCCTCCGCATCCGGTGATCGCGAATCCCCCGATAAGCGGTCCCTTCACCGCTTCCGCGCGGGGGCGCAGAGTCGAAACATGAACATCTCCGGAAACACCGTCTTCATCCCCGGCGCGACCAGCGGCATCGGTCTCGCCCTCGCCACCCGCCTGCGCGACGCCGGCAACACCGTCATCGTCGGCGGCCGCCGCCGCGCGATGCTCGACGACATCGCG
>JAVBUN010000307.1:0-10650 GCA_031555335.1 Microbacterium sp.
CTTGCCGGCGCGGATGCCGGTGAACGTCGCGTCGCCGCGGTGCAGGCTCACGAGGTACTTGATCGTCGCGACGATGTCCTCGACGGTCAGGACCGAGTCGGACAGCGGCTTGTCGAGACCGAGCTTCTGGTTGATCTTGTAGCGACCGACCTTCGCGAGGTCGTAGCGCTTCGAGGAGAAGTAGAAGTTGTCCAGCAGCGCACGCGCGGCCTCGGCGGCGACCTGCTCGCCCGGACGGAGCTTGCGGTAGATGTCGCGAAGGGCGTCCTCCTTGGTGAGGATGGTGTCCTTCTCGAGCGTCTCCTCGATCGAGGTGAAGCCGGCGAACTCGTTCAGGATGTCCTCGCTCGACAGGCCCAGGGCCTTGAGGAAGACGGTGACCGACTGCTTGCGCTTGCGGTCGATGCGCACCCCGACCTGATCGCGCTTGTCGATCTCGAACTCGAGCCATGCGCCGCGGCTCGGGATCACGCGAGCCGAGACGATGTCCTTGTCGCTGGTCTTGTCGGCGACACGGTCGAAGTAGACGCCCGGCGAACGCACGAGCTGGGAGACGACGACACGCTCGGTGCCGTTGATGATGAAGGTTCCCTTGCCGGTCTGCAGCGGGAAGTCGCCCATGAAGACCGTCTGGGTCTTGATCTCACCGGTCTGGTGGTTCATGAACTCGGCCTCGACGTACAGCGGCGCCGCGTACGTCTTGCCCCGCTCCTTGCACTCCTCGATGGAGTACTTCTCGGGCTCGAGGTAGGGGTTCGTGAAGCTCAGCTGCATGGTCTCGCTGAGGTCCTCGATCGGCGAGATCTCCTCGAAGATCTCCTCGAGGCCGCTCGTGGCGGGCACATCGGTGCGACCGGCGGCCTCGGCCTCGGCGACGCGCGCCTTCCAGGCATCGTTGCCGACGAGCCAGTCGAACGACTCGGTCTGCAGCGCGAGAAGGTCGGGGACCGTCAGCGTGTCGGTGATCTTGGCGAACGAGAGGCGCGATGCTCCGCGTCCGCTCTTCGGGGTCTTGGTGGTGGGGGTGCTTGCGTGGGGCGCGGCAGCCAAGGGATAACCTCCATGGCCCGTGTAGGGCCTCGTGATCCTCGTGTCAGTCAGAAGGAGTGCTCGATCCCCGAAACGTCCGCACCGCACGCCGCTATTTGCGGGGGCACGAACGCACAGCCGACCACCATATGAAGACAGGGGGATCTAGAGCGCAACTACCGACTATACGCACGATATGGCGACATGTCCAGCCGGATTCTTGACGAGTTTTGGAAGCTGCGGTATAACACGCGCGGGCCCCGACGAATGGGGGAGGTTACGGGGCGAATCCCCCTCCCGAGGGGGCCGTTCCGGGGTGGACAATGTCCCGATGGAGGGGAGAAAGGATGCGGGGATCCGCACCCCGGACCAGCGACTGCGCGTCTTCGTGTCGTCCACGCTGAAAGAGCTCGCTCCCGAACGGCGGGCCGTACGTGCGGCGATCGAACGCCTCCGTCTCGCGCCGGTCATGTTCGAGCTCGGCGCGCGTCCGCATCCGCCGCGCAGCCTGTATCGCGCGTATCTCGACCAGAGCGACGTGTTCGTCGGCATCTACGGGGACAGCTACGGCTGGGTCGCGCCCGACGAGGAGGTCTCGGGACTGGAGGACGAGTACCGCCTCTCGCCGCCGCACATGCCCAAGCTCATCTACATCCGCCGCAGCCAGACGCGCGATCCCCGGCTCGGCGAGCTGATCGCCCGCATCCAGGCGGACGACACCGCCGCCTACCTGCCCTTCACCGGCGCGGAGGACCTCGAGGAGCAGGTCGCATCCGACCTCGCGACCCTGCTGGCCGAGCGGTTCGACGGCTCGCGCCCCCATGATCCGGCGGTGGCCGCCGCCGTCGCGACACGACTGCCCGTGCCCTACACGACCACGATCGGGCGGGCCGACGACATCGCGGACGTCCGGCGCCTGCTGACCGCCGAGGACGCGCGGTCCGTGACTCTCGTCGGTCCCGGCGGGATCGGTAAGAGCCGCCTCGCGATCGAGGTCGCCCACGCCGGCGGGGACGCGTTCCCCGACGGCGTGCACTTCGTCCCCCTGGAGGGGGTGCTCGAGCCGTCCCTGCTGCTGCCGACGATCGCGTACGCCCTCGGGGTGCGCGACAACGGCGAGGCGTCACTGGAGGAGCGCATCGGGCTGGCCCTCGCCGACCGCCGTGCGCTCCTCGTGCTCGACAACTTCGAACAGCTCGTGGACTCGGCACCGGCGCTCGTGCGGCTCTACGACCTCGCCCCGGACGCGCGCTTCCTGGTGACCAGTCGGGTGGTGCTCCGAATCCGGGGCGAGCAGGTCTTCGAGGTGAGCCCGCTCGCCCCTCCCGACACGGTCGCCCCGGCATCGCTCGCGCGTGCCGGGCGCTCCCCGGCCGTCGCCCTGTTCGTCGAGCGGGCACGCGCGGCGCAGCCGGACTTCGCGCTCACCGCGGCGAACGCGGGCGACGTCGCGGCGATCTGCGCGCGACTCGAGGGGCTGCCGCTGGCGATCGAACTCGCCGCCGTGAAGGTGCGCACCCTGCCGCCCTCCGCGATCGCCGCCCGGTTGGAGCGCAGCCTCCCCCTCCTGACCGCCGCCGCCCGGGACCTGCCCGACCGTCACCGCACGATGTCGGCCGCGATCGACTGGAGCGTGGCGCTGCTACCCGACGCACAGCGCCGCATGCTGGAGGACCTCGGGGTGTTCGCCCGGCGTTTCACGCTGGAGGCCGTGGAGGCGGTCGCGGCGGGTCGCCCGTGGGAGCACGAGGCGCTCGACGCACTGTCGGGACTCGTGGACGCGTCGCTCGTGCGGCGCATCGAGCTCGACGGGCGTTCGGCGTACTCGCTGCTGTCGGTCGTGCGGGAGTACGCGCTCACCCGCCTGAAGGAGCGCGGCGACACGACCGAGATCCGTGCCGCGCACGCGGACCACTACCTCGCGATGGTGTGCGAGGTCTCGCCCGCGCTTCGCGGCGCCGGACAGTCCGACGCCGTGGGGCGGCTGGGGCTCGAGCTGCCGAACCTCCGGGCCGCCATCCGCCACCTCGTCTACACCGGACGATTCGACGACGCCGGCCGATTCGCGTGGTGCCTTCTCATCTACTGGTGGATCGCCGGGTTCTTCGCCGAGGTGCGCGTATGGATGCGGGAGATCCTCGGCCGGGATCAGCAGCTCGCGCCGCGCACCCGCGCCATCGCCCTGTTCTTCGCGCTCTGGGGCGAGATGTGGCAGCGTCCGTCGCAGGAGGTCGTGACGGGCCTCGGGGAGTGCCTCCGCCTGTTCACCGAGGCCGGAGACGAGGACGCCGCCGCGATGGCCCTCGCGGCGCGCGCCACCGCTCGCCTCCAGCTCGCGACGCCCGAGCTGAGGACGGCCGCGGCGGAGCTGCACGAGGCGGTCGTGCGGCTTCGCGCGGTCGGCAACGGCTGGGCCGAGGCGATCACCGAGGTCTCGCTCGGCCGGCTCGCCTGGCTCAGCGGCGACTCGGCGCGGGCGCTGGCGCATTTCACCCGCGCCACGCAGGTCGCCGAGGCCGGCGAGGACCTGTTCACGGTGTCGGTCGCGGGCGACCATCTCGCACGGCTGCAGCTCACCCGCGGCGAGATCGACGCGGCGGAGGCGCTCTGCATCCGCACGCTCGGGGTGTCGATCCGGCTGCATCACGAGGAGGGGGTCGCGTACGGGCTGGAGGGGTTCTGCGCCGTCGCCGCCTCTCGCGGGGATGCCGAGCGCGCCGGGATGCTGGCCGGTGCGGCCGAGAGCATCCGGCGCCGGATCGGGGTCTTCGACGTGGAGCCCTTCACGGTGTACGCCCCGCAGCTCGACGCGATCCGCGCGACCTCCCCGGACGCCGTGGTGCGCGGCGAGCAGCGCGGACGGGAGCTGTCGGTCGCCGAAGCGGTCGCCGTCGCCCTTCCCGAGCGCGACTACCGCGCCGTCGCCGCCACGCTCGCCGGCTGGTGAGCGGATCGACTACCCGCCTCTACGCGCCCGTCGGAACCGCACGCGCGTCCCGGGTCGCGCCTGCGCGAGGACGGCGAGCGAGGCGGTGGTCGCCACCGCGATGACGGGGTACCCGCCGGTGACCGGACCGTCGGCGAGGAGCACCGTGGGGCGTCCCGACGGCGGAACCTGCAGGGCCCCCGCGACCATCCCCTCGCTCGGTAGCTCGCGCGAGATGATCCGTTCGAGGAGCGGCCCCTCGAGCCGCGCACCGACCCGGTCGGCGTCGGTGCCGACCGCCCATGTCGCGGCGAAGAGCGTGTCGAGCGCGGCGGGCGAGAACCAGTCCGCACGCGGCCCCGGCAGCAGCTCGACCTCGACGACCGCCGCCGCCCGCGTCAGCGGCACGAAATCCAGAGCCGGCACCGCCCCCGCCGTCGCCTCCCCCACCGCCACGGCCTCGCCCGCCGCGAGCGGCCGGCCGAATCCCGCCAGCACGTCGGTCGCGCGGGACCCGAGGACCACGGCTCCGTCGATGCCGCCGCGCACGGCCAGATAGGCGCGGGCTCCCGCGTCGAACCAGTCGAGCGACAGTTCGGCGCCGGCGGCCCACCGCACCGCGGCGCCGAGCGGTACCGCGCGGCCGTCGAGCGTCGCCGGCCCGATCGCGCCCGTCAGGGCGAACCACAGGTCCCGCGAGGCGACGGCCCGGAACCCGCCGAGCGTCACCTCGATCCCCGCCGCCCCCTCGTCGTTGCCGACCAGGCGGTTCGCGAGTCGGAGCGCGGGGCGGTCGAGGGCGCCCGCGGCGGCGACCCCGAGCGATGCGCGGCCCGGGCGACCGAGGTCCTGCACGGTGGCCTGTGGTCCCGGTGCGAGTACCGTGATGTCCGGGCGCGGTCCCGACCCCGGCGCCACCCCGGCGACGGCGGCCGGCGGCGGAGATGCCGTGACCGGTGCGGCCGCGCGGATGCGGACGCGCGTCCCGGGCGCGAGGAGCGCCGGCGACGCCGCATCCGGGTCGAAGAGCCGTGCGCGTGTCGTTCCGATCAGCCGCCATCCCCCGGGCGTCGCACGCGGGTACGCGCCGGTGAAGCCGGCGGCGAGCCCGACCGCGCCCGCCGGAACCCGGGTGCGCGGCGCATCGAGGCGCGGCACGTCGAACGGCCAGTCCGCGCTCACCAGATAGCCGAACCCCGGCGCGAACCCCGTGAACGCGACGGTCCACGACGCCGCGCGATGCCGGCGCACGAGTTCGTCGGTGCCCACCCCGAGCAGGTCGGCGGTCGACGCGAGGTCCGGGCCGTCGTACACGAGCTCGAGCTCCGCTTCGGGCGGGGCGGCGGGCACCGCGGCGACCTCGTCGTCGTCGGCGGCCTCGGCGATCCATCGGCGCGTGGCCGCGAGATCGAGCACCGCGGGATCGAGCCGCACGAGGACGGTCCGCGCGGCGGGGACGAGGTCGACGACGCCGGCGGGGGCGGATGCGGCGAGCGCGGCGTGCAGGGCGAGCACAGCGTCGAGCGAGGCGACCTCGACCAGCAGGGCCCGGTCGCCCATGGGGAGGACGCCGGCGATCACCGCGGCACCCTCACCGGCGCGTCACCACGGCGCACGCACCACGACGCCGGCGGCATCGAGCGCCGCGCGCACGGCACGTGCCATCACGACGGCCGCCGGGCTGTCGCCGTGCAGGCAGAGCGACACCGCGTCCGCGGGGACGAGAGAGCCGTCCACGCTCTCGACGACCCCGCCCGCCACGAGCCGCACGGCGCGTGCGGCCACCGCATCCGGATCCGCGAGCAGCGCCCCCGGATGCCCCCGCGGCACGAGCGTGCCGTCGGCGCGGTAGCCGCGGTCGAGGAACGCCTCCCGCCGGAACGGCAGCCCGGCCGCCGCCGCGGCCGCGGCGAGCGCGTCGCCGAGGCCGAGCACCGGTACCGGGCGGCCGAGCGCGAGCGACAGGTCCGCGATCGCCGCGGCCACCGCATCCGCCGTCTCGCGTTGCGCGCCGGCCGCGTGGTACAGCGCGCCGTGCGGTTTCACGTAGCGGATGTCGGCGCCGGCGGCCCGGAGCGCCCTCAGCTGCGTCGCGACGCTCGCACGGAGGTCCGCGGCGCTCATCGCGATCGGCTCCCGGCCGAATCCGGCGCGGTCGGGATAGGACGGGTGCGCGCCGAGCGCGACGCCGTGATGCGCGGCGCGGCCCACCGCCGCGCGCATCGACGCCTCGTCCCCGGCGTGCCCGCCGCAGGCGACGCTCGCACTCGAGACGACCGCGAACATCGCCTCGTCGTCCGCCGTCGGCACGCCGCCGACGGTCTCGCCGAGGTCCGCGTTCAGGTCGATCGCCCGCATGACCCCACGCTACCGACCGCGGGATCGGGTGGGGCGGGCGGGCGCGGCACGACTACGGTGGGGGTCATGGCCCGGGCGCGATACGAGGACGTCCCCCGGCCGCAGGCACGTCTCTCGGACGGCACCATCGCGCGCATCGTGCCGTCGGGGTTCACGAGCGGCTACGAGCTCGAAGTCGACGGCACGCCGCAGTCGCACGTCGATCTCGACGATCCGACGCACCTGCATTTCGAGTACGTCGGCCGCATGGGAGCGGTCATCGACCGGCTGCGGATGCCGGGGCAACCCCTGACCGCGGTGCACCTCGGCGGCGGCGCCCTCACCATCCCGCGCTACATCGCGCACACCCGGCCGGGATCGCGGCAGCAGGTGATCGAGCTCGAGCCGGCGCTCGTCGAGCTCGTGCGGGGCGAGCTGCCGCTTCCGCGCGGCGCGTCGGTGCGCGTCCGCATCGGCGATGCGCGCGAGGGGCTCGGCCGCCTGCCGGCCGCCCTGACGGGCAACGTCGACCTGCTCGTCTCCGACGTCTACGCCGGCGCGCAGACCCCCGCCCACCTCACGACGATCGAGTTCTACCGCGCCGCGGCCGCGCTTCTCGCCCCCGACGGCGTGCTGCTGGTGAACGTGGCCGACGGGGCCGGGCTCGCGTTCGCGCGGCGCCAGGTGGCGACCGTCCGCGCGGTGCTGCCCGAGATCGCGCTGCTCGCGGAGGTGCAGACGCTCAAGGGACGCCGGTTCGGCAATCTCGTGATCGCCGCATCCGCCACCCCGCTGCCGACGGAGTGGTTGCCGCGGCTCATGGCCGCCGGCCCGCACCCCGCGAAGGTCGCGCACGGCGCGGAGCTCGACGAGTTCGTGCGCGGCGCCCTCCCGGCGACGGATGCGGACGCCACCCCCTCCCCCAAGCCCGCGTCGTCCATCTTCGAGCGCTGACCCCGCCCCTCCCCCGCGGGGTGTTCCCTGCCCGGCGTCCGCCCGCCCCGCATCCGCGCGCCCGGCCGCCCCGCCTGCCCGACACAACGGCGGAGATTCTCACCGACACGCCGACCCCGCACGGCGACCCGCCGCGCGCCGCGGAGGATCTCCGCCGTTGTGCACACCGGAACCCGCCCGGAGCGCCCGCGACGCGGCGTGGGATCCGCGCGGGCGGCGGCCCGGGCTGCACACTGGGAGAGCCCGATCGCGGAAGGAGAGTCGTGAGCTACATCAGGGGGTACCACCCGGACACGCTGCGCGAGATCGTCGACCTGCGCGAATGCCGCGACCGGCTCGAGGAGATCGGCCCGCAGCGCAGCCTTCCGGCGCTCATGGAGCGCGTGTGGCTGCTGAAGGTCACCGGCGACCTCGACGACGCGCTGCTCGTCTCCGACCAGTCGGTGCGCACGGCCCGCATGGCCGGCACCCGCAAAGACCTGCTGCGCGCCCGCATCCTGCACGCGACGATCCTGCAGGAGCGCGGCCAGCTGGCCGCCGCCGACCAGGAGATCACGACCTGCGCCGAGGAGGCCGAGGGACAGGGCTGGGCCGGCATCGCTGCGTTCGCCTACCAGCACCGCGGCAAGGTGCGCCTCGACGACGAGGACCTCGACGGCGCCCGTGCCGACTTCAAGCGCGCCCTCTTCCTGCGGCAGCAGGCGGGAGCGCCCGAGGAGCAGCTCGAATCGACCCTGCTGGCGATCGACGCGGTCGACCGGCGCCGCATCGCCGCATCCGTCGCGAGCTGAGTGTCGTAGATACGTTCTAACATCTCGGCCATGTCTGATCTGCAGCGCATTCGCGTCTGGGCGGACGCCCTGATCGCCCTCCATCTCGACGGTTCGTGGACCTTCGGGTTCGACAACGCCAAGCGCCGCGCCGGCCTGTGCGACTACACGCACCGGCGCATCAGCGTGTCGCGGTACCTGTCGGCGCGATACGACGACGAGACGAACCACCAGACCCTGCTGCACGAGGTCGCCCACGCGATCGCGGGTTCGGATGCGGGACACGGCCCGCGGTGGAAGCGCGTCGCCCGCGAGTTGGGCTACGTCGGCGGCACGACGCACCGCGGCGAGACGGCCACCGAGCTCGCGCCCTGGGTCGGGGTGTGCCCCGCCGGTCACGTCGCGTACCGGCATCGCAAGGTCAGCCGGGCCACCTCGTGCGCGACGTGCGCGCCGCACTTCGACGAGCGCTACGTCTTCACGTGGACGCGCCGCGAGATCACGGGCGCGGCCCGCCTCGCCGCGATGACGCCCCGCTGATCGCCGTCGCGCTCAGGCGGCCAGGAACACGCCGTCGCGGAGCACCGGAACAGCGTCCGTGGCGTCCAGCTGCGCCGCCGCGAGCGCCTCGTCGCGACCCCCGGCCTCGAGCAGCTCCTGACCCGAGCCGCTCGCCGTCATGAGGTGGCGCACTGCGCCCCGCAGCCCGCGGAAGGCCTCGCACGCGGCCGCCGCCTCGGGCGAGGTGTGGTCGAGCCCGAGCGCCCCGAGGGCGTCGATGATCGCCCCCGCGCCGAGCTGGTCCTCGACCGCGAACCGGGTTCCTCCCGCCGCGGACTCCCCCGCCGCGATGACCGCGATCGAGGTGCGGGCGCCGCGCCGCTGCTGCTCGGCGAGCACCGCGCGGGCCGTCGCCGAAGCGTTGCGCAACGACCCGAGCAGGACGAGCGCGCCGGAGGCGTCCGCAGCGCGGGCGAGAGCCGCCGCATCCGCCCCGCTCGCCTCGACGGAGCCGCCGGTCGCGACCGCGTCGGCGACGCGCGACGAGAACGTCAGCACGTCGACGACGATCACCACGTCGGATGCGGCGAGCCGGGCGAGCCCGTCCGCGCCCCACTCGAAGCGGATCTGGTACCGGGACTGGTCGAACGCGGAAGGCATCCCTCCAGCGTATTGCGCGCTCCGCCCCCGCGCCCGTTCGTGACCGTCCGCGTCGCCGATGCGAGACTGGCCGTATGCGCATCCTCCTGAAGTTCACGATCGACTGCGATCCGGATGCGGCCTGGCGCGCGCTGCACTCGCCGCGCGCGGTCGCGGAGCTCTACGGCCCGCTCGTCGACATGCAGCCGCTCGCACCGCTGCCGACCAGCTGGACGTCCGGCGAGGACGTCGCGGTCGGGCTGTCCCTCGGCGGGCTCGTGCCCCTCGGCCGCCAGCTCATCGCCGTGAGCGACCGTGCCGTCGCGGAGCGGGACGGCGATGTGCGCATCTTCCGCGACAGCGGCGCACCCCTCACCGGACCGCTCGCGACTCTCGACGTCTGGGATCACCAGATGGCGGTGTCCGCCGTGCCCGGCGACCCCGCCCGGACGCTGTGGCGGGAGCGGCTCGTCATCGGCGGCCGCACCGCACCGGCACTCTGGCCGGCGCTCTGGACGATCTGGCAGTGGCGGGCGGCCCGCATCCGTGCCATGGCACCGACGTGGGCGCACGACCCGGCCCCGACGGCCGAGCCCGCCTGAGCACTCACGCAGGGGAGGCCGCGGCGGCGTCCGCGAGCGCCTCGGCGACGACCGGGATGTTCTCGGCGATCGCCCCGCCCGTGATGCGCAGGTGCGGGCCCTCGTCGCCCGCCACCACGAAGGGGCTGCCGGCGGCGGGCACGATGCCGGATGCGGCCAGCTGCACGGTCGCGGCGCGCTCGTCCGCGACCGGCAGCCACAGGTTGAGCCCGTCCGGCTCGCCGACGTCGATGCCACGCCGCCGGAGCGTTACCGCGAGCCGGTCGAGCCGGTCGCGGTAGACCAGCCGCGCGGTGCGCACGCGGGCGACGGCGCCCGGGTCGGTGAGAAGATCCAGCAGCACGGTCTGCAGCAGCCGCGACGTCCACCCGGGCCCCAGCATCCGCCGTGCGACCACCCGGTCGACGATGCGCCCCGGGCCGCCGAGCGCCGCCACCCGCAGGTCGGGACCGTGCGATTTCGAGAAGCCCCGCACGTGCACGACCTGCGCCGGCAGCCAGGTGGCGAGCGTCACGTCGGGCGATGAGCTGATGAGCGCCGAGTGGTCGTCCTCCATCACGGTGACACGGTCACCGCCGTGCACCGTGCGCAGCACCCGCACGAGCGCCCGCGCCCGCTGCGCGGACATCGACGCGCCCGTGGGGTTCTGCGCGCGGGGCTGCAGCAGCACCGCCACCGGCGACCGCGTGAGCGCCGCCGCGAGCGACGCCGGCGTCACGCCCTCGTCATCGAGCTCCAGCGGCACCGGCTCGGCTCCCAGCACCTCGAGCAGATCGAAGAAGTACGGGAACCCGGGCGACTCCACCGCCACCCGGTCCCCGAAGCGCACCACCTGCTCGAGCACCCGCGCGATGCCGTCGAGCGCCCCGTCGACCACCGTGACGGTCTCGAC
>JAVBUN010000084.1:0-5856 GCA_031555335.1 Microbacterium sp.
CACGTGCACATCGAACGGGGCGACGGATGCGGGCCACACCAGCCCCTTCTCGTCGTTGTTGAGCTCGGCGATGATCGCGAGAATGCGGGTGACGCCGATGCCGTAGGAACCCATCGTGACGGTGACGAGCTTGCCGTTCTCGTCCAGCACCTTCAGCCCGAGCGCATCGGCGTACTTGCGGCCGAGCTGGAAGACGTGGCCGCTCTCCATGCCGCGGGCGAGGTGCACCGGGCCCGAGCCGTCGGGCGCCGGGTCGCCGTCGCGGACGCTCGCGACCTCGACGACTCCGTCGGCGGCGAAGTCGCGCCCCGCGACCAGCGAGTGCACGTGCTTCTGGTCGATGTTCGCGCCGGTGATCCACGCGGTCCCGTCGACGACGCGCGGGTCGAGCAGGTACCGGATGCCGGTGGCGGACTCCTCCCCCAGCACGGCGCCCGTCGGCGACCAGGGACCGATGTAACCCTTCACCAGGAGCGGGTTCTTGGCGAAGTCGGCCTCGGTCGCGGGCTCCACTTCGGCCGGCGCGAACGCGACCTCCATCCGCTTGTCGTCGACCTCGCGGTCGCCGGGGAGCCCCACGACGACGAGTTCACGCGACCCGTCCAGGTGGGTGAGCGCGAGGACCACGTTCTTCAGGGTGTCGGCCGCCGTGTACTCCCCGTCGAGCACCGCGTTCGAGTGCGCGACGAGGGTGGCGATGGTGGGGGTATTCGGCGAGTCGAACACGACCGGCGCGGGGAGTCCGTCGAACCCGATCGGCTCCGGGGCGAGCGTCGTGAACGCCTCCACGTTGGCGGCGTACCCGCCGTCCGAGCGGACGAACGTGTCCTCACCGACGGCGGTCGGGTGCAGGAACTCCTCCGAGCGGGATCCGCCCATGGCGCCCGCATCCGCCTGCACGATCACATACTCGAGGCCGAGCCGCTGGAAGATGCGCTCGTATGCGTCGCGCTGCGCCTGATAGGAGGCATCCAGCCCGGCGTCGCTCGCGTCGAACGAGTACGCGTCCTTCATCGTGAACTCGCGGCCGCGCAGGAGCCCGGCGCGCGGGCGCGCCTCATCCCGGTACTTGTCCTGGATCTGGTAGATCGTCAGCGGCAGGTCCTTGTACGAGGAGTACAGGTCCTTCACGAGCAGCGTGAAGACCTCCTCGTGCGTCGGGGCGAGGAGGTAGTCGGCGCCCTTGCGGTCCTGCAGGCGGAAGAGCGCGTCGCCGTACTCCTCCCACCGTCCGGTGACCTCGTAGGGCTCGCGCGGCAGGAGGGCCGGGAAGTGCACCTCGTAGGCGCCCGCGTTCGCCATCTCCTCGCGCACGACCTGCTCGATCTTGGCCTTCACCCGCAGGCCCAACGGCAGCCAGGCGAACACGCCCGGCGCCTGGCGCCGGATGTACCCGGCGCGGACCAGCAGGCGATGGCTCGTGACCTCGGCGTCGGCCGGGTCCTCTCGGAGCGTGCGGAGGAAGAAGTGCGAGAGACGGGTGACCACGAGGCACAAGTCTAGGCGGGCGCGCGGTTGCGGGTCAGCCGAGGGTCGCGTTGAGAGCGGTGAGGGCGTCCGTCGCGTAACGCTGCGGCGCCCCGTCACGCATCTCGCCGTGCGAGTAGGCGAGCGTCACGAGATTGTCGCCGCTGCGGACGACGAGGACCATGCCTGACGCCTCCCAGAGATAGTTGTCGGGGACGATCACGGCCCCGTCGCTGCCGGGCACTTCGACACGTTCGACCATGGCAGCGGTCGCGATGCTGTCGAAGAACGGTCCCCCACCTGGCGCGATACCCACCCACACCGTGGCACCGCTGTCATCGGTGGCGACGCACGACTCGTCGCCCAGCCCGGCGAGCTCGTACGCACGGCCGGGGTTCACCAAGTAGTCCGACGCGGTCGCGGACCCACTTTCGACCGCCTCCTCGGTCGCTCCCTGCAGAACATCGCATCCCGCAGCAGGCCACCATCCCGCAGCGCGTTCCGCCGGTCGGGGCGGGGCGAACGCCACTGCCTGGTCGCTCAGCAGACGGAACAATGCGTCCAGCTCTGCGGGTCGGATCTCTCTGAGGGAGAGCCCGGAGAAGTCGTCAGCATCGCCAACCCACGTCACGGCAAGCCACATCTCATCGTCCACCGCTGCCGCGCGGCACCGAGCGTCTGCACATTGCCCCGGGTCCACAGGAGCGCCGCCGAGGGCGTCGAACAACGACGCGGGGTAGGCCGTCACCTCGACATAGCCCCACATGTACGCGTCCGGCACGGCCCACGTACACGTCATCCCACCCGCCATCTCGACCTCGGGTGAGATCCAGGGCGCCGCTACCGGGCGCACGTCGGCGCCCAGCCATCCACTGGCCTGCTCGAGACTCAGCATATTGGCGCAGGATCCGCCGAACGGAAGCACCGCATCGGCCGGCTCCGCGATCGGGGCGAGCGTCGGGCTCGGAGTGCTCGGCGGCGTCGGGCTCGGGCTCGGCGTCACCGTGCTCGTCTCGACGGGCGTCGCGATCTGGTCGCTCCCCCGCGTCGTCCCGAGCACGACACCGGCAACGACCACCGCGACCAGCGCGACGGCCGCGGCGCCCGCGCCGAACTGCATCCGTCGCGCGCGAGTCACCCGCATCCGCTTCGTGCCCGTGGTCACGAGGTCGCGCATCCGGGACCGCTCGTGAGCGGTGAGTCCTTCGTCGTTCATGTCCACGATGCCTCCATCGCCGTCATCTCATCGCGAAGTTTGGTCTTCGCCCGCGACAGTCGGGACTTGACCGTCCCCACCGGGATGCCGAGCGTCTGCGCGGCATCCCGCTCGGGGTATCCCTCGAGGATCGTCAGCACGATGACGCTGCGCTCCGCGGCGGGCAGGCGCCGGAGCGCCGCAAGAATCCCACTCTCATCGCGTGCGACCGGAGCGTCGATGTGCGGACTCGCGGGAGTCTTCCCCAGGAGCGCCCGGTACCGATGCCCCGATCGCTCCAGGTTTCGGGCCGTGTTCGCGACCGTGACCAGAAGCCACGGCAGCGGTGAGCCGTCCACCAGCCGCACCGATCCTCGCTTGCGCCACAGCTCGAAGAACGCGATCGTGACCGCATCCTTCGCGTCCTCGCGGGTCGTCAGCAGACGGCACGCGTGCCGGAACAGCCGCGCCTCGTAACGGTCGAACATCTCCCCCATGGCGGACTCGTCGCCCGCGCGCAGCCGCTGCCAGACAGCGGCCTCATCTTCGCTCACACTGTGTAGTGTCCGGCACCGCCCGAAAGGTTCACGGCAGGCCGAATCCGTGTCGAGCGCGCGAGAGGGTCACGGCCGCGGCAGGCCGCGCGGCCTCAGCGCCGACCGATGTGCAGCACGCCGCGCACGATCAGTCCCGCGGCGAGCGCCCAGAAGGCGGCGCTGACTCCGCCCAGCGCGATTCCCGAGGCGGCGACGAGGAAGGTGACGACCGCGGGAAGACGCTCCCCCGGGTCATCGATCGCCTGCTGCACCGCCGAGCCGAACGCCGCGAACAGCGCCAGCCCCGCGACGGCCGGGATGACGCCGGCGGGGGCCAGCACCACGAGCGCGGCGAATGCGGCGGAGCAGGCCGCGAGCACCGCGTACGACCCGCCTGCGGAGACGCCCGCCACCCACCGGCGCCGCGGGTCGGGGTCTGCCTCCGGGCCCGCCGCGAGCGCCGCACTGATCGCGGCGAGGTTGATCGCGTGTCCGCCGAACGGCGCGCCGAGCGCGGATCCGATGCCGGTCACGAGCATCGCCGGCCGCCACGGCACCTCGTACCCGAAGCTGCGCATGACGGCGACTCCGGGGACGTTCTGCGACGCCATCGTCACGAGGAACAGCGGCAGGGCGATCCCCACCACCGCCCCGAGGCTCAGCGTCGGAGCGGTGAGCTCGAGTCGCGGCAACAGAGTCGACACCGGCACACCGGCGCCGGAGCGGGCGAGATCGATGCCCACGACGACCGCCGCCGTCACGAACGACAGCGGCACCGCCCACCTCGGCAACAGGCGAGCGCACACGACCCAGACGATCAGGACGGGCGCGACCCCCCACGGATTGAGGACGAGGCCCTCGAACGGCGCGAGACACAGCGGCAGGAGGACGCCGGCGAGCATCGCCTGGGCGATGGAGGGCGGGATGCGGGCGATGACGGCGCCCAGCACGGGCCACAGAGCGGTCAGCAGGATGAGTCCGGCGGCGAGGAGGAACGCGCCCACCGCCGCCGACCATCCGCCATCGACCGTCCCGGTCGCGACGAGGAGGGCCGCTCCCGGAGTCGACCACGCCGCCGTCAGCGGCATCCGGTACCGCCAGGCCAGCACCACGCTCGCGGTGCCGAGGGTGAGACACAGCGCGAGCAGCCCGCTCGCGGCCTGCCCGGAGGTGGCTCCGGCCGCATCCAGACCGGTGAGGACGACGGCGAACGAACTCGAGAACCCGACCAGGGCGGTCACGACACCCGCGACGATCGGGCGCGAGATCGGTGCTGCGGACATCGTGGGCAACGCTAGCGCACCCGCGCCGCACCCCCGACGCTGCGACGTGGCCGTGCAGGAATGCCCACCATATGGGCCGCTTCTGCCCGCGAAGACAGAAGACCAGGGAGGCGGAACCCCGCGAGCGGCCGGACTACGCGGTGACGATCTGCGCGGTGCCGATCGGGGCGTCGGGGCCCATCTCGTCGGCGATGCGGTTGGCCTCGGCGATCAGCGTCGCGACGATCTCGGACTCGGGCACGGTCTTCACGACCTCGCCCTTCACGAAGATCTGCCCCTTGCCGTTGCCGCTGGCAACGCCCAGGTCGGCATCGCGCGCCTCCCCGGGGCCGTTCACGACACACCCCATGACCGCGACGCGCAGCGGCACCGTCATGTCCTTCAGGCCCTCGGTCACGTTGTCGGCGAGCGAGTAGACATCGACCTGCGCGCGCCCGCACGACGGGCACGACACGATCTCGAGGGTGCGCTCGCGCAGGTTCAGCGACTGCAGGATCTGATGACCGACCTTGACCTCTTCGGCCGGCGGCGCCGACAACGAGACCCGGATGGTGTCGCCGATGCCCTCCGACAGCAGGATGCCGAAGGCCGTCGCCGACTTGATCGTGCCCTGGAACGCGGGCCCCGCCTCGGTCACGCCGAGGTGCAGCGGCCAGTCGCCCCGCTCGGCGAGCAGCCGGTAGGCCTTCACCATGACGATCGGGTCGTTGTGCTTGACCGAGATCTTGAAGTCGTGGAAGTCGTGCTCCTCGAAGAGGCCGGCCTCCCAGACGGCCGACTCGACCAGTGCCTCGGGCGTCGCCTTGCCGTACTTCTCGAGGATCCGCTTGTCGAGGCTGCCGGCGTTGACGCCGATCCGGATCGACGTGCCGCGGTCCCGCGCGGCGCGGGCGATCTCCTTGACCTGGTCGTCGAACTTGCGGATGTTGCCCGGGTTGACGCGTACGGCGGCGCAGCCGGCGTCGATCGCGGCGAAGACGTACTTCGGCTGGAAGTGGATGTCCGCGATCACGGGGATCTGCGAGTGCTGCGCGATCTCGGCGAGCGCGTCGGCATCGTCCTGGCTCGGGCAGGCCACCCGGACGATGTCGCACCCGGTGGCCGTGAGCTCGGCGATCTGCTGGAGCGTGCTGTTGACGTCGGACGTCAGCGTCGTCGTCATCGACTGGACCGACACCGGGGACTCGCTCCCGACGCCCACCTTGCCGACCTTGATCTGGCGGGTCTTGCGGCGCGGGTTGAGCACCGGCGGCGGAGCCTCCGGCATGCCCAGGCTGATGGCGGTCATGAGGAAATCCTAAGACTCGAGGTGGAGGGGGACGACGAGGTCCCCGACGATCAGCACGACGCCCATGACCAGCAGGCAGGACGCCAC
>JAVBUN010000004.1:0-2538 GCA_031555335.1 Microbacterium sp.
GACGGCAGTCCGCTCGCCCGCACCGTCTTGGGCCACGACGAACTGGCGGCGGCCGTCGCGGCCCGGCCCGACACGCGGTGGGTGTGGGCGGACACGGCCCGTGCGTACCCGGTGCTGCTCGCGGCGGGGGTTCGCGTCCGCCGGGCCTGGGATCTGCGGGCCTGCCACCGCATCCTGCGCACGGCGATGCCCGAGGCCGCGGGACTCGGCCCCGCGAGCGACTGGGACCGGGCGGGCGCGGCGGTCGCCGCCGAGGAGGCGCTGTTCGCCGCGGACGCGGACGACGAGCCGGATGCGGATGAGGCCGCACGCGAGCTGCGTCGACAGCTCGACGTGCTCGAGGCGTCCCCGGACGGGCCTTCGCTGCGGATCCTGATGCACGGCGAATCCGCCGGTGGGGTGATCGCCGAGGAGATGCATGCCGCGGGTCTCCCGTGGGATGCGGCGGAGCACGACCGCATCCTGATCGCGACGCTGGGGGAGCGCTCGGTCGGCTCCGGCGCGCCCCAGCGGATGCAGCAGCTCGCCGACGAGGTGCGCGGGGCGCTCGGCGACGCCGCCGTGAACCTGGATTCCCCTCCGAAGCTCCTCCGCGCGCTCCACCGCGCCGGTGTGCAGGTCATCTCCACCAGTCGATGGGAGCTCGCCGAGCAGACCCACCCGGCGGTGGCGCCGCTGCTCGAGTACAAGCGGCTCGCTCGTCTGCTCGTCGCGAACGGCTGGGCGTGGCTCGACGAGTGGGTGCGCGACGGCCGCTTCCGGCCGGTCTACGTGCCGGGCGGTGTGGTCACGGGTCGATGGGCATCGAGCGGCGGCGGTGCGCTGCAGATCCCGCGTGCGCTGCGCCCTGCCATGCGCCCCGACCCGGGCTGGGTGGTCGTGGACGCCGACGTCGCCCAGCTCGAGCCGCGGGTGCTGGCCGGCATGTCGCGGGATCTCGCGCTCGCGAAGGCGGCGCGCGGCCGGGACCTGTACGAGGGGGTCGTGGCCTCCGGTGCGGTCGCAACCCGCGAGGAGGCCAAATACGCGGTGCTCGGGGCGATGTACGGCGCGACGACCGGCAAGGGCGGGCGACTCGTCCCCCGATTGCGGCGCACGTATCCGGCAGCGATGCGCCTCGTTGACGGCGCGGCGGCGGCGGGGGAGGACGGCGGCAGCGTCCGCACGTGGCTCGGACGCACGGCGCCCCTACCCGACGCGGAGTGGTCGGCGCTCGCGCGGGCGGCGTCCGAGGAGGGAGCCGAGGCCGCGACGCGGGAGATCGCGCGTCGGATCGCGCGGGATCGCGGCAGGTTCACGCGGAACTTCGTGGTGCAGGGCACGGCGGCGGAGTGGGCGCTGTGCTGGCTCGCCGAGATCCGGCTGCGCCTGGATGCCCTCGGTGAGACACCGCCGCCGCTCGCGACGCGTTCGGGCCCGGTGTTCGCGAACCGGCCGCACCTCGTGTTCTTCCTGCACGACGAGGTGATGGTCCACGCCCCGGCGGGGATGGCCGACGCGGTCGCCGTGGCGGTGACGGATGCGGCGATCGCGGCCGGGCGCCGACTGTTCGGCGAGTTCCCGATCGACTTCCCCCTCGACATCGACGTCGTCCGACCTGTCGAGGCGGGGCGCGAGCCGCATCCGCCCGCCGGATAGACTCGGTCACGCGAATGGGTCGGCTGGACGGTCGCGTCGCGCGCGGTTCGCCGCTCGCGCCGAGGAACGTCCGGGCTCCACAGGGCAGGGCGGTGGGTAACACCCACCCGGGGCAACCCGCGAGACAGTGCCACAGAGAACAGACCGCCGCGGTTCCGGCCGCGGTAAGGGTGAAACGGCGGTGTAAGAGACCACCGGGGTCGTGGTGACACGACCCGCACGGTAAACCTCGCCCGGAGCAAGGTCAGACAGAGGATGTGGACGCGGCTCGCCGAGTCCTCGGGTAGACCGCTGGAGCGGCACGGCAACGTGTCGCCGAGAGAGATGACCGTCCACGGGGCGTATGCCCCCGGACAGAACCCGGCGTACAGGCCGGCCCATTCGCCCTCTCGAGCCCCGGGCCGGTACGGCTCACCGCGCCGAACCTCGCACTGATCCTGAGGAGATCCTGGGTTCTGAGGGGCTCCGGCGCGGCATCCTCCTCAGATTCAGGAATCTCCTCAGATTCAGGAATCTCCTCGGATTCAGGAATCTCCTCAGATTCGAGGATCTCCTCGGGACCGACGCGGCGGGGCCGGAGGGTGTCAGGACTTGGCGGTCGTCGCCGAGAGGTGCTGCGGTGCGGCGCCGAGCGACAGGGCTGCGGCTCCGATGATGCCGGCGTTGTTGCGGTGCACGGCGGGGACGATGGGCGTACGCAGATCGAGCAGGTGCAGGAACTTGTCCGCGTGCTTCGACACGCCGCCGCCGACCACCAGTAGGTCGGGGCTGAACAGGAACTCGACGTGGCTGTAGTACCACTGCAGGCGCTCCGCCCACTTCTCCCAGCTGAGCTCGTCGCGCTCCATCGCCGAGTATGCGGCGTACGCCTCGGCATCCTTGCCGTGCTTCGCGCGCTGC
>JAVBUN010000138.1:0-13663 GCA_031555335.1 Microbacterium sp.
TCCCCGCCCGCTGCACAGGATGGAGGAATGGAACTTCTCGATGTCGGCGTCGGCTACTCGCTGACGCGCATCCGCGCGGAGATCGACGCCACGGTCGAACGGATCACCCAGGAGAGCGCGTTCGCGCTCGGAACCGTGGCCGATCTCATCGCGGACGCACCCCGGGTGTTCGTGCTCGGTGCGGGCCGATCCGGGCTCGCGCTGCGGATGACCGCCATGCGGCTCATGCACCTCGGGCTCGAGGTGCACGTGGTCGGTGAGGTCACCGCCCCCGCCATCGCCCACGGCGACCTGCTGCTGACGGCGAGCGGCTCCGGCACGACCGGCGGCATCGTCCGCGCCGCCGAGACGGCCCACGCCGTCGGCGCCCGGGTCGCGGCGATCACGACAGCCCCGGCCTCCCCGCTCGCGGCTCTCGCCGACGCGACCGTCGTGGTGCCCGCCGCCGAGAAGCTCGACCGGTCGGCATCCGCATCCGCCCAGTACGCCGGAAGCCTGTTCGAGCAGGTCGTCGTGCTGCTGGGCGACGCCCTGTTCCACGCCCTGTGGCGCCGGAGCGGTCAGAGCGCCGACGAGCTCTGGCCGCGCCACGCGAATCTCGAGTGACGGGCATCCGCCCGCCGCATCCCCACGAAGGAAGAAGAATCATGAAGATCCAGTTCGCCATGGACACCCTGACCACCGCGGCCGCTCTCGAGCTCGCCGCCGCTGCCGCCCCGCACGTGGACATCCTCGAGCTCGGCACCCCGCTCATCAAGAGCGAGGGCCTCGCCGCGATCACCGCGATCAAGCAGGCGCACCCCGACAAGGTGGTCTTCGCCGACCTCAAGACGATGGATGCGGGCGAGCTGGAGGCCGACATCGCCTTCACCGCCGGTGCCGACCTCGTCACCGTGCTCGGCTCGGCCGGTGACAGCACGATCGCCGGCGCCGTCAAGGCCGCCAAGAAGCACGGCAAGGGCATCGTCGTCGACCTCATCGGCGTCGCCGACAAGCCCGCCCGCGCCCAGCAGGTCGTCGCGCTCGGTGCCGAGTTCGTCGAGATGCACGCCGGTCTCGACGAGCAGGCCGAGGAGGGCTTCACCTTCAACACCCTGCTCACCGACGGCGAGGCCTCGGGCGTGCCGTTCTCGGTCGCCGGCGGTGTGAACACCACCACCATCCCGGCCGTGCAGAAGTCGGGCGCACAGGTCGCCGTCGTCGGCGGCGCCATCTACGGTGCCGACGATGTCGCAGCGGCCGCCGCGGCCATCCGCGCCGCCGTCGCCTGACCCGACGACACACCCTTCCCCCGGGTGCAACACAGAGGCCCCCGCGCGTGATGCGCGGGGGCCTCTGTCGTCGCGCGGCGCTCAGATGAGCGACGACCCCGAGGGGGCGGCGAACTCGTCGAGCGCCTGCCACACGTCGTCGCCGACCTCGGCCGTGCTGGCACCGATCGCCTCGTCGATCTGACCCGGGCGCGACGCGCCGATGATCGCGGTCGTGACCACCGGGTCGCGCAGCACCCATGCCACGGCGAGCGCGGGGATCGAGAGACCCGCCTGCTCCGCGACTGCGGCGATGCCCCGGATGCGGGAGAGGTAGTCGTCGGTGAGCGCCGACTCGTTGAGGAACACGCTGTTCGCGGCCCGCGAGTCCGCCGGAACCGTGCCGTCGAGGTACTTGGGGGTGAGCAGTCCCTGCGCGAGCGGCGAGAACACCGCACTGCCGACGTTCAGGCCCCGAAGCGCCGGGAAGAGCTCCGCCTCGGGCGTGCGATCGAACATGGAGTACCGGGGCTGGTGCAGCAGCAGCCGCACCCCCTCGCCGGCGAGCAGCTCGTAGGCGCGACGGGCGAGGTCGGCCGGGTAGTTCGAGATGCCGACGTACAGCGCCTTACCGCTGCGGACGATGCTCGCGAGCGCGCCCATCGTCTCCTCGAGCGGCGTCTCGGGGTCGTAGCGGTGCGAGTAGAAGACGTCGACGTAGTCGGTCTTCATGCGCGTCAGGCTCTGCTCGAGCGACCGCACGAGGTACTTCCGCGAGCCGCCGTCACCGTACGGGCCCGGCCACATGTCGTAGCCGGCCTTGGTCGCGAGGAAAAGCTCGTCGCGGTAGCGGGCGAGATCGGTCGAGAGCACCTCGCCGAACGTGATCTCGGCCCGGCCGTAGGGCGGTCCGTAGTTGTTCGCGAGATCGATCTGCGTGATCCCGCGATCGAAGGCGTGCAGCAGGATCTCGCGCTGGGTCTCGGGTGCGCGACCGCTGCCGAAGTTCTGCCACAACCCCAGCGAGATGCGGGGCAGCTTCACCCCGCTCGCACCTGCACGCGCGAACGGCACGTCCGCGTAGCGGGTGGCGGCAGCCTCGTAAGGCGCGACGAGACGGGAGTCGTCGGGAGAAATGGGCATCGAGGCCTCTTCCTTGAGTGGGTTCTGTCTTCGACTCTGCCACAGCGGTGGCCGCGCCCGGCGCGCTCCGGGCCGGGTCAGGCGTAGGTCTCGAGCAGCCCGAGCGCGGGCTGTGCGCCGACGTGCGTGACCGCATCCGCCCCCACCGCGCAGGCGGCGCGGAGGGCCCGCTCCGGCTCCCAGCCGGCGTGGAGCGCGAGGGTGAGGGACGCGCAGAACGCGTCGCCGGCGCCGACCGCACTGACCGAGCGCACCTTCGGCGCCGGGACGCGCACGACCTCGCGGCCGTCCTGCCGCAGGGCGGCGCCCGCCGAGCCGTAGGTCACCGCGACCAGGCGCGCGTCCGCGAGCTCGGGCAGCTGCGCGTACTCGGTCTCGTTGACGATCACGAGATCGGCGCGCGCGACGAGGTCGGCGGGGAGGGGCTGCGCGGGGGCGGCGTTGATCGCGAGGTACCCGGGCACCGCGGCGGCGAGCGATACGACGGTCGCGAGCGGGATCTCGAGCTGCGTCAGCACCGCCTCCTCGGGGGTGAACGAGACGCCGTCGAGCGTGACGTCGTGGTTCGCACCGGCGTAGACGACGATCTGGTTCTCGCCGGCCTCGTCGACCGTGATCAGCGCCGTGCCGGTGGGGGCATCGCCCAGCCACACGCCGCTGACGTCGATGCCGGTGTCGCGCAGGTTCTGCAGCATCCGGAGGCCGTCGGGATCGTCACCGACCGCACCCACCATCCGCACCTGCGCCCCGAGCCGCGCGGCGGCGGCCGCCTGATTCGCGCCTTTGCCGCCGGCGTCACGGCGCAGATCGCCACCCATCACCGTCTCGCCCGCCTGCGGCAGGCGCACCACGGATGCGGTCACGTCGACGTTGATGCTGCCGACCACGCAGAGCGGGCCCAGGGATGCTGCCATCCCCCCATTCCATCACGGCGCCGCTTCGCGCTCGCGCCAGGGGGGGTGCGGGGCGGGGGTTGTGCATGGTGGACGCGGGCGGGGTGAGCCGGGGTTGTGCGAGGCGGGCGCGGGCGGGGCTAGCCGACCGATGCCGACGCGCGAGCTCAGGAGATAACGCCACATCAGGATGCTCGCCGCCCCCTCATCCTGATCCGACGCGTTCTCCTGACCCCGCGCGGCCCGGGGTCGCCTGGCGTGCCGCCCGCTCCTGATCCAGCCTGCGGCAGCGGTCGCCCACGCAACACCTGATCCTGACCCGGCGCGCTGCCGGGCGGGCCGGGTCCACGCCGACGACTGCCGACGCGCGAGATCAGGCGACAACGCCACATCAGGATGCTTGCCGCCCCCATCATCCTGATCCGGCGGGTTCTCCTGATCCGGCGTGCGGCCCGGGGTCATCCCGCGGGACGCCCACTCCTGACCCGGCGAGCCGGCCGGGTCCGCGCCGACGACTGCCGACGCGCGAGATCAGGCGACAACGCCACATCAGGATGCTCGCCGCCCCCCTCATCCTGATCCGGCGCGTTCTCCTGACCCCGCGTGCCGCCCGGGGCCGCCTGGCGTGACGCGCGCTCCTGATCCGGCGTGCGGCCCGCGGTCGCCCGGCGTGCGGCATGCTCCTGATCCGGCGCGGACCGCGCGAGCCGCGCCGATACGCGCATGACACACGGCGCAGGCTATAACCGAACAGTGCCCATTTCCGGGCCGGGACAACGGAGTCCACCCGCTTTCGACTCCCGAGGAACCACATGACCAGCCCCACCCCCGTCTTTCTCGACTGCGACACCGGCGTCGACGACACCGTCGCGCTCGCCTATCTGCTGGCCTCGCCCGAGGTCGAGCTCGTCGGCGTCGGCACGGTCAGCGGCAACATCGATGCCGAGCAGGCCGCACGCAACACCCTCGACCTGATCGCGCTGGCGGGCGTCGACGGCATCCCCGTCGCCATCGGCGCGCACGACCACCTCACGCACCCGTACTCCGGCGGCGTGGCTCACATCCACGGCCACAACGGCGTCGGCGACATCGTCCTGCCGCGCGCCGCGGCGGAGCCGGACCCCCGCAGCGCCGCCCAGCTGCTGATCGACCTCTCGCACACCTACCCCGGCACGCTGCATCTGCTCACCATCGGCCCGCTGACGAACATCGCACTGGCCCTGCAGATCGACCCCACGCTGCCGGAACGCATCGCCGGGGTGACCACGATGGGCGGCGCGGGTAACGCGCCCGGCAACGCCTCGCCCGTCGCCGAGGCGAACATCTTCAACGACCCCGAGGCCGCGGCCGCCCTGCTCGCCGCGGACTGGGACGTCACCCTCGTGCCCCTGGACGTCACGATGGAGCACACGCTCGAGGAGGCCGACCGCCTGCGACTGCTCGCCGACCCGCGGCCGTTCGTCCGGGCCGTGGGCGAGATCCTCGACCTGTACTTCGACTTCTACCTGCCGACCTACGGCCGCCGGGCCAGCTCGGTGCACGATCCCCTCGCCGCGGTGATCGCCGCGGGTGGTGCGGCGCCGTCGCTCGCCCCGCGCGTGCCCGTCGAGGTCGATGTGTCGTCCGGGCCGGGCCGCGGGCAGACGATCGCGGATCTGCGTGGCCAGCGGGTCGCCGAGCGTCACCACGACGGCGCGCGGATCCGCTTCGTACGCGAGATGCCCGCCCCCATCGGCCCGCACCTCCTGGAGACGATCCTCGCCCCCTGACGCGGCATCCCCCGCCCCCGTACGCCCCCACCCCCGCCCGCCGTCCGCGCCCGCTCCCGCCCGCCCGCGCCGCTGCGAGAGACCGCGAGACAGCATCCGTTCCACGAGACCGCACGCGTTCCACGCTGTTTCGTGGAACGGATGCTGTTTCGCGGCGCTGGAGAGGCGGGGGCGGGGTCAGGCCGGCGGGGCGGGCGGAAGGGCCGCATCCGCGGGGCGATCGCGTCGGGGCGCGGTGAGGACGGCGCCGATGCTCGCGCCGATCACGAGGGCGATGCCTCCGATCTCGAGCGCGTTGAGGTGCTGACCGAGCAGCAGGAACCCCGCGATCGACGCGGTGGCGGGGCCGAGGCTCATGAGGATCGCGAAGACGGATGCGGCCAACCGCCGCAGCGCGACGAGTTCGAGCGCGTACGGCACGGTCGATGACAGCATCGCCACCGCGAAGCCGAGCGCGAGCAGGTCCCACCGGAGCAGTGCGGTTCCGGCGTCGACGATGCCGAACGGCAGCGAGATGATCGCGCCGATCGCCATCGCGAGCGCAAGGCCGTCGAAGCGGGGGAACTCCCGCCCGACGCGCGCCGACGCCACGATGTAGAACGCCCAGCTGGCCGCCGCTCCCAGCGCGAAGACGACGCCGAGCGGATCCAGGCGATCCCACCCGCCGCCACCGAGCGCCACCACACCGGCGAACGCGAGCACCGCCCACACCCACGCCGATGCCCGACGCGCCGCGACGATCGACAGGACGAGCGGGCCGAGCACCTCTATCGTCACCGTGACGCCGAGCGGCAGGCGCTCGAGGGCGAGGTAGAACAGTCCGTTCATGAGCGCGAGCACGAGGCCGAACCGGGCGACCGCGGCCCACGCCATGCGGGAGCGTCCGCGCAGCGACGGCCGGGCGATCAGCAGCAGGACGAGGGCCGCGAACACGAGCCGCAGCATGACCATGCCGAGCGCGCCCGCCCGCGGGAACAGCGTCACCGCGAGCGCGGCGCCGACCTCCTGGCACGCGAGGCCCACGAGCACCAGGCCGACCGCGGACGCCGGCCCGGTCGCGCGCCCGCTCACCCCGCGGGCAGCGGGCAGACCGCGGCGCCCGCGATCGCGTCGTGGTACTGCTGCGCGGTCCAGGGGAGGCCCGCATCCGGTGCCGTCTCGCCGGCGGCCGCCGGCGCCTTCGAGGCGATCGCGGCGAGCTCCCACGCGAGGTAGGCGCCCAGCAGATCGGATGCGGCTGAGTTGTTGAGCACCACGGCCACCGTCATCCCGGTGGCGGGATCCGCGAACGCGGCGGAGATGTATCCGGGCATCGAGCCGAACTGCCCGACGAGCGACCCCGCCTGCACGGCTCCGCCCGCGGTCGTCAGCCACGACGGCAGGGCGGGATCCATGACGATCGGGTTCGCGAAGCGGTCCACGTCGTCGGGGGTCAGCGCACCGGCCGCGAGCGCCTGCACGTAGCGCTGCACGTCGGCGATCGTCGAGACCACGCCCGCGTTGGTGAAGCCGATGCTCGCCGAGAGCGTGGTGACATCCGCGGGCTCGGCGCAGTTGAGGGCGCCGTCGGCGCCGGTGGTCGACAGCGTGCCGGTCAGCACCGGGTCACCGGCGGGCGCCGCCACGCGGTCGGGCAACCGCGTGCCCGACAGCTCGAGCGGGCCGAAGACGTCGTCCTGCAGCAGCGTCGCCGCACTCTCCTTCGCGGCGTTCTCGAGCGCGAGCCCGAGCAGCACGTACCCCGTGTCCGAGTCGCGCCACGTGGTACCCGCCGTGGACGGGTCGAATCCGGCGGTACCGTACGCGACGAGCTCGTTCGGGTTCCACACGCGCGCGGGGAGCTCCAGCCACTCGGACTGCAGCACCGGGGCGTACGAACCGAGCCCGCTGGTGCCGTCGCAGAGCATGCCGAGGGTGACGTCGTCGAGCCCGGCGACGCTCGGCACATAGTCGCGCACCTCGTCGTCGAGCGACACGGTGCCGGTGGCGACCATGTCGTAGAGCACATCGCAGATCATCGGACGGGTGAGGTCGGCGACGCGGAAGGCGTCGTCGACGGATGCGTCGCCCACCCCGGCGACCCACGACCCGCTCCACGGCGACGACACGCCCACGATCGCACCGGTCGAACCCGTGGCGGCCATCGCGAAGGTCACGGCAGCCTCGAGCTGGGCCTGCGTGTCGGCGGGGAACGCCCCCTCGACCTGCGCCGGCAGGTCGATCTCGACGCTCTCCCCGGCGCTGCATCCGGCGACGGCGAGCATGACGACGGACGCGCCTGCCACGGTGGCGAAGGCGCGTCTGAGGCCGGAGCGGATCGGCATACTCACCCCCGTGATCGTGCTCCAGCATTCAAACACACCCAGATCACAGGACCATCACGAACACCTAGGCTGTGCGGATGCGCTATACGTTCGACGACGCGACACTCGCCGGCGTGCTCGGCCACATGAACTCCGATCACACCGACGACAACATGCTGATCGCCCGGGCCTTCGGCGCCGAGCTCGCTCCGGTCGCCTCGACCATGACCGGTTTCGACGGCGACGGCGGCAGATGGAGCGTCACGGATGCCTCCGGCGCGGCGCATGAGCTGACCGTGCCGTGGCCCGGCGGCCCTATCACCGAACGCCGCGAGGTGCGTCGCGAGATCGTGGCCCTCTACGACGCCGCGTGCGCCCGCCTCGGGATCGAGCCCCGCCCGCACTGACGCGAGCGCCTTCCGAAAATCGGGAGTTAGGTTCCGCTTAGCTGAAGGTATAGTGGGCCGCATGAGCGAGCCGATCTCCTTCTCGACCGCGCTGCGTGAGCGTTCCAGCGGCGCCCACTCCGGCAGCGAGGGTGCCGGATTCATGTCCGATCTGATGACGGGCGACGGCACGCGCGAGGACTACATCGCGCTCGTGGCGCAGCACTGGTTCATCTACGAGGCCCTCGAGAGCGCGGCCGAGCGGATGCGGCGCGACCCCGTGGCATCCGTCTTCATCACCGAGAAGCTCACCCGCCTGCCCGCCCTCGCCGCGGACCTCGAGTTCCTGATCGGGCCGGACTGGCGCGAGCGCATCGCGCCCCTGCCGACCACGAGGCGCTACGTCGAGCGCATCAACCAGGTCGGCGCGACCTGGCCCGGCGGTTTCGTCGCGCACCACTACACCCGTTACCTCGGCGACCTGTCGGGAGGGCTGTTCATCGGCAAGCTGATGCAGCGCCGGTTCGGCTTCGACACGAACGGCGTCGGGTTCTACATCTTCGACGAGATCGCCGATCCGAAGGCGTTCAAGGACGTGTACCGCGATCAGCTCGACGCGGCGCCGTGGGATGACGCGGAGAAGGAACGCGTGATCGACGAGGTACTGGTGGCGTACCAGTTCAACACCGACCTGTTCGAGGACCTCGGTCGGGCGAAGGCCGCCGCCGTCGCCTGACGCCTGGCGACCGCAGCCGTCGCCCCGAAGCCCGCACGCCCGCCACACACGACGCCGAATCCGACTCGAGAGCGCGTCGCGAGGGCGCGCCGCGGCGGGACCCGTCGCGACTCAGCCCACGGCGCCGCGGGCGCTGCGCATGAAGCGCTCCACGTCGGCGTCCACGCGCACGTCCGACGGGCGGAGCGCCCGCGACAGATAGAGGCCGTCGAGCGACGTGAGGCGTGAGAGCGCGACGTACGTCTGGCCCGGCGCGAACGCCCCGGCGCCCATGTCGACGATCGCCCGCTCGTAGGTCTTGCCCTGCGACTTGTGGATGGTGACCGCCCACGCCAGGCGCAGCGGGAACTGGGTGAACTCCGCCACGATCTCGCGGCTCAGCGAACGCGTGGCCGGTTCGTACGCGTATCGGAATCTCTCCCAGACGGCGGGTTCGACGTCGTGGTCGCGACCATCGATCTCGACGCGCACCGAACCGCCGGTGATCTTCACCACGGTGCCGATCGTGCCGTTGACCCACCGCGGCCCCTCGCCGTACGGCTGGATGTCGTTGCGCAGGAACATCACCTGCGCACCCACTTTGAGCTGCAACGCCGCGTCCGCCGGGTAATTCGCCTCGCCCCGCCCGAAGTCACCGCTGATGTCGGCGTTCGCGGTCTGCGTGCGGCCCGGCAGTGCGTCGAGGTGCCGGCGGTTGATGGCGTTCACCCGATCGTTGCGGGTCGCCAGCGTGATGATGGGCGGCTCGTCGGCGGACGGCTCGGGAGGCCGGCGCGCTCCGGTGTCGTTGAGGATCTTCGCCATATCGGCGGTGACCTGGCCGTGCCGTACGGCGTTCAGAAGCGCCTTGAACCCGGGATCGGCCTGACGGTGGATGTCCCGCAGCTCCCGCACGTGCAGGTCGGCACCGTAGCGACCGATGTCGACCAGCCCGTCGTCGGAGGGCTCGCCCGCCCACACGTGCGCGTCGAAGAACCAGAACGAGCGGTAGTGATCGTTCACGTAGCGCAGCTCGTCGCCCCGCGGCGGAACCGGCGCGAGCTGGTACGGATCGCCGAACATGATGATCTGCACGCCGCCGAACGGCTCCGCCCGGCGCCGTCGCGCCTGCCGCAGCGACCGGTCGATGGCATCCATGAGGTCGGCGTTCACCATCGAGATCTCATCGATGACGAGGGTGTCGATGGCGTTCAGGATCTTGCGCGTCGCATCCGACTGATCGATCTCGCTGTTCGCGATGAGACCGATCGGCAGTTTGAAGAGCGAATGGATCGTCTGGCCCTCGACATTGAGCGCCGCCACCCCGGTGGGGGCGCAGACGGCGATCTGCTTCGACGTGTTCCAGGCGAGGTGCTGCAGGAGGGTCGACTTGCCGGTGCCGGCGCGGCCCGTCACGAACACGTGCTCGCGGGTGTCCTCGATGAGCCGGAACAGCGCCGCCTGCTCGGCGGAGAGAGGCGGCGTGTCCATCCCTCCCATGGTAGGCGCGCGGATGCCGCCGACCGCGTCGTCCACACCGCTCGCGCAATGCTTCGCAACTCCCCGCGTTCTTACGGGCGACCTTTTCTACACTGGCGGGGTGGGTGATCCGACGGCCGGGGGGCGACAGCGACGTGCGTCGCGACTCGCCGTCGATCTCAGCGTCCTCGCCGTCGTCGGCGTGCTGCTCATCGCGGCGTTCGCCGCGGGGGCGGCCGCGATGTACCGGGAGTTCTACAGTCCCGCGGCGTTCGTCTCCCGTTATCTGACGCTGCTGCAGTCGGGTCGCGCGGCGGACGCCCTGGCGATGCCGGGGGTCGCGCTCGACGGATCCGCGCTGTCGGCGGCCGGGCTGCCGCCGACCGCGTCCGACGCCCTGCTCCGCAGTGCCGCACTGGGGTCACTGAGCGACGCCGCGGTCGTCGGCGAGGAACAGGATGGCGAGACGACCGTCGTGCGGGTGCGGTACGAGGCCGGCGGCCACGAGGGGAGCACCGCGTTCCGCGTGAGGGCGAACGGCATGGTCGGGGTGGCGCCGACGTGGCGGTTCGCGCAGAGCCCGCTCGCGGTGCTCAAGGTGACGGTGCTCGGCTCGCAGACCTTCGACGTCAACGCGTTCTCTCTCGACAAGCGGCAGGTCTCCCCCGCCGGCGTCGAGGCGGACCCCGTCGAGCCGGTCTCGATGCTGGTGTTCTCGCCCGGGCTGTACTCGATCTCGGTCGACACGGCGATCTCCACGACGCCGGGCTTCGCGGTGCTCGCCGATGCGCCGATGGTCAGCACGCCGGTCGAGCTGCAGGCCGAGCCGACCGACGAGTTCATCGATGTCGTGCAGCAGCGGGTCGAGGAGTTCCTCACCGGCTGCACGAACCAGCAGGTGCTGCAGCCGACGGGCTGCCCGTTCGGCTATGTCGTGCGCAACCGGGTCGAGACCCTCCCGACGTGGTCGATCAC
The DNA here is from genome assembly GCA_031555335.1 of Microbacterium sp. Classification (GTDB taxonomy): domain Bacteria; phylum Actinomycetota; class Actinomycetes; order Actinomycetales; family Microbacteriaceae; genus Microbacterium. The sequence goes on from JAVBUN010000138.1 coordinate 10,914, forward strand.
CGCGCAGCCCTCGATCACGGTCCGCCCCGACGGCGCCGGCTGGCGCATCCCCGACGCGGACGCCACCGCCCACATCGACCTCGACGTACGCTCGATCTTCGACGGCACGCTGCGCGAGGTGTCGGAGGACGTGCCGTTCACCGTCAACGGCACGATCGACGTACTGCCCGACGGCACGGCCTCGATCCGCCTGGGCGGCGCCGACCCCGGCTGACGCCGCGCGCCCGCGGGACCGATCAGCGTCCGGCGCGGGCGTCCCGCTCCGCGAGGGCCGCGAGACGCGCGTTGTACGCCTCGAGCTCCGCCTCCCCGGTGCGATCGGCATGCCGGTCGCGGCTGCGCTGCATCCGCTCGTCGCTGCGGCTCCACTGGATGGCCACCGTGATGCCGAGGATGAGCGCCGGGATCTCCCCGATCGACCAGGCGGCGCCGCCGCCGATGTACTGGTCCTCGAGCGGGGTCGGGCCCCACGTGCGCCCCATCGATCCGAACCACTCGGCCGCGAACAGCCCCGTCTGCATCATGATCGCAACGCCGAAGAAGGCGTGGATGGCGATGACGACGCCGAGGGTGAGCAGCCGGAAAGCGTACGGGAACCGATAGGGCACCGGGTCGATGCCGATGAGCGAGAGCACGAACAGGTAGCCCGTGACCAGGAAGTGGACGATCATCCACTCGTGGCCCAGGTGGTCGTACAACGACCAGCGGAACAGGTCGGTGTAGTAGAAGATCCAGAGCGACGCCACGAAGTTGGCGGCCGCGAAGATCGGATGCGTCAGCACCTTGGACAGCGGCGTGTGCACCGCCCAGAGGATCCACTCGCGTCCGCCCCGCGTGCCGTCGTCGCGCTTGCGGATGGCCCGGAGCGCGAGGGTCACCGGGGCGCCGGGCACGAGGAGCAGCGGGATCGCCATGGTCAACAGCATGTGGCCGACCATGTGCACGCTGAACAGGTAGTCCTGGTAGGCGTTCACGGGACCGCAGGTCACCCATAGCAGCAGCAGCATGCCCAGCAGCCAGAAGATCGTGCGGTGGATCGGCCAACGGTCGCCGCGGCGGTGCATCCGCCAGACGCCGGCGAGGTAGAAGAAGATGCCGAAGCCGACGACGAGCGCCCAGATCAGATCGACGTTCCACGCCGTGAACCAGCGCGACACGGTCAGCTCCGGCGGCACCGGGGCATCCGTGAGGTACTCGGCCGGTGTCCGTGCGAACGGCGGCGTCTCGTCTCCGGGAGGGGGCGTGCGGGCAAGTGCCGCGGCCGCCCCGCTCGCGATGCCCATGAGCGCCAGCTCGACGCCGATGAGGGTCCAGAAGTGACGGGATGCCGCATCCGCCGCCATCCGCCCGATCACGCGCAGGCGGTACCAGGCGCCGAGAACGCCCATGGCGATGAGCGCGACGACCTTCACGAGCAGCACGCCGCCGTACGGGGAGAGCAGGTTGGGCACTGACCCGACGCTCACCGCCGCGCGCACGGTCCCCGAGATCGCGACGACGACGAAGGCGACCAGGGCGAGGCTCGAGTAGCGCAGCAGCACGTCGGTCATGGCGGGGCGCGCGACGACGGGTCGGATGATGACGAGCAGCAGCAGCCCGCCGAGCCACACGGCGGCGGCGATGATGTGCAGCACGAGCGAGACCATCGCGATGTCGTGGTTCGACAGATCGCCCGAGTGCCCCTGCGTACCCATCGGTACGAGGGATGCGGCGGCGAGGAGCGCGACGACGAAGGTCGCGGTCCAGGAGCGCACGGCGAAGGTCAGCACCGTCAGCGCGGCACCCGCGACGGTCGTGATCAGCCAGGTGCGGCCGAGCTCGGTGTCGACGAGGAAGCGCCCCAACTGCTGACCGAAGACGGAGTCGGCGCTGGGGGCGGCGTTGAAGACGTTGACGAAGGTGAAGAAGGCGGTGACCGCCGAGGCCAGCGTGAAGACGGCGGCCGAGACGGATGCGGCATCCAGCGCCACTTCGAACGCCCGATCCTCCGGCTTCAGCGCGAAGAGGGCGAGCACGAGGGCACCCACCATGCCGGCCGCGGAGAGGTTGACCAGCAGGGTGACAGCGGGCAGGCCCCAGCGGATCACGGGCCCCGCGTCGGCGATGACGAGCGGCGCCGCGCCGCCGCCGTAGGCGAGTGCGGCCACGAGCGCCGCGAACGCGGTGACCACGAGGATGACCGGCCCCGCGAACCGGAGCACCCGGGTGGCGTCGGCGCGCTCGCCTCGTCGCGTGTCAGCGGCGGGGGGCGAGGACGTGATCACCGTTCCAGCCTAGGCGGGAACGACGGAGGGGGATGCCTCGCGGCATCCCCCTCGACGGTCGTACGTCGATTACTTGACGGCGGCCTTCAGCTTCGAACCCGCGGTGACCTTGACGCGCTTGCCGGCCGGGATCTGGATCTCGGCGCCGGTCTGGGGGTTGCGGCCGGTGCGAGCCGAGGTCTCGACCTGCTCGAACGCGATCCAGCCCGGGATGGAAACCTTGGAGCCCTTGGCGACGGCCTCGGAGACCGTGGAGAAGAGGGAGTCGAGCACGCTCGAGACGGCGGACTGGCTCTGGCCCGTGGCGCTGGCGATGCTCGCGACGAGCTCGGTCTTGGTGATGGACTTGTCGGCCATGTGGTTGTCCTCCAGGCGGCGAAGATCGCCGCCGCTTGACTTCGGCCCGAGGAGTGACCCTCGGTTGGTCGGATCGACCGTGCCCGAATATACCCAGGTTTGCCGAGAATCCGCGGATTTCCGGGGTTT
>JAVBUN010000300.1:0-4039 GCA_031555335.1 Microbacterium sp.
CCGAATCCCGCATCGATGCGCCCCTGTAGCCCCCGCATCCGTGATACGAACGTTGTCGACACGCCCGGGGGGTCGCGTAGCATGAGAAGACACAGGACTCGCAGGGGGTGAGCGCGTGACCGATCTCGTGACCGGACCGACGCCGCAGACGGACATCGCCGAGACGGCGCAGGGCGCCGGATCGGGCGACATCGACTCCCCCACGTACGCCTGGGCACCCGAGGACCCCGCGCCCAAGAAGCGGCACCTCGGTCTCTGGATCGGCATTCCGGGCGGCGCCCTCGCGGTGGCGGCGATCGCGGCGTCCCTCCTTCTCATCGCCCCGGGCACCGCCGTCGCGGGCGTGCCGGTCGGCGGCCTCACCGTCGGCGGCGCCGCCGATGCCCTGCAGGCGCGCCTCGCCGACACGACCGTCGAGATCCAGACCGGCGACGGATCGGTCACCGTCACGGGCGCCGACCTCGGCGCCTCTGTCGACGCACGCGCTCTCGCGGAGGCCGCGTTCTCCGCGCACCCCATGTGGAACGTGACGCAGTGGAACTCCGCGCCCCTCGACGCGGACATCGTGATCGACGACGCCCAGGCCGAAGCCGCGCTCCGCGAGGCCGCCGGCGCATCGTACGTCGATCCGATCGATGCGACCGTCGTCTTCGACGCCGCATCCGGCTCGTACACGACCACGCCCGCCGTCGACGGCGAGGGCATCGAGCTCGAAACCGTGCGGGCAGCCCTCGAGGGCGCGTTCACGAGCGGCACCGGCACGGCGGGCCTCGACGCCGACGTCGTCGCGGTCGAGGCGGCCGTCACGACGGCCGAAGCCGACACCGCCGTCGCGCGACTGAACGGCATCCTCGACACCGTCGGCTTCTACGTCGGCGACGAGCGCACGGTGCCGGTCGAGCGGGCCGTGGCGGCATCGTGGCTGACCGTCTCCGACGGCGACGGCCAGGTCACCCTCGCGGCGGACGCCGGCGCGATCCAGGCGACCGTCGACACGCTGCCCTCGCTCGTCGACCGCGCGCCGGTGAACGCGACCGCGGTCACGAACTCGTCGGGCGAGGTGCTGCAGGAGCTCACCGCCGGCGCGACCGGACGCACGATCGGCGACACCTCCGGGATCGCCGACGCGTTCGCCGCACAGCTCGCCGCCGGCGACGCGGTGTACCGCCTGCCCGTGACCGAGACCGCGTTCGAGACGACGAACCTCTACCGACACATCGACGTGAACCTGTCGACGCAGCGCGCCGTGCTCTACGAGAACGACCAGGTCGTGCAGAACTGGGCGATCTCCTCGGGCCGTGCGGGCACCGCGACCCCGACCGGCGACTTCGAGGTGTTCGCCCACGTGCGCATGCAGGACATGGGTGCGGCCTGCCGCAACCCGAATGCGGTGGGCAGCTACTGCACCGAGGACGTCCCCTGGGTCACCTACTTCGCGCCCGACATCGCCTTCCACGGCGCCTACTGGCACAACAACTTCGGCACCCCGATGAGCCACGGCTGCCTGAACATGCCGGTGGACCAGGCCAAGTACGTGTTCGACTGGGCCCCGACCGGCACCGAGGTCTCGGTCCACTACTGACATCGCGGAAACGACGAAGGGGGCGGATGCTGCGGCATCCGCCCCCTTCGTCGTCCGGTGTCGCGCGTCCTCCGGTCCGCTCGCCGACTCCCCCGCTCCCCCGCTCCCCGGGCACCGGGAAGCGGGGCTCAGGGGAACGGGGAACGCGCGAGTCGGGTCAGAGCGCGTCGATGACCGCGTTGAGCGTCGCGGACGGGCGCATCACCTCGGCGACCCGCGCGGGGTCCGGGTGGTAGTAGCCGCCGATCTCGACAGCGGATCCCTGCACGGCGTTCAGTTCGGCGACGATCGTCTCCTCGTCGGCGGCGAGCTGAGCCGCGACCGGCGCGAACACCGCGGCGAGGTCCGCATCCGTGGTCTGCGCGGCCAGCTCCTGCGCCCAGTACAGCGCGAGGTAGAAGTGGCTGCCGCGGTTGTCGATCGTGCCGAGCGCGCGGCCGGGCGACTTGTCGTTCTCGAGGAACGTGCCGGTCGCGGCGTCGAGCGTGTCGGCGAGCACCTGCGCCTTCGCGTTGCCGGTGAACGTCGCGTAGTGCTCGAAGGAGGCCGCGAGCGCGAAGAACTCGCCCAGCGAGTCCCAGCGCAGGTAGTCCTCGGCGAGCAGCTGCTGCACGTGCTTCGGAGCCGATCCGCCCGCGCCCGTCTCGAAGAGACCGCCACCGGCGAGCAGGGGCACGATCGAGAGCATCTTGGCACTCGTGCCGACCTCGAGGATCGGGAACAGATCCGTCAGGTAGTCGCGCAGCACGTTGCCGGTGACCGAGATCGTGTCCAGGCCCCGACGCATCCGCTCGAGCGAGAAGCGCGTGGCATCCGTCGGCGACAGGATGAGGATCTCGAGCCCGTCGGTGTCGTGCTCGGCGAGGTACGCGTGCACCTTGGCGATGAGCTGCGCGTCGTGCGCACGGGTGTCGTCGAGCCAGAACACCGCGGGGGTACCCGTGGCGCGAGCGCGCGTGACGGCGAGCTTGACCCAGTCGCGCACGGCGATGTCCTTGGTCTGCGTCGCGCGCCAGATGTCGCCGGGCTCGACGACGTGCTCGAGCACGACCTCGCCGGCCGCGTTCACGACCTGCACGGTGCCCGCGGCGCCGATCTCGAACGTCTTGTCGTGGCTGCCGTACTCCTCCGCGGCCTGGGCCATGAGACCCACGTTCGACACGCTGCCGATCGTGGCGGGATCGAGGGGACCGTTCGCGATGACGTCATCGATCGCGGCCTGGTAGACGCCGGCGTACGACGAATCGGGGATGACGGCCAGTGTGTCGTCCTCGCCGCCGTCCGCCCCCCAGAGCTTGCCGCCGTTGCGGATCAGGGCGGGCATGGATGCATCGACGATGACGTCGGAGGGCACGTGCAGGTTCGTGATGCCCTTGTCGGAGTTGACGTACGAGAGCCGCGGTCCGCGCGCAAGGTCCGCGGTGATCGCGGCCGCGATCTCGTCGCCGCCGTCGAGCGCGGCGAGCCCGGCGAGGATGGCGCCCAGACCGTTGTTCGGTGTGAGACCGGCCGCGGCGAGCGTCTCGCCGTAGCGGGCGAAGACGTCGGCGAAGTAGGCGGTGACGACGTGCCCGAAGATGATCGGGTCGCTGACCTTCATCATCGTGGCCTTCAGGTGCACGGAGAACAGCAGGTCCTCGGCCGCGGCCGTGGCGAGCGCCTCGGCGAGGAACGCGTCGAGCGCGCGGGCGGACAGGAAGGTCGCGTCGACGATCTCGCCGGGCAGCGTCTTGATCTCGGGCTTGAGGACGGTGACCTCGCCGTCGGCGGCGACCAGCCGCACGGTGAGCACGTCGTCGCTCTCACTCACCCACGAGGTCTCGTTGGAGCGGAAGTCGTCGTGACCGAGCGTCGCGACCCGCGTCTTCGACCCCGCCGGGAACGCCTTGTTGCGGTGCGGGTGCTTCTTCGCGTAGTTCTTCACCGCACCGGGTGCGCGACGGTCGCTGTTGCCCTCGCGCAGCACCGGGTTGACCGCCGAGCCCTTGATGCGGTCGTAGCGCGCACGGATGTCGGTCTCTTCGACCGAGGACGGCTCGTCCGGGTAGTCGGGCACGTCGTAGCCCTGCTGCTGCAGTTCGGCGATCGCCGCCTTCAGCTGCGGGATGGACGCCGAGATGTTCGGCAGCTTGATGATGTTCGCCTCGGGCAGGGTCGCGAGCCCGCCGAGCTCGGCGAGGGCGTCGCCCACGAGCTGCTCGGGGGCCAGCCGCTGCGGGAACGTCGCGAGGATGCGTCCCGCAAGCGAGATGTCGCGCGTCTCGAGCTCGACCCCGGCGCGACCGGCGAACGCCTGGACCATCGGGAGGAAGGATGCTGTCGCGAGAGCCGGAGCCTCATCGGTATGCGTGTAGATGATGGTGGAATCAGGCACGTGTCGTCTCTCCGTCGGGCGTCAGGGGTACGGTCCTCAGACTAACGCACCGGCGGAAACTATCTCGATGTCGAGATAGTTGG
>JAVBUN010000146.1:0-2673 GCA_031555335.1 Microbacterium sp.
TCGCCGTCGATGCCGGGCCGGGTCACGACACCGTCCGCCTCGGCCACCCCGACCAGCCGCTTGCTCGCCATCCCCTCGACGACGGCCGCGCCGACGGCCGCGATTTGCAGCCAGGTGACCCCCTCGGCGGGCAGGCGACCGAGATGCTCGAGCAGGGTGCGGTACAGCTCGGCCATCTCGGCGAGGAAGCGCGACTCGGCGGCGTGCAGCGCGGCGCGCACGCGCGGCTGCTGCGCGGCGGGGAGGCTCTCGACAGAGACCGAGAGGGCCATGAAGGTGCGCCATTCCGCGGACTTCGTGGTGTCGGCCACGTTGCGGGCGAGGCTGACCCGCACCGCCTCGCGCAGGACGGCGGCCCGGCCTGCGCCATCCGGTTCCCCGTTCTCGTCGGCGAGGAGATGGCCGTACCGGGCGAAGACGTCGGTCGCCGCGGCGGTCGTGCCGGGGGAGTAGCCGAGCGAGTGGCGGTCGCCCGGATCGAGCATGCGCAGCATCAACTGGGTCAGCAGTTCGTCCTTGCCGCCGAACGCGGCGAACGCCGAACTGCGGGGGACGCCCACCCGGCGGATGAGCTCCTCCATGTTCAGGTGGTGCAGCCCGACCGAGATCCCGCCGTGCGCGAGCATGTCCTCCGCGGCATCGAGCACGCGCTCGCGCAACGCCTCGCGCGGGATGCGTTTCGCGCGAGGGACGCGGGCGGCGGCAGACTTTTGTGACGAATCGTTATGGACTGACGATCCAAAGTCTTGTCCGTTGCCGAGATCTGGCTTATTTTCGTTCATACCGACGGAAGGTTGTGGCTTTCTGCTGATGCGGTGAGTCACCGTCCGGATGGGGGGACGTCGGTGTGGCGCCGTACGCCCGGCGAACGGTGTCGACGCGCCGATCGCCGGGGGTACGGATGCCTCATCCTACGTTCGGGTGGTCCGGCCGCAGTGTGCGACTCTGGTGCACTGCTCGTGCGGCGATGCCGGCGCGGCGCGCGCCTCGGGGATGCGCGGGTGCGCCCGCTACGATGGCCCCGTGCCAGACGTGTCGTCCGTTTTCGAGCCGCTCGCCCTGTCGTTGTACCGGCAGATCGGCCGCGACGAGTGGGCCCGTCTCGCGGCGGGGATCGAGCAGCCGCTGACCGAGGCGGAGGTCGTGCAGCTGCGCGGCGTCGGCGACCGGCTCGACCTCGCCGAGGTACGCGAGGTCTATGTGCCCCTCAGCCGATTGCTCTCGCTGTACGCATCGAGCACCAAGCGGCTGGGCGCGGATGAGAGTGCGTTCCTCGGCGAACAGGACACCACGACGCCCTTCGTGATCGGCGTCGCGGGCTCCGTGGCCGTCGGCAAGTCCACGATCGCCCGCCTGCTGCGCGAGTTGGTGAGCCGCTGGCCCGGAACTCCTCGCGTCGAACTCGTGACGACCGACGGCTTCCTCTATCCGAACGCCGAGCTGGAGCGTCGCGGACTCATGGACCGCAAGGGCTTTCCGGAGTCCTACGATCGCCGCGCGCTCGTGGAGTTCCTGACGGCGGTCAAGTCCGGCGAGCCCGAGGTGCGCGCGCCCTACTACTCGCACATGCGCTACGACATCGTCGACGATGCGCACACCACCGTGCGCCGCCCCGACGTCGTCATCGTCGAGGGCCTGAACGTGCTGCAGCCCCCGCCGACCCCGAACGACGTCGCGGTCAGCGAACTGTTCGACTTCTCGATCTACGTGGATGCCGACCCCGACCACATCCAGCAGTGGTACATCGACCGCTTCCTGGCGCTCCGGCAGGCCGCGTTCAGCAACCCGAATTCGTTCTTCCGGGTGTTCGCGGACATCTCGGACGAGGAGGCGGTGCGTCGGGCCAGCTACTACTGGAACGAGATCAACCTGCCGAACCTCGTCGAGAACGTGCTGCCGACCAAGCACCGCGCCTCGCTGGTGCTGCAGAAGGGCGCCTCGCACGCCGTCGACCGCGTGCTGCTCCGCAAGCTCTGACCCGCGCCCGGCCCGCGCCGGCCAACCCGCCCGCCCGCGCCCGCTCCGGCCAACCGGCCCACCCGCCCGCGCGCTCCCGCCCCGGCCCCTCCCGCTCCCTCCTGCCCGCGAGACAGCATCCGTTCCACGAAACAGCGTGTGATCCGTGCTGTTTCGTGGGCCGGATGCTGTTTCGCGGATGGTGAAGGCAGCGGGGCGGCGGGGGTCAGGGGAGGAGGCGCAGCGTGTCGGCCTCCTCGGCGTAGCGCTCGCCCGACTCCGGGCAGACCCACGTGCCGTCGCCCGCCGGGGCGAGCGGGCGCCCCACGCGCCCGACCCACCCGACGCGCTTCGCGGGAACCCCCGCGACGAGCGCGTGCGCCGGCACGTCCCGGGTCACCACCGCCCCCGCCGCCACGAGCGCCCACGCCCCGATGCGCACCGGTGCGATGCAGACCGCCCGCGCGCCGATCGCGGCCCCGTCGCCGACCGTGACCCCCACCGCGTGCCAGTCGTCGGCGCTCTTGGGCGAACCGTCCGGGTTCACCGCACGCGGGAACTCGTCGTTCGTGAAGACGACCGCCGGCCCGATGAGCACCCCGTCGCCGATGACCGCCGGCTCGTAGACGAGCGCGTAGTTCTGCACCTTGCACGCATCGCCGAGCACGACCCCCGGGCCGATGTAGGCGCCGCGGCCGATGTTGCAGTCGGCGCCGA
>JAVBUN010000118.1:0-5074 GCA_031555335.1 Microbacterium sp.
TCCACAGGCACGCTTCACCGAGGAGGACAGTCGCGCTCACGACGGCACAGGGGCAGGATGAGCAGATGGGCAATCACAAGGATCTCTCGCACCTCACCCCGCTTGCACGGACCGGGATCGCGATCGGCGGTCTGCTGCAGATCGCCTTCGCCTTCCTCGCGTTCTGGGACCTCGCACACCGCCCCTCGAAAGAGGTGAACGGGCCGAAGCCCGTGTGGATCCCGGTCATCCTGATCAACTGGATCGGCCCGGCCGTCTACTTCCTCTTCGGCCAGAAGCGCTGACCCACTTCGGAGAACCCACAGGTGATTCCGGGGGCCAGCCCCCGCGGTCGCTCAGAGGCACTGCCGTAGACTGAGCCCACTCGCGGGAGTGGTGAAACTGGCAGACACGCAGGATTTAGGTTCCTGTGCCTTCGGGCGTGTGGGTTCAAGTCCCACCTTCCGCACGGGGAGAGGGCGCGCGCGTCCATACCCTGACATCGCCGGCCATCATGCATCGACGGGACCCACGTGCACTCCATCGCCCTCATCCCCTGGCTCGACCCCGAGCAGATCATCACGGCAGCAGGCCCCTGGGCGCTCGTCGTCGTCTGCTTCATCGTGTTCGCCGAGACCGGGCTTCTCGTCGGCTTCCTGCTCCCCGGCGACACCCTCCTGATCATCGCGGGGCTCCTCTCGCACTCGTCGGACGTCGCTCCGAACGGCGTCTTCGGCGTCAACGTCTGGATCGTCGCCCTGGCCATCGGACTGGCCGCGTTCATCGGCGGCGAAGTGGGATACCTGATCGGGCACAAGGCCGGACCGGCCATCTTCGAGCGCAAGGAGTCCGGCCTGTTCAGCCGCAAGAACGTCGAGCGCACCAACGCGTTCTTCGAGCGCTTCGGCGGCGTCACCGTGATCCTCGCCCGCTTCGTGCCCGTGGTGCGCACGTTCGCGCCGATCGCGGCCGGTGTCGGTCACATGCCGTGGCGCAAGTACACGCTGTACAACCTGATCGGCGCAATCCTCTGGGGCTTCGGCCTCACGATGGTCGGGTACCTCATCGGATTCATCCCGTGGGTGGCGCACATCGTCACCGAGTACATCGACGTCATCCTCATCGGCGTCGTCGTCATCACCGCAGCGGTCACGATCTTCCACTACTTCCGCGAACGCGCCAAGGTGAAGAAGGAGCTCGCGGCGGGCGAGAGCGGTGTCAACGACGCCGCGGAGGCCGCAGCGCTCACGCTCGATCAGGATGCGTTCGACCAGCGCCCCGACACCACGGACGGCTCGGCGCCGCGGTCCTGAACCGACCGGGCTACGACGCCTTCTTCTTCTTCGCGGCGGGCTTCGCAGCCTTCTTCTCGGCGGACTTCTTCTCGGCAGGCTTCTCGCGATCCGTCGCGTCGCCGCCCTTCGCCGCACGGCTGCGCTCCACGCTGGCCCGGAGCGCCTCCATGAGATCGATCACCTCTCCGCCGGACTCCTCCTCGCCGCGCTCGCCGAACGTCTCCGAGGTGTCGAGGCTCTCGCCCTTGTCGAGCTTCGCCTCGATGAGGGTGCGCAGCTGCTCCTGGTAGTCGTCATGGAACGCGGACGGGTCGAAGTCCGACGCGAAGCTCTCGACGAGCGCCGCAGACAGCTGCATCTCCTTGTCGGAGATCGTGACCGATTCGTCGAGCGACGGGAACTCGGCCGCGCGGACCTCGTCCGCCCACAGCAGGGTCTGCAGCACCAGTACGTCATCGCGCACCCGCAGCGCCGCGAGCCGCGTCTTCTGCCGCAGCGAGAACTGCACGATCGCGGTGCGGTCGGTCTGCTGGAGCGTCTGACGCAGCAGCACGTAGGCCTTCGGTGACGCCGAGTCCGGCTCGAGGTAGTACGCCTTGTCGAACGTGATGGGGTCCACCTGCTCCGTGGGCACGAACTCGACCACCGTGATCTCCCGCGACTTCTCCGCGGGGAGCGAGGCGAGGTCCTCCTTGGTGAGCACCACGGTGCGGTCGCCGTCGTCGTAGGCACGGTCGATGTCGGCGTACGGGACCACCTCGCCGTCGATCTCGCAGACGCGCTGGTAGCGGATGCGGCCACCATCGGCGTGGTGCACCTGATGCAGCGACACGTCGTGGTCCTCGGTCGCCGAGTACACCTTGACAGGCACGTTGACCAGACCGAACGAGACGGCGCCCTTCCAGATCGACCTCATCCCCGTAGTACACACCGGATCGCGGCGCCATGGCTAGGGCTTGCCGCCGCCCCGACCGGCATGATGGTCGACATGGCCGACGAGCAGCAGACGGTGACGGTCGACGGCCGCCGCATCCGGCTGAGCCGCCTCGACAAGGTGCTCTATCCCGACACCGGCACCACGAAGGCCGCGGTCGTGGACTACTACGCCCGCATCGCGCCGCTGCTGCTCCCCCACCTCGACGGCCGGCCGGTGACCCGCAAGCGCTGGCCCGACGGCGTCGGCGATGCCGCGCACGCCACCACGCCCTTCTTCGCCAAGGACCTCGAACGCGGCGCGCCCGACTGGGTCCCGCGCGTCGCCATCACCCATTCGACCGGCACCAAGCACTATCCGCTCGTGAGCGACGTCGCGACGCTGGTCTGGCTCGCGCAGACCGCGAGTCTCGAGCTCCACACCCCGCAGTGGCGATTCGCCGACGACGAGCGCCCGGCGGCCCCCGACCGACTCGTGCTCGACCTCGATCCCGGAGCGGGCGTCGGGCTGCGCGAGTGCGCCGAGGTCGCGCGCCTGGCGCGCCGCATCCTCGACGACATCGGAATGCCGCCGCTGCCGGTCACGAGCGGCAGCAAGGGGATCCACCTCTACAGCGCGCTGCCGGCCGGGCACACGAGCGAGCAGGCGTCGGCGCTCGCGAAGGAACTCGCCAGATCGCTCGAGGCCGATCACCCGGACCTCGTCGTCAGCGAGATGTCGAAGGCGCTCCGCCCCGGCCGGGTGTTCGTCGACTGGAGTCAGAACAACGGCAAGAAGACGACGATCGCGCCGTACTCGCTGCGCGGGCGCGACCACCCGACCGTCGCCGCGCCGCGCACCTGGGAGGAGCTCGACGACCCCGCGCTCGCGCATCTCGACATGGCGGCCGTTCTGGAACGCGCCGCACGGCTCGGCGACCCGCTCGCCGCCCTCGGGTTCCGCCACGGCGTCCGCGTCGCCGAGCGCGCGCCGCTGCGGACCTATCTCGCGAAGCGGTCGGCGGCCCGCACCCCCGAGCCCGTGCCGGAGCATCCGCACGCCGACCCGGTCGCCGCCGGCGGTGCACCGCGATTCGTCATCCAGGAGCACCACGCCCGCCGGCTCCATTACGACGTGCGGCTCGAGCGCGACGGCGTCTTCGTCAGCTGGGCGGTGCCGAAGGGCGTGCCCACGACCGCCGACCGCAACCACCTCGCGGTGATGACCGAGGACCACCCCCTCGCCTACGGCGACTTCGAGGGCACCATTCCGAAAGGGGAATACGGCGCGGGCACCGTGACGATCTGGGATGCCGGCACCTATGAACTCGAGAAGTGGCGCGACGACGAGGTGATCTTCACCCTCGTCGGCCGGCCCGACGGTCCCGTGGGCCGGGCGCGGCTCGCACTCATCCGCACGGACGGGAACGGCGAGAAGTCGACCTGGCTCCTGCACCGCATGAAGACGGATGCAGATGCCCGCGATCCATCGCCTCCGGCGCCGATCTCCGCCGCCTCCGCGCCCTCCGCAGTCCCGCACGACCCGTGGCCCGCCGACCTCGCCCCGGCGCGGCTCCGGCCCATGCTCGCCGAGAGCGCGTCGGCGGCACTCGCCCGGAGCACGGCCCGGCGCTGGGCGTCGGAGTGGGCCGAGATCAAGTGGGACGGCATCCGCGCGCTGGCGTTCTGGGACGGCTCCCGGATGCTGCTGCGCGCCCGCAGCGGCACCGACATCACGGCGCGCTACCCCGAGGTCACCTCGGCGGCGTCCGCCCTCGGGCCGGTCCCGGTGGTGCTCGACGGCGAGATCGTGGCGCTCGACGCCGATGGCCGACCGAGCTTCACGAGGCTGCAGAACCGCATGCACCTCACGCAGACCGCCGAGATCCGGACGCAGGCCGAGCGGGTGCCGGTGCGCTTCTATGCCTTCGACGTGCTCGCCGACGACGGCGAGGACATCACCGGCGCACCGCTGCGACGGCGGCGGGAGATCCTCGACCGGCTCTTCGCCGACCTCGACGGCACCCTCGCCGCGCCGCCGGTGTTCGACGACGTCGACGCCGCCCTCCACGCCAGCGGCGCATTCGCGCTGGAAGGCGTGGTGGTGAAGAACCCCGCCGGCCGGTACCGACCCGGCGACCGCAGCGGCGACTGGCTCAAGGTGAAGCACGTGCGCACGCAGGAGGTCGTCATCGGCGGCATCCGGCCGGGACACGGCAACCGCGGCGGCGCGATCGGGTCGCTCCTGATGGGCGTTCCCACCGCGGACGGGCTCCGCTACGTGGGACGAGTGGGGTCCGGATTCGGCGACCGGATGCTGCGCCTGCTGGGGGAACAGCTGCAGCCGCTCCGCACCGGCGACTCACCCTTCATCGAGGTGCCGCGCCCGGATGCCTCGGACGCCCTGTGGGTGCGACCGGAGCTCGTCGGCGAGGTCGCGTACGCCGAGGTCACCCCCGACGGCCGGCTGCGGCACGCACGGTGGCGGGGTCTGCGCCCCGACAAGGCGCCCGCAGACGTGCGTGACGAATCCTGACCGGCGCGGCCGGGCGTCACGCGTGCGCGTCGTGCTCGACGTGGCCGGACGGCTCGAGCTGGAAGGTCGAGTGCTCCACGTCGAAGTGCGAGGCCATGCACGTCTGCAACTCGGTGAGGATGGCGTCGGCGCGCCCCGAGGCGTAGCAGTCCGCATCCACGACCACGTGCGCCGAGAACACCGGCGCGCCCCGGGTGAGCTGCCACACGTGCACGTCGTGCACATCGACGACGCCGGGCGTGCCGAGGATGTGCTCGCGGATCTCCTGCACGTGCATGCCCTGCGGTGTCGCCTCGCTCAGCACCGACGCGACCTCGCGGAGGAGGCCGATGGCGCGCGGCACGATCATCGC
>JAVBUN010000101.1:0-3362 GCA_031555335.1 Microbacterium sp.
GTGGCGCGGCCGTCGGCGCGGACGATGTCGGTCATTGTTCTCCTCGGGTGTGCGTCAGCTCGGGCGCGTCGGCAGGTCGATGGCGCCGGTCTGGACGAGCTGCACGTCGCGCACCTCGCGACCCATCAGGCGGTGGGCGAGCCGCAGGAACTCGTCGGCCGAGTTTCCGGTGGCTTCGTACAGGTGGGTGGGCACGGCATCCGGGCCGGCGAGCAGGTTGCGCGAGACCAGCTGACGGTAGACGTCCTTCGCGGTCTCGGTGTCGCTCGAGACCAGCGACACGCCCTCGCCCATGACGTAGCTGATCGCCCCCTCGAGGAACGGGTAGTGCGTGCAGCCGAGGACGAGCGTGTCGACGCCCGCGTGGCGGAGGAGCGCGAGGTACTCCTCGGCGACGGCGAGCACCTCGGGCGAGTCGGTGATGCCCGCCTCGACGAACTCCACGAAGCGCGGGCACGCCTGCGCGAACACCGTGAGGCGCGCGTTGACGCCCAGCATGTCCTGGTAGGCGCCCGAGCTGATCGTTCCCGCCGTTCCGATGACGCCGACGCGGCCGTTGCGCGTCGTCGACATCGCGGTGCGCACGGCCGGGTTGATGACCTCGACCACGGGCACGTCGTAGCGCTCGCGGGCATCGCGCAGCATGGCCGCCGACGCCGTGTTGCACGCGATGACGAGCATCTTCACGCCCTGTGCGACGAGGTCGTCGAGCACCTCGAGCGAATAGCGGCGGACGTCGGCGATCGGCTTGGGCCCGTAGGGCGAGCGCGCGGTGTCGCCGATGTACAGGATCGACTCGCGGGGCAGCAGGGCCGAGACGGCCCTCGCGACGGTGAGACCGCCGACTCCGGAGTCGAAGATTCCGATCGGCGCGTCGTTCACGATGCCCCAGCCTACGCCAGCGGCTCACTAGGCTGGCCCGCATGAGCGCCTCGACCGCCCTGCTGACGGACCGCTACGAGCTCACGATGCTCGACGCCGCGCTCCGGGACGGCACCGCCCACCGCCGCTGCGTCTTCGAGCTGGTCGGCCGCCGCCTGCCCGGTGCGCGCCGGTTCGGCGTCGTCGCCGGGACGGGCCGGCTGCTGTCGCTGCTGCGCGACTTCCGCTTCGGCGACGACGAGCTGCGCTTCCTGCGCGACGGACGGGTGGTGGATGCCGCCACCCTCGCCTTTCTCGAGGGCTACCGGTTCACCGGCTCGATCTCGGGGTACCGCGAGGGTGAGCTGTACTTCCCCGGCTCCCCCGTGCTCACCGTCGAGGGCACCTTCGTCGAGGCGGTCGTGCTCGAGACGCTCGCGCTCAGCGTGCTCAACCACGACTCCGCCGTCGCGACCGCCGCCGCACGCATGTCGATCGCCGCCGGCGAACGGCCGCTCGCCGAGATGGGATCACGGCGAGCCGGCGAGCAGTCCGCGGTGGCCGCTGCCCGTGCCGCGTACATCGCCGGCTTCGGCTCCACGAGCAACCTCGAGGCGGGCCGACGCTGGGACGTGCCCACCATGGGCACGGCCGCGCACGCCTGGACGCTGCTGCACGACAGCGAGGAGGACGCCTTCCGCGCGCAGATCGCCGCGCAGGGGGTCGGCACCACCCTCCTCGTCGACACCTACGACATCCGCACGGGAGTGGAGACGGCCATCCGCGTCGCCGGGACCGACCTCGGCGGGGTGCGCATCGACTCGGGAGACCTCCCGGTCGTCGCAGCGGAGGTGCGGGCGATCCTCGACGGGCTGGGAGCCGTGAACACCCGGATCACGGTCACGAGCGATCTCGACGAGTACTCGCTCGCCGCCCTCGCCGCCTCGCCCGTCGACGCCTACGGCGTGGGCACGTCGGTCGTGACCGGATCGGGCTCGCCGACCGCCGGCATGGTCTACAAGCTCGTGGCGCGGCAGGATGCCGGCGGCGGGTGGGTGCCCGTGGCGAAAGCCTCGCCCGAGAAGGCCACGACGGGCGGACGTAAGGCCGCGTTCCGTCGGCTCGTCGACGGCACGGCGGAGGCCGAGATCATCGCCGTCGCCGACGGATTCGAGGAGCTCGAGACGGTCACGCAGCATCCGGACTCACGCGCCCTGCAGGTCGCACTCGTGCAGGCGGGCGTCGTCGACGAACGGGCGACCGGGCCGGAGGGGGTCCGTGCGGCCCGCGCACACCACGCCGCCGTCCGGTCGGAGCTGCCGGTCACCGCGCTGGGGTTCAGCCGATCCGATCCCGCGATCCCGACTCGCTACGTCTGAGCGGACGGATGCGCGGGCCGGTCAGGTCTGCAGGGACTCGTAGATCTCTTTGCAGGACGGGCACACCGGGAACTTCTCCGGGTCGCGCCCGGGAGTCCACTTCTTGCCGCACAGCGCCCGCACCGGCTTGCCGGTCAGCGCCGACTCGAGGATCTTGTCCTTCTTGACGTAGTGGGAGAAGCGCTCGTGGTCGCCGGGCTCGATGTTCTCCTCGCGCGTGAGCTCCTCGAGCTCTCGGTCGAGGGTGGCGAGTCCGCCCTGGTCGGGGGCGTCGAGAGGCGTGCTCATGGTGTGCCAGTGTAGCCCGGCTGCGGCACCGCGCGGCGGATCAGTAGACCGCCTCGACGAACTCCATCAGCGTCCCCGAGCGGCGCTCGAACAGCGCGGATCCGACCGCGAGCCCGATGCCGAGCACGAGGATCCCGGTGGCGATCCCGGCGACGAGCGCGGCCATCCCGTACGTCGGATCCTGCGAGACGGCGAGCCAGGCCCACCAGAGGGTGGGCGCGCTCACCACGAGAGTGCCGATCATCACGAAGGCCTGCCCGGCGATGCCGGCGGAGCCCGTGCGCTGCGGCTGCTGGAAGGGGCTGTCACCCGGGCGTGACACCGCGTACGGCGCGGCGACCGATGCGATGGACGACAGTCCGAGCCCGGCGAGGAACAGGCTCGCCGTGACGCCCACCAGGGCCGGCAGATGCGCCCAGCGTCCGTTGATCGCAATGGCGAGCGGGATGGCGACGGCGAACGTCGGAATGCCGATCAGGAGGATCGGCACGAGACGACCGACCCGGTCGGAGATCCCGCGCACCCCCGACGCGATGTGCAGCCAGACCGCGGTCGAGTCGTACGCGACGTCGTTGTGCGGAAGCCACCCGAAGAACAGCGCGATGATCGGGACGGGCACGAGGGCGACGAGCGTGGGCGGAACGCCCGCGATGACCAGCGGCACCGTCGTCAGCAGCGCGGCCACGGGGACGACGAGGATGTTGACGCCGTAGCGGCGGTCGCGCAACCAGTAGGTGAGGCTCCGCGCGGCGATCGCGCCGCCGGCCGTGCCGGGCGTGACCGCGAACCACCCCAGCCCGCCGCGTTCGCGTCCGACCGTCGGGCGGTCGATCG
>JAVBUN010000323.1:0-6539 GCA_031555335.1 Microbacterium sp.
TGATGCACACGTTCTCGCGCAAGCCGGTGGAGCAGAAGTATGAGGGCATGGCGAACGGCGGGCTCGTGGGCGTCTTCGACAGCGTGTGGTCGCCGTCGGCGCACGAGGCTGCCATCGAACGCGACCGCCAGACGAAGCGCACCGCACCCGCGCCGTCCCCAGGGGATCCCCCCAGCCCGATCGTCGGCGATCGCATCGTCCTCACCCTCTGACGAATCCCGAACACGACGAAGGCCCCGGTTCGAATGAACCGGGGCCTTCGTGGTGCGGAGGTCGTCAGTTGGACGATCCGCCGAAGCCCTTGAAGCGCTGGTTGAACTTCTCGACGCGGCCGGCCGAGTCCATGATGCGCTGCTTGCCCGTGTAGAACGGGTGCGACGCCGACGAGATCTCGACGTCGATGACGGGGTACTCGACACCGTCGAGCTCGATCGTCTTGTCGCTGGACACGGTGGAACGCGTCAGGAAGGTCTCGCCCGAACCGAGGTCGCGGAAAACGACGGCGTGGTAGCCGGGGTGGATGTCAGTCTTCATGGGGATTCCTTGCGGGAGTACGTCAGAAAAGTCTGCGGTGCATGACGCACCAAGGGTCGAGTCTATCAGGGTCGGGCGGCTTTGCGCGCATCCGCCTCAGAGCGCCGCGCGCGCCGCGTAGCGCCCGTCGGCCTCCGTCACGGTGATCGGCATGCCGAACGTCGTCGAGAGGTTGTCCGCGGTCAGCGTCTCGGCGATGGGCCCCGCCGCGACGACCGCGCCGTCGCGCAGGAGCAACAGGTGGGTGAAGCCCACCGGGATCTCCTCGACGTGGTGGGTGACCATGACCATCGCGGGCGTGGTCGGGGCCTGGGCGTACCCGCCCAGCAGCGCCATGAGCTCTTCTCGGGCGCCGAGGTCGAGGCTCGCGGTGGGTTCGTCGAGCAGCAGCAGTTCCGGGTCCGTCATCACAGCCCGTGCGATCTGCACGCGCTTCTGCTCGCCGTCGGAGAGCGTGCCGAAGGTGCGGTCGGCGAGGTGGTCGAGCTTCCACTCGGCCAGGACGCGCAGCGCGCGACGCTCGTCGATGCGGTCGTACTGCTCGTTCCACCGCCCGGTCACCGCGAACGCGGCGGTGAGTACGACGTTCAGGACGCTCTCGTCGACGGGGATGCGCTTGGCCATCGCCGAGGAGGCGAAGCCGATGCGCGGGCGGAGTTCGAACACGTCGGTGCGCCCCATCCGCTCCCCGAGGATCGTCACGGTTCCGAAGCTCGGGTGGTCCAGCGTCGCGGCCAGCTGCAGCAGGGTCGTCTTGCCGGCGCCGTTCGAGCCGAGGACCACCCATCGCTGATCGTCGTCGACGTGCCAGTCGAGGTGGGAGACGATCTCCTTCCCGTTTCGACGGACGACGACGTCGGAGAAATCGAGCACCTGCGGCATGCGCCCCAGCCTATCGGGCACCCGAGCGGTTACCGGGATTTCGGGGCGGACCCGGCCTCCCGGCGGGAATCCACGGATCGCGAGGTCGGGCAGCGGGCGTGGCGAACGACTCGAGATACGCGAGAGCTGCCGTCAGGGCCGCGTTGAGCGGCCCGACGTGACCCATCAGCCGGGCGAGCTGCGATCCACCTTGAACGGCCGCGAGGAGAACGTCGACGAGTTCATCGAGGTCGGCCGCGCGAGTGAGCGTGCCCGTGTCCTGCATTCGTTCGAGGCCGGTACGCAGGACCCGTTTCCACCGGTCGAAGCCCTGCTGGAGCTCGTATCGAGACGGATCGTCCACACCTGCCTGCTCGGCCGCGAGCGTCGACAGGTCGCACGCGCGAGCGCCCACGCGCTCCTGCACGGCCTCGGCCCATGCTCGAAACGCATCGAAACCATCCAATGCGCCTGAAGCCAGGGAGGAATCCCGCAGCACCATCTCGTCCGTCTGCTGCACGATGACCGCCCGAATGAGAGCCTGCTTGCTCGCGAAGTAGTGGTAGAGCTGCGAGCCGCTGACGCCCGCCGCCTCCCGAACCTGTTCGGTGCTCATACCCGTCACCCCGTGTCGGGCGATCAGTTCCGTGGCGGCCGCCACGATGCGGTTCCGCGTGGCGGCGCCTTTGGACGTCAAGCGACCTCGAGAAGCTCGCGCATCGGCCTCGCTCATGACCACAGGCTAGCAACATTGGGTTGCGTCACCCAATATGGGCCTAAACTGGGTTGACTAGCCCATTCGAAGCCGCTTCTCCCGGAGGACCCGACATGACAGACCACGTATTCGACGCCGGCGCCGGACGCGGAGCCCGCGCGCCGCGGATGTCCTCCTCTCGGGCAGCCGCGGTCCGATGATGAAGATCGGCATCATCCTCGGGAGCACGCGCACGGGACGACTGGGTGAGTCGGTGGCGACCTGGGTACACGAGCGCGCTCGAGATCGTCCCGGCGCCGAGTACGAACTGGTCGATCTCGCCGACCATCCCCTCCCGCATCTGGAGGCGGCAACCCCCGCGAGTCGGAGTAGGGCGTACCCGTCGGAGCAGACCGCGATCTGGTCGTCGCGGATTCGGGCGTTCGACGGACATGTCTTCGTCACACCCGAGTACAACCACTCGATCCCCGGGGTGCTCAAGAACGCGATCGACCACCTGTACCCGGAGTGGAACAACAAGGCCGCGGGCATCGTGAGCTACGGCGGCTGGTCTGCGGGAACACGAGCGGCCGAGCAGTTGCGACTCATCCTCGCCGAGGTCCGCATCGCCACCGTGCGCGATCAGGTCGCGCTCTCCACGATCCACGACTTCGAGGACCGCTCCGTGCTGCGGCCGAGTCACCTGCAACCACAGATGCTCGATGCGCTTCTCGACGAGGTCGAGTCCTGGTCGCGCGGGCTCGCCAGCATCCGTACCGCGAAAGGACAGCCCGCATGATCTCCATGGAACCCACTCAGCCGAACGCGTTGCGGGTCGACATCTGGTCGGATGTCGCCTGCCCATGGTGCTTCGTCGGAAAGCACCGTTTCGAAGAAGCCCTCCGGGGGTTCGCGCACAAGGATTCCGTCGAGCTGGTCTGGCACGCGTACGAGCTCTACCCCGACAATCCGGCCCGGCGTGAGGAATCGGCCGAGACCTACTTCACGAAGAAGCACGGGCACGCCCGAGCGAAGGCGCTCGCTGGCGCGCTGACATCCGCGGCTTCGTCCGTCGGACTCACCTACGACTGCGATCACCTGAAGATGGCGAACACCTTCCGAGCGCACCAGCTCATCGCGTTGGCCGGCGAACGGGGCCGAGGGACGCAGATGAAGGAACGTCTCCTCCGGGCGTACTTCACGCAGGGCGCGGACCTCTCCCAGACCGGCACGCTCGTCGAGTTGGCGAAGGAGGCCGGCCTCGACGAGGACGACGCGCGAGAGGCGTTGGAACTGCAGACGTACGCCGAGCACGTGCGGGAGGACGAAACGAACGCCGCCGAGCTGGACATCACCGGTGTCCCGTTCTTCGTGCTCGGCGGACGCTACGCGCTGAGCGGCGCGCAGCGTCCCGACGTCTTCGCGGATGCGCTCCAGGAGGCCTGGGACAACCGTCCGACGACAGCATTCCGGATCGGTGGTTCCGAGACCGCGGACGGGTGTGAAGACGGCAGCTGCGCGGTGTAACCGGCCGGCGGTTGGTCAGCGGGCGTCGACGACGGCCCGGTACAGCTGCTCGGTCTGCTCGGCGATGCGCGCCCAGCTGAACTCCTCCGCCGCCCGCCGCCTGCCGGCCTCGCCGTAGGCCCGCGCCTGCTCCGGATCGCTGACGACCTCGGTCAGGATGCGGGCGAGGTCGGCGACGAATCGCTCCGGGTCGACGGGCGTGCCGGTGCCGTCCTGCGCCTGCTCGATCGGCACGAGGCGTCCGGTGACGCCGTCGTCGACGACCTCCGGGATGCCGCCGGTCGCCGTGCCGACGACCGCCGCGCCGCACGCCATCGCCTCGAGGTTCACGATGCCGAGGGGCTCGTACACCGAGGGGCAGACGAACGTCGTCGCCGCGGTCAACACGGCGCACAGCTCGTGTCGAGGAAGGTGCCTGTCGATCCAGACGACGCCGTCGCGCGTCTGCTGGAGTTCGCGGACGAGGCCCTCGACCTCGGCCAGGATCTCCGGTGTGTCCGGCGCCCCCGCGCACAGCACGAGCTGCACCTCGGGCGGCAGCAGCCGGGCGGCGCGGAGCAGGTACGGCAGGCCCTTCTGGCGCGTGATGCGGCCCACGAACACGACCGAGGGGCGCGCCGGGTCGATCCCGAGCGCAGCGAGGGCCTCGGGGCCCTCGACCGGATGCCACGCCGCCACGTCGATGCCGTTGTAGACGACGTGGACCTTCGCGGGATCCACCTGCGGGTAGCTGCGCAGGATGTCGGCGCGCATGCCTCCGCTGACGGCGACGATCGCCGCGGCGGCCTCGTATGCCGTTTTCTCCACATGACTCGACACGGCGTATCCCCCGCCGAGCTGTTCGGCCTTCCAGGGACGGAGCGGCTCGAGGCTGTGGGCGGACACGATGTGCGGGATGCCGTGCAGCAGCGAGGCCACGTGGCCGGCGAAGTTCGCGTACCAGGTGTGGCTGTGGACGACGTCCGCACCGGCCACATCCCCGACGATCTCGAGGTCCGTGCCGAGGGTCTGGACGGCCGGGTTCGCCCTCAGCAGTTCGCGGGGCACCCCGTACGCGGTCGTGCCGGGCTCCTCGCGCGGTGCGCCGAACGCGCGCACGCGCACGTCGATGCGCTCGCGGAGAGCCTTCACCAGCTCTGCGACGTGGACACCCGCGCCTCCATATACCTCGGGCGGATACTCCTTGGAAATGATGTCGACGCGCATGTCAAGGACGCTAGTACAGGCACTGTGCCCGGCATAGTCTGTGCTCATGCCGGGCACACCCAAGGTTTTCGGAATCATCCTCGCGGGCGGCGAGGGCAAGCGCCTCATGCCGCTGACGGCCGACAGGGCGAAGCCCGCGGTGCCGTTCGGCGGTCAGTACCGCCTGATCGACTTCGCCATATCGAACCTGATCAACTCGGGGCTGCGGCAGATCGTCGTGCTCACGCAGTACAAGTCGCACAGCCTCGACCGTCACGTGTCGCAGACCTGGCGCATGTCGGCGCTGCTCGACGCGTACGTCACGTCGGTGCCTGCCCAGCAGCGCCTCGGCAAGCGGTGGTTCTCGGGATCCGCCGACGCCATCCTGCAGAGCCTCAACCTGATCAACGACGAACAGCCCGACATCGTCGTCGTGGTCGGGGCGGACCACGTGTACCGGATGGACTTCGGTCAGATGCTCGATGCGCACATCGCGTCGGGCGCCCGCGCCACGGTGGCCGGCATCCGGCAGCCGATCGGGCTCGCGAACCAGTTCGGCGTGATCGACGTCGATCCCGAGGACCCGACGCGCATCCGGGAGTTCCTGGAGAAGCCGCAGAACCCGACCGGGCTCGCGGACAGCCCGCACGAGGTGCTCGCGTCGATGGGCAACTACATCTTCAACACCGACGCGCTCATCGAGGCGGTCGAGGCGGATGGCGAGCTGCCCACGTCGAACCACGACATGGGCGGCGACATCGTCCCGTATTTCGTGGATCGCGGCGAGGCGGGCGTCTACGACTTCATCCGCAACGACGTCCCCGGTTCCACCGACCGCGACCGCGCGTACTGGCGGGACGTGGGCACGATCGAGTCGTTCTACGACGCGCACCTCGATCTCATCTCGACGCTGCCCATCTTCAACCTCTACAACATGCAGTGGCCGATCCACTCGCAGCTCGTCAACTCCCCGCCCGCGAAGTTCGTGCGCGATGCGCAGGGCCGCATCGGCAACGCGATCGACTCCGTCGTCTCGCTCGGATCGGTGCTTTCGGGTACGCATCTCGAGCGGAGCGTCGTGGGGCCCTGGACGCTCGCCGGCGGCGGCTCGACCATCACCGACTCCGTGCTGTTCGACCGCGTCCGAGTTGGCGCCGGCGCCCGGATCCACCGCGCGATCCTCGACAAGAACGTCGTGCTCGCGGATGGGGCGACGGTCGGCGTGGACCGGGAACGCGACCTGCAGCGCGGCTTCACGGTGACCGACTCGGGTATCACGGTCGTCGGCAAGGGCGTGCGCGTCGAGCACTGATGCGCGCCGCTACGGTGGAGGGGTGACGCACTCCCCCGCCCGCGTGCTCGTCGTCCTCGACGCGGACTCCACCCTGATCCGCAACGAGGTCATCGAGCTCCTCGCCGACGAGGCGGGGCGAGGCGCCGAGGTCGCGGCCGCGACCGAGGCGGCGATGCGCGGCGAGGTCGATTTCGCCACGAGCCTGCGCTCCCGGGTCGCCGCGCTGCGCGGCGTTCCCACGGCGGCGTTCGCACGGGTGCGCGCCCGCATCGAGCCGACACCGGGAGTACGCGAGCTGATCGCCGCCGTGCACGAGCGCGGCGGTGTGGTCGCGGTCGTCTCCGGCGGCTTCCACGAGATCCTCGACACCGTCGCCCCCGCGCTCGGGGTGGACGTGTGGCGCGCCAACCGGCTCGTGGTCGCTCACGACGTACTGACCGGCGA
>JAVBUN010000107.1:0-3957 GCA_031555335.1 Microbacterium sp.
CTCATCCGCGAGGGCGAGGGCGTCGCCGCGCAGGTGCTCGTCAAGCTCGGCGCGGACCTCAACAAGGTGCGCCAGCAGGTCATCCAGCTGCTGTCGGGCTACCAGGGCAAGGAGCCCGCGGCCGTCAGCGGGGCGGCCAACGAGTCGCAGCAGGCCGCGCAGGGCGGGTCCGCCGTGCTCGACCAGTTCGGCCGCAACCTCACGCAGGCGGCGCGCGACAACAAGCTCGACCCGGTGATCGGTCGCGAGAAGGAGATCGAGCGCGTGATGCAGATCCTCTCGCGCCGCTCCAAGAACAACCCCGTCCTGATCGGCGAGCCCGGCGTGGGCAAGACCGCCGTCGTCGAAGGCCTCGCGCAGGCCATCGTGAAGGGCGACGTGCCCGAGACGCTGAAGGACAAGCAGGTCTACTCGCTCGACCTCGGCTCGCTCATCGCCGGATCCCGCTACCGCGGCGACTTCGAGGAGCGCCTCAAGAAGGTCACGAAGGAGATCCGCACCCGCGGCGACATCATCGTCTTCATCGACGAGATCCACACCCTGGTGGGTGCGGGCGCGGCCGAGGGCGCGATCGATGCGGCCAGCATCCTGAAGCCGCTCCTCGCCCGCGGCGAGCTGCAGACGATCGGTGCGACGACCCTCGACGAGTACCGCAAGCACTTCGAGAAGGATGCGGCGCTCGAGCGTCGCTTCCAGCCGATCCAGGTGGCGGAGCCGAGCCTCCCCCACGCGATCAACATCCTGAAGGGTCTGCGCGACCGTTACGAGGCGCACCACAAGGTGCAGATCACGGATGGTGCGATCGTCGCCGCCGCGAACCTCGCCGACCGGTACATCTCGGACCGCTTCCTGCCCGACAAGGCCATCGACCTGATCGACGAGGCCGGCGCCCGCCTGCGCCTGTCGATCCTGTCGAGCCCGCCGGAGCTGCGCGAGTTCGACGACAAGATCGCCAAGGTGCGCGAGCAGAAGGAACTCGCCTCCGAGGAGCAGGACTTCGAGAAGGCAGCGTCGCTGCGCGACGAGGAGAAGTCCCTGCTCGCCGAGCGCCTGCGCCTGGAGAAGCAGTGGAAGTCCGGCGATGTCGCGACGACCGCGGTGGTCGACGAGGGCCTGATCGCCGAGGTGCTCGCGCAGGCCACCGGCATCCCGGTGTTCAAGCTCACCGAGGAGGAGACCAGCCGTCTCGTCTTCATGGAGAAGGCGCTGCACCAGCGCGTCATCGGCCAGGAAGAGGCGATCGCCGCGCTCTCGCGCACGATCCGCCGCCAGCGCGCGGGGCTCAAGGACCCGAAGCGCCCCTCCGGCTCGTTCATCTTCGCCGGCCCCACGGGCGTCGGAAAGACCGAGCTGGCCAAGGCGCTCGCGGAGTTCCTGTTCGACGACGAGGGCGCGCTGATCTCGCTCGACATGTCGGAGTTCGGCGAGAAGCACACCGTCTCGCGCCTGTTCGGTGCCCCTCCCGGGTTCGTCGGGTTCGAAGAGGGTGGCCAGCTCACCGAGAAGGTGCGCCGGAAGCCGTTCTCGGTCGTGCTGTTCGATGAGATCGAGAAGGCCCACCCGGACATCTTCAACTCGCTGCTGCAGATCCTCGAGGAGGGTCGCCTGACCGACGGTCAGGGCCGCGTCGTCGACTTCAAGAACACGGTCATCATCATGACGACCAACCTCGGTTCGCAGGCCATCGCCGGGGGACCTGTCGGGTTCCAGGTCGAGGGCAACGCCCAGACGACGTACGAGCGGATGAAGGGCAAGGTCGACGAGGAGCTGAAGCGCCACTTCAAGCCCGAGTTCCTGAACCGCGTCGACGACGTGATCGTGTTCCCCCAGCTGAACAAGGAGGAGCTCCGTCAGATCGTGGGCCTGTTCACCAAGCGGCTGGCCGAGCGCCTGCTCGACCGCGATCTCACCATCGAGATCTCGGATGCCGCGAAGGACCGCCTGATCGAGATCGGGTTCGACCCGACCCTCGGCGCCCGGCCGCTGCGCCGGGCGATGCAGCGCGAGGTCGAGGACCAGCTGAGCGAGGAGATCCTCCACGGCCGCCTGAACGCGGGCGACCACGTGAAGGTCGACACGAAGGACGGAAAGTTCGTCTTCGAGACGGCGCCGCGCGGCGACAAGGTCGCGGTGGGCGTGGGAGCGGCCGGCGAGATCGCCGCGACGCCGGACATCGCCGCGGCGGGCTGATCCCGCAGGGTTCACACGAAGGGGCGGATGCGGCAGCATCCGCCCCTTCGTCGTCGTCCGGCGCGGCCCGCCCTGCGCGCTCCCGCGCCGCCCGCGCTCTACGCTGGGGGCATGACCGCAGCTCGAGAGTCGTTCGTCGTGCGTCCCGCCCGTACCGGCGACATCCGCGGCATCCAGGCGCTGCTGGAGCCGTTCGTGCAGCGACGGATCCTGCTCGGCAAGGATCTCGTGGTGCTCTACGAGTCGGTGCAGGAGTTCGTCGTCGCCGAGGACGAGACCGGACGGCTCATCGGATGCGGTGCGCTGCACGTGATCTGGGACGACCTCGCCGAGGTGCGCACCCTGATCGTCGACGACGCGTGGCTGCACCACGGGGTCGGTCGTGCGATCGTCGAGAACCTCGAGGCCCGCGCGCTCGGACTCGGCGTACGTCGCCTGTTCTGCCTGACCTTCGAGGTGGACTTCTTCACACGCCGCGGCTTCGCGCCGATCGGTGAGCAGGTCGTCGACCCGGACGTCTACTCGCAGCTCGTCCGCAGCCCCGACGAGGGCGTCGCCGAGTTCCTCGACCTCGCGCACGTCAAACCCAACACCCTCGGCAACACCCGGATGCTGAAGACCCTCTGAGTTCGGGATCCGGCGCGGGCGCGCCGCATCCGCTGCCGTCGACGCCCGACTTACCCTGGTGGGGTGAGCTCTCCCGTGCGACGTCGACACTCCCCGGCCGTGTACCGCCGGCGCCGGCTCGTGCTGCTCGTCGGAGTGATCGTCGTGGTCGGCGCGCTCGTGTGGCTCTTCGTCGCGCAGCCGTGGAGCAGCAACGCCGCCTTGGCACCGGCCCCGTCGCCGAGTGCGACGAGCGCATCGGCGTCCCCCTCGTCGACGCCTGCCGCAAGCAGTGACGCTGCCGCGGCAGACGGCGCGAATGCGGACGCGGTGGACCCCGCCGTATCGACGGATGGCGTCGCGACCTGCACGAACGACGATGTGGCGATCGAAGCGCTCACGGATGCGGCGAGCTACGCGTCGGATCAGAACCCGCAGCTGTCGATCCGTCTCACGAACACCTCCGACGCGGAGTGTGCGATCAACGTCGGCACGAGCGGTCAGTCCTTCACGATCACGAGCGGCAACGACACGTGGTGGCGGTCGACGGACTGCCAGTCCGAGCCGAGCGACATGGTGGTCACCATCGCCGCCGGGCAGACCGTGACCAGCGCCGCCCCCATCACCTGGGATCGCACCCGGTCCTCGGTCGACACCTGCCAGGACCCGAACCGCGCGAAGGCGCCGGGCGGGGGAGCGTCGTACCACCTGGCGGTCGCGATCGGCGGCATCGCCTCGACGATGACCGCGCAGTTCGTGCTCGACTAGTCGGTCGCGTCAGGCGGCGCCCGTCGCGTCCGCGTCGGCTCCCGCGGTCCGCACGAGGAAGACGTCGATCTCGTCCTCGCTGTCGACGACGAAGCCGTGGCGCTCGTAGAGTCGGCGGGCCGGGCTGCCCTGCAGGACGTCGAGCCGCAGGGGGAGTGCGGGGTCGGCGCTCGCGAGCACGTGCGTCAGCACCTGCCCGCCGAGTCCGCGGCCCTGGTGCGCCGAGGCCAGGTAGAAGTGCTCGAGCCACACCCCGTCGGGTGCGGGGCGCAACGCGATCGATCCCGCATCCTCGCCGTCGATCACGATCACCCAGGTGTGCGCGGGGTCGTACGCGTCGAGGAACCGCTGCCGCACCCGCACCGGGTCGTACCGCTCGAGACGTTCCAGGTC
>JAVBUN010000303.1:0-4129 GCA_031555335.1 Microbacterium sp.
CTGGCGCAGGAGATGTTCGGCGTCCCCATGGTGAGCGTCACCCTGCTCGACCACGATCGCCAATGGCGCAAGTCCGAGATCGGCCTCGGCGGGCCGGAAGCGCCTCGCGAAGGGGCCTTCTGCGACGCCACCGTCCGCAAGGGCGACACGCTGCTGGTCGAGGATGCGTCGATCGACGCCCGCTTCGCCGAGAACCCGTTCGTCGTCGGCGATCCCCATCTGCGGTTCTACGCCGGTCATCCGTTGCGCGCACCCGGCGGCGAAGCCGTCGGCACGCTCTGCATCCTCGATACGAAACCGCGCACCCTGGGCGTGCACCAGCAGGAGCTGCTCCAGGATCTCGCCCTCTGGGTGCAGGCCGAACTGCTGAGGGAGCACGAGCTCGACCAGGCGTCGCTCGTGCAGCGCGCGCTGCTGCCGCGTGACGCGCCGGAACTGCCGGGCTACACCCTCGCCGCCGAAGCCATCCCGGCGGGCCAGGTGATGGGCGACATCTACGACTGGTGGGTACGTGACGGCGTGCTGCGCGTGACCCTCGCCGATGTGATGGGCAAGGGCGCTGGCCCTGCGATCGTCGCGGCCAGCGTGCGCGCATCCCTGCGCACCGAGCCCGGCCGCCCGCTCGCCGTGGCGGTTGAAGCCGTCGACCGGATGCTGGAGGAAGACGTCGGGGGGACCGGCATGTTCGTCACCTCCGTGCACGCCGAGCTGACCGCTGACGGCGACCTCTCGGTGATCGACGCCGGGCACAGCCTGGCCTACATCCTGCACGTCGACGGCTCGTGGGAAGCGTTGCGCTCCACCGGGCTGCCGCTCGGCATGGGGCTCGGCGAGGGGCGACACCCGGCCCACCACCGGCTCGAGCCGGGCGACGTCTTCGTGTGCTGCAGCGACGGGCTCCTCGATGTGCTGGACCCGATCGATCCGCTCGCCCAGGTGAGGGAGGTGCTGCAGCGCGCCGATCCCCCGGAGGCTGTGGCCGAAGCCGCCCGACTCGCGCGCGCCGCCGGGCTCAGCGACGACGTCACCGTCATCGTCATCCGGAGGGATCGATGACCGCGCGGTTCGTGTGGATCCGCATCCTCGCCCTGCTGTCCGTCGTCTTCGGCGTGAACTACGTGGTGTGGCGGTGGCTCGACTCGGTGAACTGGAGCGCCTGGTGGATCGCCGTGCCCCTCGTTCTCGCCGAGACCTACAGTCTGATCGACACGTTCTTCTTCGCCACGACCATGTGGCGTGCCCGCGAGCGACCTGCGCCTGCATCGCCGCCGCAGGGGACCGTGGACGTGTTCATCGCCACCTACAACGAGCCGATCGAGATGGTCATGGCCACGGCGGTGGCCGCCCGACGGATCGACTATCCGCACGCGACGTGGATCCTCGACGACGGATCTCGCCCCGAGCTCGAGCGCGCCGCGCGCGCGGCCGGGGTCGGGTACATCACGCGCACCGCCGACTGGGCCGGCAAGCCCCGTCATGCCAAGGCCGGGAACCTCAACAACGCGCTGTTCCAGACGGATGGGGAGTTCCTGCTCATCCTGGATGCGGACCAGGTGCCGGACCGCACCATCCTCGACCGGACGCTCGGGTACTTCGCCGACGATCCCGAAGTCGCACTGGTGCAGACGCCGCAGTGGTTCATCAACGTCGACGAGGCCGATCCGCTCGGAAGTCAGGCACCGCTGTTCTACGGCCCGATCCAGCAGGGCAAGGACGGGTGGAACGCCGCGTTCTTCTGCGGGTCGAACGCGGTGCTGCGCCGCGACGCGCTCATGCAGCTGGGCATCGTCGGATACGTGCGCAGCGTCGCAGAGTCCACCACACGCGCCCTGCGCGCGGCGGAGCGCCTGCTCCTGCGCAGCTCGCGCGAGCGCGATCTCGACCCCGGCGTGCGCGAAGAACTCCTCGCGTTGCACCGCGAGGTGATGCGGGCCCGGGCGGACGTGGAGGCGGGCGAGCCGATCGCCGATGTGACCTACCGGCTGCAGAAGAGCCTGGACCAGAGCTCCTCCCGGCTGGTCGCCCGCGACTTCGCCGGGATCCGGGAGGACCTGATCGCGCTGGGTGCGGCGGCCGTCGAGCGCGACGCCGAGTTGGACGCGATCGTGATCGACGAGCAGGCGCTCGGCGTGCTCGAGACCCAGGACCTGTCGCCGCTCAACGCGGTGCGCTCGGTCACCGTGCTCATGGACGCTCTGCATGTCGACCGGCCCGACGAGGCCCAGCCGATCCAGCCGCTGGCGACCATCTCGGTGACCGAGGACATGGCGACGGCGATGCAGCTGCACGCCCTCGGCTGGCGGAGCGTCTATCACCACGAGATCCTTGCCCGGGGGCTCGCGCCGGAGGACCTCGGCACCATGCTCACCCAGCGGCTGCGTTGGGCGCAGGGCACGCTGCAGGTGATGCTGCGCGACAACCCCCTCACCAAACGGGGGCTGTCGATCGGGCAGCGCCTGATGTATTTCGCCACGATGTGGAGCTACATCTCCGGGTTCACCGCGGTGGTGTACCTCGCCGCCCCGGTGGTCTATCTCGTGCTGGGCGTGCTCCCGGTCACGGCGTGGAGCGTCGATTTCTTCGCCCGGTTCCTGCCGTACTTCATCGTGAATCAGATCCTGTTCCTCTTGGTCGCGCGCGGGTTGAAGACATGGCGCGGCCAGCAGTACTCCCTCGCGCTGTTCCCGGTGTGGATCAAGGCCTGCACGAGCGCCGCCGCGAACGTCCTGCTGGGACGCCCCCTGTCGTTCGCCGTCACCCCGAAGACCGGCCCCTCGGCCGCCGCGCCGCCCTGGCGCGCCATCTGGCCGCAGCTGACGGCGATCGCGGTGCTCATCGTCGCGCTCGTCATAGGCATCGTCCGCGTGTTCGCGGGGACCGCGGACGGGACGGGGACGCTCGTGAACACGGTGTGGGTGATCTACGACCTCGCGGTGCTGAGCGTGATCATCCAGGCCGCCCTCTATCGGGGGCCGGCGGTCCCCGCATCCTCGACAGATCAGGAGAGTCCATGAACCTCACCGTCACCCCGGGCGAGCGCTACGCGGTCGTCGTCCCCGAGGGCCGGTTCACCGCCTCGGGGACGAGCCAGTTCCGCGGCGCCGTCGACGATCTCATCGCCGACGGCTCGAGCCGCATCGTCGTCGACCTCGGCGTGACCGAGTTCATCGACTCGTCCGGCCTCGGCGCCCTCATCGGTGCGCTGAAGGCGGCACGGCTCGCGGGCGGCGACCTGCGTCTGGCAGCGGCCCCCGACGCCGTCAAACGTGTGCTCAGCCTCACCAACCTCGACCGGGTGCTGACGATGCATCCGTCCTCGCACGCCGCGTTCGATGACTGACGAGCCGGTCGCCCTGGCCATCGCCCAGCACGCGACACCCGATTTCGTCGACGCCGTTCACGACGCGCTCGAAGAGCTGTGGCGGCGGGTCCCGGACGTCGGCGACGAGGACCGGATGCTGTTCGCGCTCGCGATGAGCGAGATCGCGACGAACGTCGTGTCCCATGCGGAAGGACGGGAGCTCATCGAGGTCCGTGTCACGATCACCGCCTCCGACGACGCGCTCACGGCCGTGTTCACCGACACGGCGGACCCGGCGCTCATCGATCTCGGCGCCGTATCGATGCCGGGTGCCGAGGCGGAGTCCGGTCGGGGCCTCGCGCTGGCGCTCGCGGCGCTGGACGAACTCACGCACGACACCGATGACGGCAACACCTGGCGGCTCGCACGGCGACGGTCCCCCCGGGCCTGAGGACGCCGCCCCGGTCGTCGGACCGGACGCTCGCCGGCGGCCCCATCCGCCCCACGGATACCCACCAGCCCCACCGATCCGACGACCGACGTCTCTACCCGCCATCTTTCGGTGCTCCGAAAACGCAGCTAAAGTTTCGGCATGCCGAAAACCGCGCCGCCGCCCGCCCGGACGTCCGCGCCGCGGCCCGCGCAGCGCCTGGTCTGGCTGCTCGGCCCGGCCCTGGTCGCGGGCGTCGCCTATCTCGATCCCGGCAACGTCGCCGCGAACATGACGGCGGGCGCGACCTTCGGGTACCTGCTCGTCTGGGTCGTCGTGCTCGGCAATCTCATGGCCTGGCTCATCCAATACCTGTCGGCGAAGCTCGGCATCGTCAC
>JAVBUN010000114.1:0-12470 GCA_031555335.1 Microbacterium sp.
CGCGACTTCAGCGAGCGCGTCGCCGAGCGCGTCGACGGCCAGGTGCGCGCGCTCATCGAGCAGGCGCACAACGAGGCCTACCAGGTGCTCAACGACAACCGCGACGTGCTCGACAAGCTCGCCCTCGCACTGCTCGAGCAGGAGACCCTCGACCACCTCGAGCTCGCCGAGATCTTCAAGGACGTGAAGCGTCTGCCCGAGCGCCCGCAGTGGCTGTCGAGCTCGGAGCGGCCGGTGTCGCCGCTGCCGCCCGTCGACGTTCCCCGCCGCACCCTCCCGGCCGGCGCCGCAGCGCAGGAGGAGGCCGACGAGACGGTCGCCGAGAAGGCGCCGCAGCGTCGTCCGTCCGGACAGGCGCGCCCCGCGACCGCGTAGGCTCGGCCCGTGGCCGTCGACCGTGAACGCATCGCCGGGCTCGTGCGAGAGCTCCTGGCGGCGATCGGCGAAGACCCCGATCGTGCGGGGCTGAAGCAGACCCCGCACCGTGTCGCCGACGCGTACGCGGAGTTCTTCTCCGGCGTGGGTGAGGACCCCGCCGCGCCGCTCGCGAACACCATCTCCGTGAGTCGGGGACCCGCGCCCGAGACCCTGCCCTCCGGCGCCGTCATGCTGCGGGGCATCCGCTTCCGCTCCATGTGCGAGCACCATCTGCTGCCGTTCCGCGGCCGGGCGCACCTCGCCTATCTGCCCGGCGAGCGGGTCGTGGGCCTGGGTGCGCTGCCGCGGGTCGTCGACGTCCTCGCCGCGCGGCCCCAGGTGCAGGAGCGGCTCGGCGAGCAGATCGCCGACACCGTCGCCGGCGCCCTCGATGCCCGCGGCGTGCTCGTCGTGCTCGAGGCGCAGCACGAGTGCGTCACGATGCGGGGCGGACGTCAACCGGATGCCGAGACCCTCACGATCGCGGCGCGGGGCGCGCTCGCCGAGCCCGCCGCGCGCGCCGAGATCATCGCCCTCCTGACGGGAGCAGCAGCGTGACCCTCATCATGGGCATCGTCAACGTGACGCCCGACTCGTTCAGCGACGGCGGTCGCCACGCCGACCCGGAGGCGGCCGTGGCGCACGGTCTGCTGCTGCGCGCGCAGGGCGCCGATATCCTGGACGTCGGCGGCGAGTCCACCCGCCCCGGATCCTCGCGCATCCCGGTCGAGCTCGAGCAGGAGCGGGTTCTCCCCGTCGTGCACGCGCTGGCCGAGAGCGGCGCGGTCGTGAGCGTCGACACCATGAACGCCGGCACCGCCGCCGCCACGATCGCCGCCGGCGCGCGGATCATCAACGACGTGTCGGGCGGGCTCGCCGACCCGGGTCTGCTCGCGGTCGTCGCGCAGTCCCGCGCCGACGTCGTGCTCGGCCACTGGCGGGGGCATTCGCGCGAGATGTACGCGCAAGCCGAGTATCGCGACATCGTGCGCGAGGTCGTCGCCGAACTGCGCGAGCGCGTCGAGGCGGCCGCGGCCGCCGGCATCCCGCCCTCGCGCGTCATCCTGGATCCCGGCATCGGTTTCGCCAAGCGCGGCGCACAGAACTGGGAGACCCTGCGCGGGCTGCCGCAGCTGGTCGGCACCGGCGCCCGTGTGCTGGTCGGCACGAGCCGCAAGGGATTTCTGACGCAGGCGCTCGGCGAGGGCGCCGATCAGTCGCGCCGCGACCTCGCCACGGCCGTGACGAGCGTGCTCGCCGCGCGCGACGGGGCGTGGGCGGTGCGCGTGCACGATGTCGCCGCGACGCGCGATGCGCTGCGGGTCGCCGAGGCCTGGCGGAACGGTTCGGCATGACGGGGGATCGGATCGTCATCACGGGCCTGCGCGGCTACGGGCACCACGGCGTCTACGCGCACGAGAAGCGCGATGGTCAGGAGTTCATCGTCGACGTGTCGATGAGCGTCGACCTGCGTCCCGCCGGTGCGAGCGACGACGTCGCCGACACCGTGCACTACGGCGAGGTCGCCGACGAGGTCGTCGCCGAGATCGAGGGCGCGCCCGTCGACCTCGTCGAGGCCCTCGCCGCACGCATCGCCGCGACCGTGCTCGCCCGCCCCGCGGTGCGAGCGGTGACCGTGACGGTGCACAAGCCGTCGGCCCCGATCACGGTGCCCTTCACCGATGTCGCCGTGACGATCGAGCGCAGCAGGGAGACCCCGTGAACCGCCGACTCGCGCAGGGCATCCAGGGCGCGCGGCCAGAGCCCGCGGCATCCGTCGACGCTGTCGTCGCGCTCGGGTCGAACCTCGGGGACCGCCGGGCGATCCTCGCCGAGGCGGTCGCCGATCTCGGCCGGATGCCGCTGACCGGCCAGGTGCGCGTCGCGCCGATCATCGAGTCCGTCGCGGTGCGCGTCGACGGCCCGGATGCGGACGCGCCGGCGTACCTCAATACGGTCGCCATCGTGCCGACCCGGCTCGCCCCCTCGATCCTGCTGTCGTATCTGCAGGCCATCGAACAGCGCCACGGGCGGGAGCGTCGCGAGCGCTGGGGGGATCGGACGCTGGATCTGGATCTCATCGCGTACGGCGATCTGCGGATCCGCACGGCGCGACTCGAGGTGCCGCACCCGCGTGCGGCGGAGCGCGCCTTCGTGCTGATGCCGTGGCTGCAGCTCGACCCGGATGCGGTCCTTCCCGGCATCGGCCGGGTGGACGGGCTCCGCCCCGCCCGGGAGGACCGCCCGTGAGGCGCACGAGCCCGGCGGTCCTCGTGATCGCGACCGTGCTGGGGGCGGGGGCGGGGTTCCTCCTCGACCAGCTGCTCACCGCCACGGGCAGCGCCACGTTCACGCCGATGGTGTCGCTGCCGATCCTCCTCGCCCTCCTCGGTGCGCTGGCGCTCGCCCTCGCGATCCCCGTCCGGCGTGCCACCCGCGGCCGCTCGCGAGCGCCGCTGGATCCGTTCCGCGCCGTGCGCGTCGCGATGCTCGCGAAGGCGGCGAGCGTCGTCGGGGCGGTGATCGGCGGCGTCGGCGTCGGCCTGCTGGTCTTCCTCCTCACCCGCCCGGTGATCCCCTCGGTAGGCTCGATGGGAACGATCATCGCCACGATCGTCGCCTGCGTCGCGCTGGTCGCCGCGGCGCTCATCGCCGAGAACCTGTGCACGATCCGGAAGGACGACGATGACGATCAACCCGGATCGGGAGCAGCCGGCGGGGGAACCGTCGCCCGCTGACGACGAGGCGGCGGATGTGGCCGCGTCCGGCCCGCTCGACCGCGGCACCTTCGACACCATCCCGGTGCCGCGCCGGCCGGGGCTCGAGATCGGCGGTCCCTGGCACCAGCTCGCCCGGCCCTACCGCACCGTGCAGCTCATCTCCACCTCGATCTGGCTCGTGCTCGCGGCCGTCGCCGCCGTCGTCATCACGGTCGTCACCGGCTCCGCCTGGGTGTGGATCCCGGCATCCGTCGTGCTCGTGATCCTCGCGATCGCGCTCGCCGTGATCCCGCGGCAGGTGCGATCGTTCGGCTACCGACTGCGCGCCGACGATCTCGTGCTGCGTCGCGGCATCCTGTTCCAGCGCGTCGTCGCGGTGCCCTACGGGCGGATGCAGCTCGTCGACATCACCCACGGACCGCTCGATCGCGCGTTCGGCATCGCGCAGCTGAAGCTCGTGACGGCGGCGGCCGCGAGCGCCGTCGTGCTGCCCGGCCTCACGCAGGAGGCGGCGGAGGAGCTGCGCGACACCCTCATCGCCGTCGCCGAGACGCGCCGGACCGGCCTGTGACCGATTCACCCGCCCGCGCCCGCTCGCCGCTGAGCGACGGCGAATGGCATCGGCTGCATCCGCTCACCCCGCTGCTGCGCGGCGGGCTGTTCCTCGTGGTCGTCGTCGGAATCGTCGTCGCGAACCTCCGCGACCGGCTCGTCGAGATCTTCCTGCCGTGGCTGGCGCCGGGCTTCGACGGCGACATGCCGGAGGACCCGCTCGATTACGTGCTGAGCCACGACCTCGTCCTGCTCGTGCTGCTGGCGGTGCTCGGGGGCGTGCTGCTGCTCATCGCCGTGTTCTGGCTGTCGTGGCGCTTTCACACCTTCCGCATCACGGGTGACGACGTGGAAGTGCGCAGCGGCGTGCTCTTCCGCACGCAGCGGCGGGCCCCGCTCGACCGGGTGCAGGGCGTCAACCTCGTGCGCCCCCTCCTCGCCCGGCTCGTCGGCGTCGCGAAGCTCGAAGTCGTCGGCGCCGGCCTCGACGCGAATGTGCGCCTCGAATACCTGTCGACCGCGAACGCCGAGGCGGTGCGTCACGACATCCTGCTGCTCGCGTCCGGGCGCGCCCTCGGCGACGCCGCCCCCGCCGGCGCGTCCTCCGGCTCTCGCCGGCGCGCCGCGGCGACCACCGTCGCCGAGGGCGTCACCGGCATCGCGCTCGGCGTCGAGGCCCCGGTCGCCGAGCCGGAGTCCGTCGTGCACATCCCGCCGGGGCGTCTCATCGGATCCGTGCTGCTCAGCGACACCGTGATCGTGCTCGTGGCCGTCACCGCAGCGATGATCGTCTGGACCGTGCTCGGTGCGCCGTGGGTGCTGCTGACGCTCCTGCCGATGGCGCTCGGCTTCGCGGCGTACGCGATCCGGTCGGTCACGCGGTCGCTGCGCTACGCGATCGCGCCCACCGACCACGGCGTGCGCATCGTGTTCGGGCTGTTCACGACGGTCACCGAGATCCTGCCGCCCGGTCGCGTGCACGCGGTGCAGGTGCGGCAGCCGCTGCTGTGGCGGCCGGCGGGGTGGTGGACCGTGACGATCAACCGGCTCTCCGGCACCCGGTCGGGGCAGGAGGCCGCGGAGGCCTTCACCCGCGTGCTGCCGATCGGCACCCGCGCCGACGCGGAGCGGGTCGTCGCGCTGCTGCTGCCGTGGCTGAGCGCCGAGGAGCGCGACCTCGTCTTCACGCGCGGGCTGCTGGCCGCATCCGACGACCCGTTCACGACGACCCCCGCGCGGCGCCGGTTCGTGCGCCCCCTCTCGTGGCGTCGCAACGGCTTCCATCTGACCTCCGCCGCGCTGTTCCTGCGCCGCGGCCGCATCCGCCGCTCGCTCACGATCGTGCCGCTCGCACGGATGCAGAGCGTGGCGGTGCAGCAGGGCCCCATCGACCGGATGCTGCAGCTCGCCGAGGTGCGTGCGCACACGGTCGCCGGCGCGGTGTACACCGGCATCGGCGCGATCGACCGCGAGGATGCGCTCGGCCTGTTCGCCGACACCGCGACCCGCGCGGTCGCCTCGGCGGCGATCGATCGGTCGCATCGGTGGCGCATCCCCGCCGACGGGGCGGACGCTTCCGCCGACGGGGTTGATGCGTCCGTCGACAGGACGGGTGCGTCGGTCGCCGGGGCGGATGCGCCCTCGGATTCGCCGAACGCAGAAGGGACCAGGACATGAGCCGGGACGGTCGACTCGGAGTCGGGATCATCGGTGCCGGCAGGGTCGGGCCCGTCGTCGGGGCCGCCCTCGCGGGTGCCGGGCACGCGCTGACCGGCATCACCTCGGGCTCGGACGACGACCGGGTCGAGGCGATCCTGCCGGGCGTGCCCGTGCTGGAGCCGACCGAGATCGTTCGTCGCAGCGAGCTCGTCGTGCTCGCGGTCCCGCACGACGAGCTGCCGGGCCTCGTCGCGGGGCTCGCGGAGGTCGGCGCGTGGCAGATCGGGCAGCTCGTGCTGCACGTCGACCCGGCCTACGGCATCGAGGTGCTGACGCCCGCGGCGGCGCGCGGCGCGATCCCGCTCGCCTTGCACCCGGCGATCACGTTCACCGGGACGAGCATCGACCTGCGTCAGCTGCCCGCCTCCTACGCGGCCGTCACCGCCCCCGCGGCGGTGCTGCCGATCGCCCAGGCGCTCGCCGTCGAGATGGGCTGCGAGCCCGTCGTGGTGGCGGAGGCGGATCGGCCCGCCTACGCCGAGGCGATCTCGATCGCGACGCAGTTCGCTCGGTCGATCGTGCAGCAGGCGACCGGCATCCTGTCGGGGATCGGCGTCGAGAATCCGGGCGGGTACCTGTCCGCGCTCGTGCGCTCCACCGTCGACGACGCGCTCACGCGGGCGGGCACGGGCGCCGTGCCGGATGCGCCCGACGATACGATCATCGGATGATCCGCACCATCCCGGTGCTGCGCACCCGACTGGCCGAGGCCAGAGCCGCAGCCCCCGGGTCGCGTGTCGCCCTGGTCTCGACGATCGGCGCGCTGCACGACGGCCACATCGAACTCATCCGCGCCGCCCGCGAGAACGCAGACATCGTCGTCGTCTCGCTGTTCGTGAACCCGCTGCGGTTCGCGACGGCGGCCGACGCAGACGCGTATCCGCGCACGCCCGACGCCGACGCGGATCTGCTCGACCGTCTCGGCGTCGACATCGCCTTCGCGCCGGAGACCGCCGAGCTGCTGCCGGCCGGACGAGCCACGACGAAGGTCTCGGCGGGGGACCTGGGCCTGCGTTACGAGGGGCGGATGCGGCCGTACTACTTCGACGGCCTGTTGACCGTCGAGGCGCAGCTCTTCCACCTCGTCGCCCCCGATGTCGCCGTCTACGGCGAACGCGACCGGCAGCGTGCGTTCCTCGTGCGGCGCATGGCGCGTGACCTCTTCTTCGACGTCCAGGTGATCGAGGTCGAGACGGCGCGGAGCGACGACGGGCTCCCGATCTCCACGCGCCTGGACGTGCTCGACCCCGCCGACCGCGCGGCTGCGGCCCTGCTGCCGCGCGCGCTCGAGGCCGCCGCCTCCAACGCCGACCGTGACGTGGACGCCTGCATCGCGGCGGCGCAGTCCACGCTCATGGGCGAGAGCCGCATCCGTCTCGAATACCTGAACGTCGTGGACCCGGCGACCTTCCTCCCCGTCGACGAGGGGCACCGCGGTCCCGCCCTGGCCCTGATCGCGGCGAGTGTCGGCGCCCACCGTTTCATCGACAACGCCGAGATCTACATCCGCTGACGCGGCCGGTCGTGCCGTGCCGTGGCGGTAGGTCGTGGGATGACGCGCCCCACACGAGCGTGAAACGCCCGCCGGGGGGTGCGAGGGGGCGCCGATAGACTGGTGCGCGACTTCCGAGGAGCCCCCACGATGACCGAATCGCCCGATTCCGCCGCGCCCACCGAAGACGACATCTTCGAGCAGAAGGCGGTGCGCCTGGCCAAGCGCGAGCGCCTC
Source organism: Microbacterium sp. (assembly GCA_031555335.1). GTDB lineage: Bacteria > Actinomycetota > Actinomycetes > Actinomycetales > Microbacteriaceae > Microbacterium. Next base: position 7,138 of record JAVBUN010000114.1, read on the forward strand.
ATCGCGGAACGTACGGATGGCGCCGGTGGCGCATATCCCGTGACGGTGCCGATCACCGACACCATCCCCGCGCTCCGCGCCCGGTACGGCGAGCTCGAGGCCGGCGCCGAGACGGGTGTCACAGCGGGCATCGCCGGTCGCATCGTCTTCAGCCGCAACACCGGCAAGCTCTGCTTCGCGAGCCTGCAGTCCGGCGACGGCAGCCGCATCCAGGCCATGGTCTCTCTGGCGGTCGTCGGCGAGGAGTCGCTGCAGCGGTGGAAGGAGCTCGTCGACCTCGGCGACCACGTGTACGTGAGCGGCGAGGTGATCTCGAGCCGTCGCGGCGAGCTGTCGATCATGGTCTCCGACTGGGCGATCGCCTCGAAGGCGCTGCTGCCGCTGCCGAACCTCTACACCGAGCTGAGCGAGGAGAGCCGGGTGCGCTCCCGGTTCCTCGATCTGATCGTCCGCGACCAGGCGCGTGCCACCGTGCGGGCGCGGGCAGCGGTGAACGCGAGCCTGCGCGCCACCTTCACCGGGCACGAGTTCATCGAGGTCGAGACGCCGATGCTGCAGGTGCAGCACGGCGGGGCGTCGGCGCGTCCGTTCATCACCCACTCGAACGCCTTCGACACCGAGCTGTACCTGCGGATCGCGCCCGAGCTGTACCTGAAGCGCGCCGTCGTCGGGGGCCTCGACCGGGTGTTCGAGATCAACCGCAACTTCCGCAACGAGGGCGCCGACTCCACCCACAGCCCCGAGTTCGCGATGCTCGAGGCATACCAGTCGTACAGCGACTACCACGGCATCGCCGACCTCACCCAGGAGCTCATCCAGAACGCGGCCGTCGCCGTCACCGGTTCGACGACCGTGACTTGGGCCGACGGCACCGAGTACGACCTCGGCGGCGACTGGGACCGCATCTCGATGTACGACTCCCTCAACGATGCGCTCGCGGTGTCGTGGAACGGCGAGGGCGCCGCGCCGCGCATCACGCCGCAGACGCCGGTCGCCGAGCTCGCGGCCGTCGCAGCCGCATCCGGAGTCGACGAGCCTCCCCACGCCACACACGGCAAGTACGTCGAGGAGCTGTGGGAGCACTTCGTGAAGGGCGGGCTCACGCGCCCCACGTTCGTCATGGACTTCCCGGTCGACACGAGCCCACTCGTCCGCGAGCACCGCGACATCCCCGGCGTCGTCGAGAAGTGGGACCTGTACGTGCGCGGTTTCGAGCTCGCGACCGGCTACTCCGAGCTGATCGACCCGGTCATCCAGCGGGAGCGCTTCGTCGAACAGGCGAAGCTCGCCGCACGGGGGGACGTCGAGGCGATGCGCATCGACGAGGAGTTCCTGCGGGCGATGGAGCACGGCATGCCGCCGATGGGGGGCATGGGCATGGGCATCGACCGGCTGCTGATGGCGATCACCGGGCTCGGAATCCGCGAGACGATCCTCTTCCCGCTGGTCAAGTAGGACCGGCGGCTACCCGCCCTCCGGTCGCTCACCCGGCCGGAAGGCCCAGTCCGGAAGGTGCCCGGCCTGCACCATCGAGAGCACGATGCGGCTGAGGCCATGCTCGGGATCGATCGCGCACGCCATCCGCCCGTACTGCTCGGCGTGCGTCGAGCGGCCGAGCGCCCACGCGAGCCAGGCGCACGCCGACAGGGGACCCGGGCGCACATCGCGCGGAGCGACGGCGGCGGCGCGGCGGGTGATCTCGAGCGCCGCGAGGAGCCGTTCCGGATCCGGGCGCTCTCCTTCGCCCATCATGCGTTCGGCGAGGGATTCGGGGTACTCCTCGCCGTCCTCCCACCGCAGCTGCGCCTCGAGGGCGAGGTCTCCGGCATCCACGCCGTCGATCCACGCGGAGATGCCGATGTCACGGAGCGCCGGGCGGGCCAGGCACCAGATGAGCGACGCGAGAGCGTAGGGCTCCGCGCGTTCGGGAACGGCCTGCGCCGCGAGGTCGAAGAAGACCGGCAGGTCCTCGAGGGCGCACGCCGCCGTGAGCGCCATCGGGTCGATGCGCTCGTCGTCGGGTCCGGCCGGCGCCGGCCCGTGGGTCACGACCGCGATCGCCCGGCCGAGCTGCGCGAGCGCCCGCGCGACCCGCTCCCGGTCGGCGAGATCGGCGGGCGGCAGTACAGCGCCGGCGAGGTGATCGGCCTGCGGCGCGCGATCCACCGCATCCGGGGGCGGCGGTGGCAGGGTCGAGAGGGGGTTTCCGCCCGCGACGCCGGCGGGATCGCGGTACGCCGCCCACGCGTCGGCGCCCACGCACAGCAGATCCATCAGCCGCAGCCCCGAGCGGTGAGCGGCCGTCTCGAGCGCCTCGGCGAGCGCCCGGTGGGGCAGGTCGGGGCCGAGCGACTCGTCGCAGTACACGACGGCCACGACCGCATCGACCCGCGACACCCGGCATGCGAGCCCCAACGCGGTGGCCGCCACCTGCGTGGGATCCACCTCGTCGGGCGGCAGATCGAACCGCATGCCGCCGATGCTGCGACCGTCGCAGAAGGGGACGAGGACGACGCTGCGCCGCGGGGTGAACCCGAGCAGATGCGGGACCAGGGACAGGAATTCGGCCGCATCCGCGGCGGTGACGATGGAGGTCATGCGTCGACCCTGGGGGGCGCGTCACGCGTCGGAGCCGAGTCCACAGGCACATCGGCCCGGATCCGGCCGGGGGAGGAGAGGACGAGGGCGCGTACGATGGTCCCATGGAGAACTTCTGGGTCGCGGCGTTCTGGTCGATCCTGCCGACCATCGTCGTCACCGCGACGTTCTTCTTCATCATCCGGTCGATCCTCCGGATGGACCGCACGGAGCGTCGGGTGCACGCGCGCATCGAGGCCGAGGAACGCGCGAAGCGCGGGCTCCCGCCGGTCGCCGCCGGCTCCGACGGCTGACATCGCCCGACATCGCCGAGTCCGCGCCCCCGGGGTGTGCCGCCGGCGAGTCCCCGCCCGATACGCTGATCGGGTTGTCACCGGGGAGGTCGGATGATCCAGATCGAGTTCGACGATCCGTGGTGGCTCGTCGGCGTCTTCATCTTCGACGTGATCGTGCGCGTCGCGGCGATCATCATCGTCCCGCGCAATCGTCGCCCGACCGCCGCCATGGCCTGGCTCCTCGCGATCTATTTCATCCCGATCATCGGGGTGTTCCTGTTCCTGCTCATCGGCACGCCCCGGCCGCCGCGCGTGCGACGGCGCCGGCAACGCGCGATCAACGAGTACATCCGCAAGGCCACCGCCGGGCTCGATTTCGGCACCCTCCGCCCCGATGCGCCGGAGTGGTTCACCTCGCTCGTGAACCTGAACCGCAACCTCGGTGCGCTTCCGCTGTCGGGCGACAACGAGGCCCACCTGATCTCGGACTACCAGGAGAGTCTCGACGCGATGGCCGACAGCATCCGGCGGGCGAAGAGCTATGTGCACGTGGAGTTCTACATCCTGCAGTCGGACGAGTCCACCGACAACTTCTTCCGCGCGCTCGAAGAGGTCGCGGCGCGCGGCGTGACCGTGCGGGTGCTGCTGGACCACTGGGCGAACCGCGGCAAGCCCTTCTATCGCAAGACGCTGCGACGCCTCACCGCGATGGGCGCGCAGTGGCATCTGATGCTTCCCGTGCAGCCCCTCAAGGGCAAGTACCAGCGCCCCGACCTGCGCAATCACCGCAAGCTCCTGGTCGTCGACGGGGATGTCGCGTTCATGGGCTCGCAGAACGTCACCGACTCCACCTACAACCTGCGCAAGAACATCAAGCGCGGCCTTCACTGGGTGGATCTGATGGCGCGTCTGGAGGGTCCCGTCGTCGGCAGTGTCGATGCGGTCTTCCTGTCGGACTGGTACAGCGAGACCCACGAGATCCTCGACGGCGAGGCGAAGGAGTTCGACCTCACTCGGTCGACCGGCGACCTGGACTGCCAGATCGTGCCGTCGGGGCCGGGATTCGAGTTCGAGAACAACCTGCGGCTGTTCCTCGGGCTGCTGTACTCGGCGCAGCGCCGCATCGTGCTGGTGAGCCCCTACTTCGTGCCCGACGAGGCCATGCTGCTGGCGATCACGACGGCCTGCCATCGCGGCGTCGACGTCGAGCTTTTCGTCTCCGAGCAGGGCGACCAGGCGATGGTGTACCACGCGCAGCGCAGCTACTACGAGGTGCTGCTGCGTGCGGGCGTGCGGATCTGGATGTACCGGAAGCCGTACATCCTGCACACGAAGGCCTTCACGATCGATGAGGAGGTCGCGGTCATCGGCTCGAGCAACATGGACATGCGCTCGTTCGGTCTCAACATGGAGATCTCGATGCTCGTGCGCGGCGCCGAGTTCGTCCAGGAGATGCGCCGCGTCGAGGACAAGTACCGCAGCCTCAGTCGAGAGCTGACCCTCGACGAGTGGATGACGCAGCCGCTGCGTTCCACCGTGCTCGACAACATCGCACGGTTGACCTCCGCGCTGCAGTAGCGGCAGCATCCGGTGCCCGGTCCCGCGCGGGGCGCGCCGCACTTCTGCAGGCTCGTGCGACACAATGGCGGGGTACACCGCGACGGACGGATGAAGGGTCATCGATCATGGGGCGACGTGGATTCACGACGGCGATGTCGGCCGGGGGGATGCTGCTGATCGCGGCGGGGCTGCTGGTCGGCTGCGCCGGCTCCGGCGAGCCGGCCGCGACGGAGGTCGCCGACCTCGAGGTGGATGCCGCCTGGGTCGACGGCGGACGCATGATCGCGGTGACGACGTGGGGGAGCTCCACGTGCGTGCCGATCGCGGAGGAGGCGGTGCTCGGCGCGGACGGGGTGCTCACCGTGACGCTCACCGATGCCAGCCCGCAGGGCACCGAGCAGGCCTGCACGGCCGACATGGTGCAACGGGCGACGCTCGTCGGCGTGCCGACGGAGGTCGACCCGGCCGCGGGGCTCGAGGTCGAGGTGACCTACGCGAACGCCGTCGGGGACGCGGAGCTCGCCGCGGTGTCCGGTCTCGCCGGCCCGGGGACGGCCACCGATTACGCACCGAGCGCCGGGTGGGTCGACGACGACGGCACGTTCGCGCTCGTGACGTGGGGCTCATCCTCGTGCGCGCCCGAGATCGAGGACGTGCAGGTGGCATCGCCCACCGAGGTCGCCGTCACGTTCGCGACGCCGCCCGCGGACCGCGTCTGCACGATGGACATGGCGCCGCGCGTCGTGCTGGCGGTGGCACAGGGCGTCGGTGAGGATGCCGCCGCCGAGGTGGTGCTGCAGGGCGACACGTTCACCGGCATCCGCGTACCCATCGTCGGCTGAGCCCCCCCGCCGCCGCCCGCCGCGGCCCGCCGCCGTGCCGCCCCGCCGCCGCCCCGCC
>JAVBUN010000299.1:0-5788 GCA_031555335.1 Microbacterium sp.
GAGCGACTCGAGCTGGCGCTGCAGCATCGTGAAGCCGACCGCGTCCGCCGGGACGACGGCCTCGGTGTCCTCGATGAGGTCGCCGAACTCGCTGTCGCCGTCCTCGCCGAGCGGGGTGTGCAGCGAGATCGGCTCACGGCCGTACTTCTGCACCTCGATGACCTTCTCCGGGGTCATGTCGAGCTCGCGGCTGAGCTCCTCGGGCGTGGGCTCGCGGCCCAGGTCCTGGAGCATCTGACGCTGCACGCGTGCGAGCTTGTTGATGACCTCGACCATGTGGACGGGGATGCGGATCGTGCGGGCCTGGTCGGCCATGGCCCGCGTGATCGCCTGGCGGATCCACCAGGTCGCGTACGTCGAGAACTTGAAGCCCTTGGTGTAGTCGAACTTCTCGACCGCGCGGATGAGGCCCAGGTTGCCCTCCTGGATGAGGTCCAGGAACTGCATGCCACGGCCGGTGTAGCGCTTCGCGAGCGACACCACGAGGCGCAGGTTCGCACCCAGCAGGTGGCTCTTGGCGCGCTGGCCGTCGCGGGCGACCCACTGGAGGTCCAGGCCCAGCTGCTTCGACTTCTCGGCCGCCGACATCTTCGACAGCTTCTCTTCGGCGAACAGGCCCGCCTCGATGCGCATGGCGAGCTCGACCTCTTCGGCCGCGTTCAGCAGCGGCACCTTGCCGATCTGCTTGAGGTAGTCCTTCACTGGGTCCGCGGTCGCACCCGTGATCTGCGTGGAGTAGACGGGGACGTCGTCCTCGTCGTTCGAGGAGATGACGATCGCCCCCGTGGGGAGCGGCTCGCTGAACGCCGGCTTGGTGCTCTCCTCCTCGGTGTCGTCGTCGGAGTCCGTGCTCTTGACCGCCGCCGTGGCAGGGGCATCGGTCGTGTCGTCGGCGTCGTCGGTCGCGCCGTCTTCGATCTCGACCTCGTCGTCGAACTCTTCCTCGTCGTCGTTGCTCTTCTTGGCCGCCGCCTTCTTCGCGGGGGCCTTCTTCGCCGGCGCCTTCTTCGCGGCGGGGGCCTTCTTCGCGGGAGCCTTCTTCGCCGGCGTCGTCGCGACGGCCTCGTCGGCCACGACCTCGTCGGTTGCGTCCGCCGCGAGCGTCGCCGTCCGCGAGCGGGTGTCGGTCTTCGTGCCTGGAGTCACGGTTCGCCTTTCACCGAGGATGTCTCCGCGGTCGGTCTCGGACACTAGTAAGACCCTTGTCAAGTCCTCGGGACGCCGAGGCGTCCCCGATTGACAACGGGTCGGTCCCTTATTGTCTCATACCCCGGATGCCGCCATGACGCGTCACCCGGCGTGTGCAAGAACGTCTCAGGCCGGCGCGCTATTCCGGATTCAGCCGAACGACGGGCCACGCGAGTCGTCGTCGTGGGAGCCGTTGGCGAGGAATCTCTCGAGCTCCGCCGCGATCTCGTCGGCGCTCGGGAGGTCGGCCTCGTGCAGCAGCGGGGAGGCCTGCGTCGCGCCCGCCATGTACGCGTCGTAGCGCTCCTCGAGACCGTGGAGCATGGTCGTGAGCTCGTCGCTCGCGGAGATCTGCTCGGTCACCTTGCCGAGGAACTCCTCGTTGTCGGCGCGCAGGTCCTCGACCGCGAACACGAGACTCGTCGCCGCCGTGATGCTGTCGAGCGCGGCGATGGCGGATGCCGGATACTCGGTGTCGCCGAGGTAGTGCGGCACGAGCAGCACGAATCCCGCCACCGCGGCCCCCGCCTCGGCGAAGCGGTACTCGAGCAGGTGCCCGGCCGTCGCCGGCACCTGGGTGTGGGGCTTCCACACGGAGTGTGCCTCGGCGAGCTCGGCGCGGGTGCCCGACACGGTCGCGCCGAGCGGACGCGTGTGCGGTACCGGCATCCCGATCGCGTGCACCCAGGTCACGGTCGCCACGCCGAAGACGGCGGCGGCGTCGACGACCGACGCGGCGAACGCCTCCCACGCGAAGTCGGGCTCGTACCCGGTGAGCAGCAGGAAGGGCTGACCGATCGCATCGTGCGCGAGGGCGAGTTCCAGACGCGGGGGCCGGTAGTCGCTCAGGTGGTCCTGGTCGAACTCGATCGTCGGGCGACGCGCGCGGTAGTCCAGCAGCACGTCGTTCGCATACCGGCGGATCGTCGTCGGCGAGAGCTCGTCGCGCAGGTAGGTGATCGCCTGCGACACCGCCGAGCCCGCATCCGTGAACCCGGTCAGCATCACCACGAGAGGAAGCCCCGCGGGCACCGGGGGTGCGTCGACGGCGTCCGCGAACAGCGACGGGTTCCAAGCCATACCCCCATGCTACGAGCCACCGCCCTCACGAGGGCCCCCGACGGCGGCCGCGCGGCGGATCGGGGAGTCGGGCGGCCGTCCTTAGGATGGGACGCATGCCGCATCCGGATCTTCGCTTCAGCCCGGCTCCCCTCGACGACAGCTCCGCGGACGCGATCCTGCTCGCGCTCCCCCCGCTCGACGATCCGCTCTATACAGCGGACGAGTGGGCCGAGGTGCGCACCGCGCTCGATGCCGTGGGCTTCACCGGCGCCCCGGGCGCCTACCAGCGCGTGCTGCTGCCGGGCCGTGCACACGTGCCGGTCGCCGTCGTCGGCACCGGGAGCGCCCCTGACGCCGCCGCCCTGCGGTACGCCGTCGGCGCCGGCATCCGCTCGCTCACGGGTTTCCCGACCGTGGCGGTCTCGGCCCCGGCCGTCACCGGGGACGCCCGGGCGCTCGCCGAGGGTGCCGGGCTCGGCGGCTACCGGTTCGAGGGCTACAAGACCGCGGCCGGCAAGACGCGCGCTGACACCGTCGTCCTGCACGCCGACGGCTCCGACGCGGATCTGCACGCGGCGAGCGTGGTCGCGGACGCGACGGCGCTCGTGAAGGACCTCGTGTCCATCCCCGCGGAGTGGCTGGGCCCCGACGACTTCGCCCGGCGTGCGACGGAGGTCGTCGCCGAGCTTCCCGTGGCGGTGCGCGTGCTCGACGAGGACGCACTGCGCGCCGAGGGCTTCGGCGGCATCCTGGGCGTCGGTCAGGGCTCGGACCGGCCGCCGCGGCTCGTCCGCCTGGACTACTCCCCCGCCGGCGCGACGCGGCACATCGCGCTCGTCGGCAAGGGCATCACCTTCGACACGGGCGGGCTGTCGCTGAAGCCGGCGGCCTCCATGGTCGGCATGAAGTACGACATGTGCGGCGCCGCCACAGCGCTCGCGGTGTTGGTGGCCGCCGCGCGTCTCGCCGCCCCCGTGCACGTGACGGCGTGGCTCTGCATCGCCGACAACATGCCGTCCGGAGGCGCGACGCGTCCGGGGGACGTGCTGCGGATGCGGGACGGCAAGACCGTCGAGGTGCTCAACACCGATGCCGAAGGGCGGCTCGTCCTGGCGGACGGCCTGGTCGCGGCGAGCCTCGAGAACCCGGACCTGATCGTGGACATCGCCACGCTGACCGGGGCGATCACCGTGGCCCTCGGCACCCGCCACACCGGCGTCATGGGCGACGACGCCGCCGTGGCCGAGTACCTCGCGGCAGCGGACGCGGCCGGGGAGCCCGCGTGGCGACTGCCGCTCCCGGCGCACATGGAGGACGATCTCGACTCCCCCATCGCCGACATGGTCAACGCGAAGATCGGCGACCCGGCCGGCGGTTCCCTGTTCGCCGGACTCTTCCTGCAGCGGTTCGTCGGGCGCGCGGGAGACGATGCCGACGCCCCGCGCATCCCCTGGGTGCACCTCGACATCGCCGGCGTCGGCATGAACAAGGGCGGCGGCTACGGGTTCACCGACAAGGGGCCGACCGGTGCGACGGTGCGCAGCCTCATCCGCCTCATCGCCGGGACGGCCTGACATGCGGGCGGACATCGTCATCCTGGGCGGCGGCAGCGGCGGCTACGCCGCGGCCCTGCGCGCCGCGGAGCTCGGCAAGAAGGTCATCGTGGTCGAGCGGGACAAGGTGGGCGGCACATGCCTCCACCGGGGCTGCATCCCGACGAAGGCGCTCCTGCACGTCGCCGAGACGGCGGATGCCGTCCGCGAGGCGGCCGGCATCGGCGTCCTCGCCGATCTGCAGGGCATCGACGTGCCCCGCATGCACGCGTTCCGCACGGACCTCGTGGCCAAGAAGTACAAGGGCCTCCAGGGGCTGCTGAAGGCACGCGGCGTGGAGATCGTGACGGCGGAGGGCAGGATCGCCGGCCCCGGCCGCGTGATGGCCGGAGGCGAGGAGATCACGGCGTCCCACATCGTCGTCGCCACCGGCGCACGCACCCGCACGATCCCGGGCATCGACATCTCCGGCCGCGTGCTCTCGAGCGAGCAGGCGCTCGCGCTCGACGAGATCCCCGGGTCGGTGATCGTGCTCGGCGGCGGCGTCATCGGCGTCGAGTTCGCGAGCCTTTGGCGTTCTCTGGGCGCCGAGGTCACGGTCGTCGAAGCGCTCGACAGCCTCGTGCCGACGGAGGACGAGGCCCTCCGCGCCCAGCTCGCCCGTGCGTTCCGCACGCGCGGCATCCAGACCCGCCTGGGTGCGCGCGTCGCGTCCGCCGCGCAGGATGCGGACGGCGTCACCGTCCAGCTCGACGGCGGCGAGTCGCTCTCCGCCGATTACCTGCTCGTCGCCATCGGCCGCGTCCCGGTCACCTCCGACCTCGGGCTCGAGGAGATCGGCGTGCGTCTGGAACGCGGCTTCGTCGTGACGGACGCGGAGCTTCGCACCACCGCCCCGGGGGTCTGGGCCGTGGGCGACATCGTGCCGGGACCGCAGCTCGCGCACCGAGGATTCCAGCAGGGCATCCAGGTGGCCGAGCGGATCGCGGGGCTCGCGCCGGTGCCCGTCGCGGACGAACTCGTGCCGCGTGTGGTCTACACGAGCCCGGAGCTCGCATCGGTGGGCCTCACCCGGGCGCAGGCGGAGGAGCGTTACGGCGCGAGCGGGATCGCGGTCGTCGACTACAACCTCGCCGGCAACGCGAAGTCGGCGATCCTCGGCGGCGGGGGCAGCGCCCGTGTCATCCGCCGGGTCGACGGACCGGTGATCGGCGTGCACCTGGCCGGCCCGCGCGTGGGCGAGCTCATCGCCGAGGCGCAGCTGGTCGTCGGTTGGGAGGCGCACCCCGAGGACGTCGCCCCGTTCCTCCACGCCCACCCGACCCAGAGCGAAGCACTCGGCGAAGCGTTCCTGGCCCTCGCGGGCAAGCCGTTGCACGTCCTGTGAGATCAGCGCATCACTAAGCTAGACACGAATCGCATTTCGAAGGAGCAAATCCCATGAGCACTTCCGTGGTCCTCCCCGCGCTCGGTGAGAGCGTCACCGAGGGAACGGTCACCCGCTGGCTCAAGAACGTCGGGGACACGGTGGAGGCAGACGAGGGTCTGCTCGAGATCTCGACCGACAAGGTCGACACGGAGATCCCCTCGCCCATCAGCGGTGTGATCGAAGAGATCCTGGTGCAGGAGGACGAGACCGTCGAGGTCGGCGCCATCCTCGCGAAGATCGGCGACGGCTCCGGCGCCGCAGCTGCCGAGCAGCCCGCCGCGGACGAGCCGCCCGCTGCCGCGGAGACGCCTGCCGAGCCCGAGGCGCCCGCTGCCCCGGAGGTGCAGGCACCCGCCGAGGCGGCGCAGGCACCTGCCGCGCCGGCCGCATCCGGTGGGCGCGAGGTCGTGCTCCCCGAGCTCGGCGAAAGCGTCACCGAGGGCACCATCACCCGCTGGCTGAAGCAGGTCGGCGACGATGTCGCGGTCGACGAGCCGCTCCTCGAGATCTCGACCGACAAGGTCGACACCGAGATTCCCGCGCCGTTCGCCGGCGT
>JAVBUN010000261.1:0-5624 GCA_031555335.1 Microbacterium sp.
CCGCCGCGGCCGACCGGCACCAGCTCGCCCGATCGCTCGGCGATGTCGAACAGCGTCTTCCAGCGCCAGACGTGCGGTACGGCGACGGGGGCGGGGGTCATGGGCATGAGGTCGTCGCGCTGCGTCCACAGCGGTGCCATCTGATTGGCGTCGAAGTCGCGGTAGAGCTGCTCCAGCTCGGGGCTGTCGGCAGTGCCGTCCATCTTCTGCATCATGGGCCTCCTTCACTCAGCGGGGTTCGTTGTCGCGACGCGGCGATGCCGCGCCACCCGTCCCGACTCCCCCGCGTGCGGAGTCGGGACGGGTGCCGGCGGTCGTCAGAAGACGATCACCGGCTTGACGGTCACGCCCGATGCGGAGTCCTCGAACCCCTTGTTGATGTCTGCCAGGGCGTAGTTCTTCATCAGCTTGTCCATCGGGAACCGGCCCTCACGCCAGAGCTCGATGAGCTTCGGGATGAACACCTGCGGCACCGAGCTGCCCTGGACGATCGTCTTGAACGTCCACCCCTTCACGAGGGAGAGCCCGATCTCGAACGACACCTCGGTGCCAGGCGCTGCCGCCCCCACCAGGGCCAGGGTGCCGCGGTTGCCGAGGGCGTCCGCGGCCTGACGCAGCAGCTGGGGGCGCGCGGTGGTGTCGATGACGTAGTCGGCACCCTTCCCGTCCGTCAGCCGCATGATCTCCTCGGTGAGGTCGACGTCCTTCGTGTTGACGGTGTCGGTCGCCCCCAGTTCCTTCGCGAGCTCGAGGCGCGAGGGGTGGATGTCGACGGCGATGACCCGGCTGCATCCGGCGACTCGGCCCGCCATGATCGCCCCGGCCCCCACCGCGCCCGTGCCCAGCACCACGAGGGTGCTGTTCAGGATCGGCTTCAGCTCGTTGATCACGGCGCCCGCGCCGGTCTGGATGCCGCACCCCAGGGGGGCGACGATCTCCAGCGGCACGTCCTTCGGGATCTTGACCACGCTCTCCTGCACCACGTTGGCGTAGGTGGCGAACGACGACTGCCCGAAGAAGTGCGACGAGATGACCTCGCCGTCCTTGCTCAGCGCCGTGGTGCCGTCGGTGCGGCGGCCCCCGAAATCGGCGGCGAAGAGGTTCTCGCAGTACGCCATCTGGCCGGCCCGACAGCGATCGCACACCCCGCAGTACGCGGCGGCGAGCAGCACGTGGTCTCCGGGCTCGACGGTGGTCACCGACGAGCCGACCTTCTCGACCACGCCGGCGCCCTCGTGTCCGAGGACGGCCGGCAGCGGCGTCGGATACACCTGGTCTCGCACGATGGCGTCGGTGTGGCAGACACCGGTCGCCACCAGGCGGACGAGCACTTCGTTCGGGCGAAGCTCATCGAGGTCGAGTTCCTCGATGGTGAGCGGCGCGCCGGCCTCCCGCGCGACGGCGGCGGTCACTGTCATCGTCATGTCTGTCCTCTCGCTCAGAAGGGGTACTGCTGGTCGGCGGGCTCGACGGTGATCCACTTGAGCTCCGTGAACTCGTTGATCACCGCGCGGCCGTCGAAGCGGCCGTATCCGCTGGCCTTCATGCCGCCGTACGGGGCCTGCGCCTCGTTCTGCACGGTCGAGCCGTTCACGTGGACGTGTCCGGCATCGATGCGCTTGGCGACCCCCAGAGCACGGGTGCTGTCACGGCCGAAGACCGCGGCGGCGAGACCGTACTCGGTGTCGTTCGCGACCTGGACGGCCTCCTCGAGACCCGAGACGCGCACGACCGTGGTGATCGGACCGAACGTCTCCTGGTCGTAGATCGCCATGTCGGGGCTCACGTGGTCGACGATCGTCGCCGGCATGGCGGCGCCGTCGGCACGGCCGCCGGTCACGATCTTCGCGCCCTTCGCGAGAGCGTCGTCGATCAGCCCGTTGATCCGATCGCCCGACTCGGGGCGCACCATCGGCCCCACGACGCACGCGGCGTCGGTCATCGGGTCGCCGGCGACCAGTGTGCTCGCTTTCGCCGCGAACTTCTCGACGAACTCGTCCGCGACGGACTCGTCCACGACGAAGCGCTCGGTCGACATGCAGATCTGCCCCTGGAACATGAACGAACCGAAGACGGCGGCATTCACGGCCGAGTCGATGTCCGCGTCGTCCAGCACCACGAGCGGTGCCTTGCCGCCGAGCTCCAGCAGAACCGGCTTCAGGTGCTCCGCCGCCTTGCGGGCGATGATGCGGCCGACCGCGGTCGAACCGGTGAAGTTGATGCGACGCACCGCCGGGTGGGCGATGATCGCCTCGACGACACGGTCGGAGTCCTCGGGTGCGCTGGTGATGAAGTTCAGGACGCCCGCGGGCAGACCCGCCTCGTGGAAGATCTCGGCGATGATCGCGTGGGTGCGCGGGCTCGTCTCGGAGCCGCGGAAGACCACCGTGTTGCCGCACACGATCGGGTACGCGATCGCACGCGCGGCGAGCACGCCCGGGCCGTTCCACGGCGCCATGCTCAGTACGACGCCGACGGGCGTGCGGACCGTCATGGACAGGGTGCCCGGCTTGTCGGTGGGGAGCGTCTCGCCCTGGATCTGGGTGACGAGACCGGCGGCCTCGCGCAGCAGCTGGGAGGTGAGGAACACGTTGAATCCCGCCCACAGCTGGGCGGCACCGACCTCGGACATCATGGTCTCGATGAACTCGCCCGCGCGAGCCTCGATGATGTCCGCCGCCTTGAGCATGACTGCCCGGCGCTCGGACGGGCCGGACTGCGACCACGAGACGAAGGCTTCGGATGCGGACTCCACGGCGTCGATCGCGTCATCGACGCTGGCTGCGACACCTTCCGTGACGACCGCACCGGTGAGCGGGTTGCGCCGCTCGAATGTCTTCTTTTCGCGCCCCGCGCGCGCCTCGTTGTCGATGATGAGTTGCGTCTGCATCGGAATCCTCCGTCGTCTTTGACATGTCGGGATCGCGCCGCTCAGCGCGACAACATAACGCTATCACGCAGGTGCGTCTCAGTGTGTTACATATTTTCTGCAGCAAGGTCCATGAGCGGCACCGTCTCGCCGATGACCGCGCTGACGTAGGCCGTGGCCACCGGCGCGAGGGCGCGATGCACGTCACGGAAGAGATCGTGCGCCTGCGCCCCGCACCAATCCTCCGGCCGCAGCTGCGAGGGCAGCTGCGGGTCCCGGAACGGGAAGTGACGGAAGGTGGAGACGAGCTCGGTGCGCGCGACCAGCGCCGACGCGCCGTCCATCCGGGGCGCTTCCTCCAACAGATGGCGGTGCGTGTCGATGAAGACGCGGTAGTCCGCGTTCAGCTGATCGAGGTCCCAGCAGCGGCGCGCGAGGTCGCGATCGAGCAGCAGATCGTCGGTGCGCGCGCGCATCAGGTCGACGGATGCGGCGGGGAAGTCCGCCGGCAGATCGCGGACGTGATCCGACGCGGGCCGCGGCGAGAGCCACGTCGAGGTGCTGAGCGGTCCGAAGCCGAGCCAGGCGAGCCGCTTCTTCAGCCCCTCGCGCACCGCGCGGTCCGCATCCGGGGTCTGGAACACGACCTGCGTCCACGAGCCGTCCCAGTCCGAGGCGTACGGGCCGAAGATCCGCTCACGCCCCTCGTCGAGGATCTCCAGCATGGGCTCGCTCAGCCGGTAGTAGGTCTCCCGTCCCGAGCGCCGGGTCGCGAGCCAGTTCTGCTGCCGCAGCCGGGAGAGCGTCATCCGGGCCGTGGCCTGCTCGACGCCGAACGCCCCGAGCAGGTTGACGAGCACCGCCGCGCGGATCTCCGGACCGACGAATCGCAGGTATCCGCCGAACAGGTCGAGGATCAGTCCCCGCGGTTTCGTCGCCATCTTCCGCCCTTCCGCCGATTCGGAGCGCCCAGCCTATTGCCGGGCTCACTCGCCGCCGCGACCCCGCGCCGCGAGCGTCTCGCGCAGCATCCGTTTGTCGATCTTGCCGACCTTCGTGAGCGGAAGCGCGTCCATGATCTCGATCGACTCGGGCAGCTTGAACGCCGCGACGCCCTGGGCCGCGACGAAGTCCCGCACCTCCTCCAGGCTGACGGTGCGGGCCGGGTCCTGCAGCGAGAGGCACAGGCACACCCGCTCGCCCAGGACGTCGTCGGGGACCCCGATGGCGGCGACCAGGTCGACGGCGTCGAGGCGGTAGACGATGTTCTCGATCTCCTCGGCCGAGATCTTCTCACCGCCCCGGTTGATGATGTCCTTGTCCCGCCCGAAGACGACCAGGTTGCCGTCCGGATGCTGCTCGACGACGTCGCCGGAGCCGTACCAGCCGTCGAGGAAGGCGCGCTCGTTGTGGGCGGCCGCGTCGTAGTACCCGCGCGGGGTGTAGGGCCCGCGCGTGAGGATGAGTCCGCGCGCGCCCGGGGGCACGTCCTTGCCCTCCGCGTCGACCACCCGCACCTCGTCGCCGGGCGAGACGGGACGCCCCTGGGTCGTCCGGATGACCTCGTCCGGGTCGTCGAGGCGGGTCATGTTGATGAGACCTTCCGCCATCCCGAAGACCTGCTGCAGCGTCGCGCCCAGCACGGGCCGCACCTGGGCGGCGAGCTCGTCCGGCATCCGGGAGCCGCCGACCTGCAGCACCTCGAGCGAGGCCAGGGCGTCGCCGCCGTGTTCCCGCTGGTACTCGAGCCAGCGCTGGGCGACGGCGGGGACGGCGGCCGCGAGCGTCACTCCCTCGCGCCGGATCGCCTCGAAGGCGCGGGACGGTTCGGGACTCGGGAGCATCACCGCGGTGCCGCCGGCGAACAGCGCGCCGAGGACGCCGGGGCACGCGAGCGGGAAGTTGTGACTCGCCGGCAGGGTGCCCAGGTACACGGTGTCGGCGCCGACCCCGGAGACCGCCGACGTCGCCTCGATGTTGTACGCGTAGTCGTTGTGGGTGCGCACGATGAGCTTCGGCAGCCCCGTCGTGCCGCCCGAGATGAGGAAGCACGCCGGGGAGTCCGGGTCGGGGCGCATCGCATCCATCTGCGCGCGGACGTCGGAGCCGTCGGACGGGGCGAGGAGCGCATCCAGGTCGATCTCGTCGGCCCCGAGCGCGTCGGACTCGTCATCGCGCACGACCAGCAGTCGTGACACGTGCGGGTTCTCGGCCGCGACCTCGCGGGCGAGCGCGCGATGGTCGAACCCCCGGTGCTCGGCGGGCACGGCGAGCGCCACGGCCTGGCTGTGCCCCGCGAGGTGGACCATCTCGTGACGGCGGTGGGCGGGGAGCGCCATGACCGGCACGATGCCGGCACGGAAGCACGCGAGGGTGAGCACGACGAAGTGCCAGTCGTTCGGGAGCTGGACCAGGATGCGGTCGTCGGCGGAGAAGCCGTTCTCTCGCAGCCGGACCGCCGCCGCATCCATCCGGTCGACGAGCTCGGCGTACGTCAACCGAACCTCGCCGCAGACCAGCGCGACCTTCTCGGGCGAGCGGTCGGCCGCATCGAGGATGTACTCCCCGATCGTGCGGTCCTTCCAGTAGCCGCGCTCGCGGTACTCGCGCGCGAATTCCTCGGGCCAGGGGACGACACCGGCGGTGGTGTGCAGCACGTTCATCAGGGGGACTCCGTTTCGACAGCGGGAATCACCACGGCGTCGAGGGCGACGATGCCCGACTCGGTGACCCGCAGGGGGTTGATCTCGATCTC
>JAVBUN010000199.1:0-4682 GCA_031555335.1 Microbacterium sp.
CCCGCCGGGCCGTGGCCGCCCTGCGCGAGCCGGGAGACCGCGATGATGACGCGGTCGAGCGGGTCGTCGTTCATCGCCGACGTGCGCACGAAGTACGCGACCGGGCCCTCCGGCGCCGCGGACATGGCCGAGATGTCCGCGTCCACGAGCACGCCCAGGCGCTCGATGAGGCCGGCCTCGAGCGCCTGCTTCGAGCCGAAGTGGTAGAGCAGCCCGCCCTTCGACACCCCGGCGGCGCGCGCCGTGGCGTCCATCGTCGCCGCCCGTTCGCCGTCGTCGATCAGCAGCGCCTCGAACGCGTCGAGCACGAGTTCTCGGGCGCGCGGCGGTCGGCTCATGGCCCTGATCGTATCGAACACAGGCGGGCCGGTCCGTGTTACTATACCAACTGGACGGTATAGAAACGTGATGACAGCACCATGATGACACTGACGCAAGAGATCGAGATCGCCGAGGCCAGCGGGCGGCGCGTGGGCTGGCGCGGCTGGACCGCGCTGGTCGTGCTGATGCTGCCCGTGCTCCTCGTGTCGGTCGACAACACCGTGCTGAGCTTCGCGCTCCCCGAGATCGCCCTCGACCTGCAGCCGACCAGCGCGCAGCAGCTCTGGATCATCGACGCCTACCCACTCGTGCTCGCCGGACTCCTCGTGACGATGGGGACCCTCGGCGACCGCTTCGGGCGTCGCCGGATGCTGCTCATCGGCGCCACCGGCTTCGCCGCCGTCTCCGCGCTCGCGGCGTTCGCGCCCACCGCCGAACTGCTGATCGCCGCCCGCGCGCTCATGGGCGTGTTCGGGGCGATGCTCATGCCCTCGACGCTGTCGCTCCTGCGCAGCATCTTCACCGACCGCAATCAGCGGCGCCTCGCCATCGCCGTCTGGGCGTCGATGTTCTCCGCCGGCTCCGCGCTCGGCCCGATCGTCGGCGGGCTGCTGCTCGAGCACTTCGCCTGGGGCGCGGTCTTCCTCATGGCGGTGCCGGTCCTCATCCCGCTGCTCGTGCTCGCACCGCTCCTCGTGCCCGAGAGCCGCGATCCGCGCCCGGGGCGCATCGACCCGGTCAGCATCCTGCTGTCCATGGCGACGATGGTGCCGATCGTGTACGCGATCAAGGAGCTCGCGGTCCATGGCCCGACCAGCGTCGTCGCGGTGCTCTTCGTCGTCGGCGCGGGCGCCGGGGCGCTGTTCGTCCGACGGCAGCTGCGCCAGAGCGAACCCATGCTCGACATGCGACTCTTCCGCCACGGGAGCTTCAGCGGCGCGCTGCTCGTGAACCTCCTCAGCGTGCTGGCGCTCGTCGGCTTCCTGTACTTCGTGGCGCAGCACCTGCAGCTCATCGTCGGACTGTCGCCGCTGCAGGCGGGGCTCGCGCTCGTGCCGGGGCTTCTCGCGATGATCGTCGCCGGACTCGTCGTCGTGCCGATCGCCGCCCGGCTGTCGCCGCGGATCGTCGTGCCGGCCGCGCTGGCGTTCTCGGTCGCCGGGTACGTCGCCATCGCGCTGTCGACGGATGCCGGCACCCTCGGCGTGCTCGTCGGCGCCTTCGTCTCGCTCGGCATCGGCATCGGCATGGCCGAGACGGTCTCGAACGAGCTCATCCTCTCGAGCGCGCCGCCGAACAAGGCCGGGGCTGCCAGCGCCGTATCGGAGACGGCCTACGAGGTCGGCGCCGTGCTCGGCACCTCGGTGCTGGGCGGGCTCCTCACGGCGCTCTACCGGTCGAACCTCGTGCTGCCGGCGGGGCTTCCCGCGGATGCCGCCGCCGCCGCGCAGGAGACCCTCGCCGGTGCGATGGCGAGCGCCGACGCGCTCGAGCCGACGCTCGGCGACGCGCTGCGGGACGCCGCCGCCCACGCGTTCGACGCGGGCGTCGGGGCGACCTCGCTCATCGGCGCGGGGCTCGTCGTCGTGGCAGCGGTCGTCGCGGCCAGTACGCTGGGACGATCCCGCAATACGCCGCGTCACTGAGCCGTGCGCGGCACCTCGAACAAGGAGTGCCATGTCGCGCGTCGTGAAGCTGGCCGTCATCCCCGGCGACGGTATCGGACCCGAGGTGATCGCGGAGGCCGAGAAGATCCTCGATGCGGTGACCGCCGCATCCGACGTCGACTTCGCGAAGACCCGGTTCTCGCTGGGCGCCGCCCGCTACCTCGACACCGGCGACACGCTCACCGATGAGGACCTCGCGGCCATCGCCGCCCACGACGCGATCCTGCTGGGTGCGGTCGGCGGCATGCCGGGCGACCCGCGGCTGAAGGACGCCAACATCGAGCGGGGACTGCTGCTGAAGCTGCGTTTCGCGCTCGATCACTACGTCAACCTGCGCCCGTCGAAGATCTTCGCGGGTGCGCCCGGACCGCTGGCGGACCCGGGAGAGGTCGACTTCGTCGTCGTGCGCGAAGGCACCGAGGGGCCGTATGTCGGAAACGGCGGTGCGATCCGCGTCGGCACCACGCAGGAGGTCGCGAACGAGACCTCCGTCAACACGGCCTTCGGCGTCGAGCGCGTCGTGCGGTACGCGTTCGATCTCGCCGAGCGCCGACGGAAGACCCTCACCCTGGTGCACAAGACGAACGTGCTCGTGCACGCCGGCGGGATGTGGAAGCGGATCGTCGACGAGGTGGCCCTCGAGCACCCCGACGTGGCCGTAGACTACCTGCACGTCGACGCGGCAACGATCTTCCTGGTCACGAACCCGGGCCGTTTCGACGTGATCGTCACCGACAACCTCTTCGGGGACATCCTGACCGACCTGGCCGGCGCCGTCACCGGTGGCATCGGCCTCGCCGCATCCGGCAACATCAACCCGGGCGGCGCGTTCCCCTCGATGTTCGAGCCCGTGCACGGTTCGGCTCCGGACATCGCAGGTCAGCAGAAGGCCGACCCCACCGCGGCGATCCTGTCCGTCGCGCTGCTGCTCGATCACCTCGGGCTGCACGACGAATCCCGGCGCGTGACCCGCGCCGTGGAGGAGGACATCGCCGGCCGTGGCGACACCGGCCGTCCCACCGCAGAAATCGGCGACGCGATCGCGGCGCGACTCCAGGCGTAACCTGGGATCGCAGCATCCGTCGACCACGACATCGCGCACCCCGTCCGTGCGCACGAAGCGAGATGACATGACCCTCCTCGACAACGATCCCGACACCGGACTCGCGCCCCTCGAATTCGCCGTCACGAAGAACCTCGCCGCGAAGAGCCCCGCGCAGCGCGACGAGATCCTCGCGAACCCGGGCTTCGGCACGCACTTCACCGACCACATGGTCGACATCTGCTGGTCGGTCGGCGGCGGCTGGCACCGCCCGCGCGTGCAGCCGTACGGTCCGATCTCGCTCGACCCCGCCGCCGCGGTGCTGCACTACGGGCAGGAGATCTTCGAGGGCATCAAGGCGTACCGGCACGCCGACGGCACGGTGCACACCTTCCGCCCCGACCAGAATGGCCGCCGCCTGCAGCGCTCGGCCCGGCGTCTCGCTCTTCCCGAGCTGCCGGTCTCTTACTTCGTGCAGTCGATCCGCGAGCTCGTCGCCGTCGACGGCGCGTGGGTGCCGGACGGCGAGGACCAGAGCCTGTACCTCCGGCCCTTCATGTTCGCGAAGGAGGCGTTCCTCGGTGTGCGCCCCGCGAACAAGGTGAACTACTACGTGATCGCGAGCCCCGCGGGCGCCTACTTCAAGGGCGGTGTGCAGCCGGTCTCGATCTGGCTGAGCGAGGACTACGCGCGCGCCGGCAAGGGCGGCACGGGTGCGGCCAAGACGGGCGGCAACTACGCCGCGAGCCTGCTGCCGCAGGCCGAGGCGTACGAGAACGAGTGCGACCAGGTCGTGTTCCTCGACCAGGACGGCAACGTCGAGGAGCTCGGCGGCATGAACGTCGTATTCGTGATGAAGGACGGCACGCTCGTCACCCCGCAGTCCGACTCGATCCTCGAGGGGATCACCCGCGACTCGATCCTGCAGCTCGCGATCGACCGCGGCCACAAGGTCGAGGGGCGCAACGTGTCGCTGGCCGAGTGGCGCGAGGGCGTCGCCTCCGGCGACATCGTCGAGGTGTTCGCCTGCGGAACGGCCGCGGTCGTGACCCCCATCGGCGTGCTGAAGGGCAAGGGCTTCTTCGACGAGCAGCCCGCCGGCTCGCTCGCCCTGTCGCTGCGCGAAGAGCTCACCGACATCCAGTACGGGCGTCGTGAGGACAAACACGGCTGGCTCGTCCGTCTCGACGCCTGACCGCCCCGCGCCCGCCCCGCAGCGCCGGCGCCTCGACGTCGCGCGCCGCTGATGTCCCACTTGCTGCATCTCATGTCCCACTTTCCGCAGGTTTGCACCTCTAAACCTGCGGAAAGTGGGACATGCTGCGTGAGGTGAGGGGGAAAGGGACGGATGTCGGCGGTCGGGGCCTGCTGGGTAGGCTGAGCGGGTGAGAATCGCGCGCTTCAGCCACCAGGACGCCATCACCTACGGCATCGTCGACGGACCCGAGCTCGTCGTGCTCGCGGGCGACCCGATGTTCGCCGGGTACGAGACGACGGGCGCACGCGTGCCCATCGGCGACATCGCGCTGCTCGCGCCCGTGATCCCGCGGTCGAAGGTCGTGGCCGTCGGCCGCAACTATCGCGACCACGCGGCCGAGTTCGGCAACGAGGCGCCCGAGGAGCCCCTGCTGTTCCTGAAGCCCAACACCTCC
>JAVBUN010000046.1:0-5193 GCA_031555335.1 Microbacterium sp.
TCGCCGCCGCCGTCAGTCCCCGCCTCCAGGTCGTCGAGACGACCGACTCGACCAACGCGGATGCGGTCGCCGCCGTGCTCGCGGAGGATGCCGGATGGCCGCACCTCGCGGCGCTGCTCACCACCGACCAGCGGCACGGCCGCGGCCGGCTCGACCGCACGTGGACGGCCCCGCCGGGAACGGCACTGGCGGTGTCCGTCGTGGTCCGGGCGCCCGGGCTCCCCGTCGCGGCACGCGGGTGGATCCCCCTGATCGCCGGGGCGGCGATGACCCGCGCGGTGAAGAAGCAGCTGCCCGACGTGGGGCACGCCGTCGCGCTCAAGTGGCCGAACGACGTGCTCGCCGGCGGCGGCAAGATCTGCGGGATCCTCGCCGAGGCCGTCGCCAACCACCCGGATGCCGTCGTCGTCGGCGCGGGCGTCAACACACGGATGTCGCAGGCGGACCTGCCCGTCGCGACCGCCGTGTCGTTCGCGAGCCTGGGCCGCGAGGCCGACGAGGACCGGCTGCTCGCGGACTACCTGACGGCGCTCGACGAGCACCTGCAGGCGCTGACCGCCGCGGGCGGCGACGCCGACGCATCCGGGGTCATGGCGAGCGTGGCGGAGCTCTGCGCCACGCTCGGCTCCGACGTCACGGTCTCGATGCCCGACGGCACCCTGCTCGAGGGGCGTGCCGAGCGCCTCGATGCATCGGGGCGCCTCGTGGTCGTCGCCGGCGGTGCCGAGGTTCCGGTGGCCGCCGGTGACGTCACCCACGTGCGACCCGCCGCATCCTGACCGCCGTGCCGCCCCGCGTGTGCAGCGCGGGGACGTCGGGGGCCTGGCCCACAATGGGAGCATGACCCAGCCGAACGGATTCGGGCTGTCCCGACCGCTCACTCCCGCGCCGGGCGCGCCGACCCCCGAGATGCGCATCGTGCGCACGCGCGGTCACGCACGACGGCTGTCGTGGTCCGCGATCGCGCTGATCGCCGTCGCCGGAGCGACCGGCTACTTCTCCGGCAACCTTCCCGCCCCGTTCGAGGACTGGATGCTGTTCGGCGCCGCGGGCGCCCTCGTGCTGCTGCTCGTGCTCCTGCCGTTCTTGGCGTGGGTGTCGCACACCTACACGATCACGACCCGCCGGGTGATCGAGCGCGCCGGGTTCCTCGGCCGCCGCGGTCGCGAACTCAGCCATGTGCGCGGCTATGCCATCGCCGAGCGCCGCGGAGTGCTGCAGCGGATGTGGGGCGCCGGCACGCTCACCCTCGACGACGGGGTGGAGCGGGCGCTGGTGCTGCGCAACATCCCGGACGTGCGCCTCGTGCACGAGGTGCTCGTCGACCAGGTCGAGGTCAATCAGATCCTCGCGCACCGAGACGCGCAGCCGCTGCCCCCGGCGCCGCCGCTCCCCGGCCGTTCGGCCTGACGCGCGCCGGCCCGCGATGACGGGCACGACGGATGCGGTGCGCCGCCGTGGGGGAGAATGGCGATGACGAAAGGGAGTTCGATGAGCGTGCGTGTCGGTGTAGTGGGTGGCGGCCAGCTGGCGCGCATGATGATCGCCCCGGCGGTCGAGCTCGGACTCGAGATCCGCGTGCTCGCCGAGCAGGAGGGCATGTCGGCCTCCCTGGCCGCGTCGCAGGTCGGCGACTATCTGGACGTCGACACGGTGCGCGCCTTCGCCCGTGATGTCGACGTGGTGACGTTCGACCACGAGCACGTGCCGCAGGCGGTGCTGCGGGCGCTCGTCGCCGAGGGCGTGGCGGTCCACCCCGGGCCCGACGCCCTCCAGTACGCGCAGGACAAGCTCGTCATGCGCGCCCGGCTCGCCGAGCTCGGCATGCCGCAGCCGGACTGGGCCGCCGTCGCGTCCGTCGATGAGCTGCAGGCGTTCCTCGACGACCATGGCGGCCGGGCCGTCGTGAAGACGCCCCGGGGCGGGTACGACGGCAAGGGCGTGCGGGTCGTGAGCGCCGCGACCGAGGCCGACGACTGGTTCACCGCGCTCGCCGAGGACGCGCGCGGGGGAGCGCTGCTGGTGGAGGAGCTCGTCGATTTCACGCGCGAGCTCGCGCAGCAGGTGGCCCGCCGTCCGTCGGGTCAGATCGTCGCCTACCCGGTGGTCGAGACGGTGCAGCGCGGTGGCGTCTGCGCCGAGGCGATCGCGCCGGCCCCGCGCGCCGGTATCCGCCTGACGCAGGAGGCCGAGCGTATCGGGCTCGAGATCGCCGAGGGGCTCGGCGTCACCGGCATGCTCGCCGTCGAGCTGTTCGAGACCACGGACGAGCGTCTGCTCGTGAACGAGCTCGCCATGCGCCCGCACAACAGCGGCCACTGGACGCAGGACGGCGCGGTCACGAGCCAGTTCGAGCAGCACCTGCGCGCGGTGCTCGATCTGCCGCTCGGCGACCCGTCGCCGCGGGCGAACTGGACCGTGATGATCAACGTGCTGGGAGGCCCCGCCGAGGGCGGGCTCGACGACCGGTTCGCGGCCGCGATGGCCGAGCATCCGCGGGCGAAGATCCACACGTACGGCAAGGCGCCGCGGCCGGGCCGCAAGGTCGGTCACGTCAACGTGGCGGGCGACGACCTCGACGACGTGGCGTACGAGGCGCGCGCCGCCGCATCCCACTTCCTGGACTGACGAACGGGCGAGGTGCGGATGCCGCTGCGCGCCGTTGCGGGCAATGTCCAGTGACCGGGCCTAGCCTGGTCGGGTGACCCGGCCGCTGCACTCCTCCGACGCGCCTCTGGTCGGCGTCGTGATGGGCTCCGATTCCGACTGGCGCGTCATGAACGCCGCCTCCGAGGCGCTCACCGAGTTCGGTGTTCCGCACGAGGTCGAGGTGGTGTCGGCGCATCGCACCCCCGACAAGCTGCACCGCTACGGGCGAGACGCCCGCGCGCGCGGCTTGAAGGTGATCATCGCCGGTGCGGGCGGCGCCGCGCATCTGCCGGGCATGCTCGCCTCCGTCACGCCGCTCCCGGTCATCGGCGTCCCCGTGCCGCTCGCGACGCTCGACGGCATGGATTCGCTCCTCAGCATCGTGCAGATGCCCGCCGGGATCCCGGTGGCGACGGTCTCGATCGGCGGCGCGAAGAATGCGGGGCTGTTGGCGGCGCGCATCCTCGGGTCTGCGGATGCGGCGCTCACCGACCGCGTCGAAGCGTACGCGCGCGAGCTCGAGGAGGCCGTCGAGGAGAAGAACCGGCGGCTGAAGGAATCTCTGTGAGCGTGGCGAGCGCCGCGCGCCCGCGGGGCACCGCCCCCTCCCGGTCGGTCGTGAACCCGTATCCGATCCGTTACCCCGACAGCTCGTCGCGGGCCGTGATGACCCGGCGGGCATGGTGGCTGGTCGTCCTCAACATCCTCATCCCGGGCTCGGCGCAGGCGCTCGCCGGCAACCGTCGGCTGGGCCGCATCGGTCTCGGCGCGACCCTGTTCCTCTGGGTGATGCTCGTGATGTTCGGGGTCATCACGCTCCTCTCGCCGAGCCTGCTCGTGAGCATCATGACGGGTGTGTGGATCCCGGAGTGGCTGAGCCTGCTGCGCCCGCTGCCCCTTCTCGTCGTGCAGGGCGTGCTGCTTCTCTACGCGGTGCTCTGGGCCGTTCTCACGGTCGACACCCTGCGCCTCGTGCGCTTCGTCCGGATCAAGCCCTACGCGCGGATCGCGACCGGCGTCGTCGCCATCGGCGTCATGGTGCTCGCGACCGGGGGAGCCGTGTACGCCTCCAACGCCGCGGGTTCGGCGCGCGACACGCTGGGCGCCATCTTCACGCAGACGGGCCCGGCGATCCCGCCGACCGACGGCTACTACAACATCCTGCTGCTCGGTGCCGACAGCGGCGAGGGTCGCGACTCGATGCGGTTCGACAGCATCTCGGTCGTGTCGGTCAACGCCGACACGGGCGCGGTCACGATCTTCGGCATCCCGCGCGACATGCCGAACTTCCCGTTCGCGGCGGGGCCGATGCAGGACAAATACCCGAACGGGCATGAAAGCCACTCCAGTGCCACCTGCGGCTGGGGCAGCGGCATCAACCAGCTGCGCACCGAGGTCGAGGTCTGCGGCGACGGCGACGCGCTGTATCCGGATGCGGTCGCCAATGGCTCCGAGCCCGGTATCGAGGCGACGAAGGACGCCGCAGAGGGCATTCTCGGCATCGAGATCCCGTACTACGCCTTCATCGACATGCACGGCTTCGCCGCGGTCGTCGACGCCCTGGGTGGCGTCGACATCACGGTCAGCGAGCGGCTCCCGAAGGGCGGCGGTCCCGCTTACGAGGGGCAGCCGGCCGACGACTGGGCCATCGGGTGGATCGAGGCGGGCGAGCAACACATGGACGGCGACACCGCCCAGTGGTACGCCAGGTCCCGCTATACGACGAACGACTGGGATCGGATGCTGCGCCAGCGCCAGCTGCAGGAGGCGATCCTCGCCCAGTTCACCCCGGCGAACGTGCTGACCCGTTTCCAGGAGGTCGCCGCGGCCGGTCAGAACCTGGTGCAGACCGACATCCCCACCTCCATGCTCGGGTACTTCGTGGACCTCGCGATGAAGGCGAAGGAGCAGCCGGTCACGACGATCGAGCTGACTCCTGCCGGCGGCGTCGACGACCGGAACCCCGACTACGCCGCGGTGCTCGAGATGGTGCAACAGGCGCTGCATCCGCCGTCGCCCACGCCGGCCCCGGCCGGCTGATCGCGTAACGATCCGACCATCTGCGGCGCTCTCTCAGGGCGGACGCGCGTGGGCTGGCTAGGCTCGAACGGTGACAGTGTCCCTTCGTGTCGTGCTCGACCAGGTGATCGATGTCGTGGACGCGGATGTCGCCGAAGCGAGCGTGCAGCTGGCCCGGGCCCTCGTCGCATCCGCCCCTCGCGGGTGCGAGGTCGCGGCCGTCGTGCCCGCGGGCGCGGAGGCCGCGGTGGCGGAGGCCGTGTCGCCGCTGTCGGGCGTGATGCGCGCGCCGCTCGCCCGCACGAAGCTGGCGACGGCATGGCAGCTGGGGATCGCGCCGGGACTCAGCAGCGGCCTCATCCACGCCCCGTCGCTCATGGCGCCCCTCGTGCGGCACGACCGCGTGAACGAGAACGATCAGACCGTCGTGACCCTCTGGGACCTCTGCGCGTGGGAAGTCGCCGACGCGCTGCCGCGCAACACCGTCGCGTGGAACCGGGCGATGCTCAAGCGCGCCGAGAAGTA
>JAVBUN010000243.1:0-7930 GCA_031555335.1 Microbacterium sp.
GCGCCGCCGCCCGCCGCCGCAGCGGCACCGCAGCCGGCGCCCCCCGCGATCCCGGCCGCCGCTCCGGCGATCGCAGCGGACCCCGCGGCTTCCGGTGCGCCGGCCGCGGCGCTCTCCGCCGGCGCGACACCGGCCGATCCCGACACCGGCGGGCTGGCGCAGGCCATGCCGCTCAGCATCCTCGCCGGTGTGCTGGCCGCCGGCGCGGTGCCCTTCGTCGGCCGGCTGCGTCGACGCCTCTGAATTTTCCTCCGCACATTCCTCAACCCGAATCAGAAAGAGAACCCCATGAAGTTCAAGCGGTTCGCCGCGGTCACCGCGGCGCTCGGCGTCGTCGTGGCCGGCGGCATCGTCGCGAGTTCGGCCAACGCCGAGGTCGTCTCGAACAGCTACGTGATGGTCGGCTCGGACACGCTGCAGGATGCGGCGAACGCGCTGGCCAACGGCACGACCGTCACGGGTCCGCTCGTGCGCATCAGTGCGGGCGGCCAGACCATCGGCTCGTTCGACGCCTTCCCCAGCACCGGCACGGGCAGTCAGATCCAGACCAAGCCCGGCGGCCCCACCTTCCTCCGCCCCTCGGGGTCGGGCAACGGCGTCACCGCGCTGCGTGCCTCGATCACGGGCGCCGCCTACAACGGCAAGGTCATCACGGGCCAGGTGGACATCGCGCGTTCCTCGAGCGGCCCGGGCGGCAACCAGAACGCCGACGGCAAGCTCGCCTACGTGCCGTTCGGCCGCGACGCGGTCTCGTACATCTACAAGGGCGGCACAGCGGCGTGGGCGAACCTCACCGCGGCGCAGCTGAAGCAGGTGTACGAGGGCACGCTGACCTCGATCGACGGCGTCGCGGTCAACCCGCGCCTCCCGCAGTCGGGTTCGGGCACCCGCTCGTTCTTCCTCACCGCGATCGGCAACCCCTCCCTGAAAGCCGGCATCGACACCAACAACACGACGGCGGAGAACGACGCCACCGTCCTCGCGGCCGGCGAGATCATCCCGTTCTCGGTCGCCAGCTGGACCGCACAGGTCACCGGTGCCGCGGGCACGAACTCGATCGCCGCGTCGACCGGCGTCTCGCTGGGCAGCCCGGTCGCGGGTGTCGCCCCCGTCACGGGCACCGGCGCGAACACGGTGCCGAACGCCCCGTTCTACTCCAACGGCACCTTCGGCCGTGACACCTACCTCGTCGTCGAGCGCGCCCGCATCACCCCGGGCGACGGCAAGTACGACCCGGCGCTCGCCGACCTGGTCGACCCGGTCAAGACCACGAGTCTCACGAACTTCACCGGCGGCCTGTCCGCGACCCCGCGCCGGGTCAAGGAGAAGTTCGGCTTCCTCGCGCCGTCGCAGACGACGCCCCTCTTCGCCTACGTCACTCTCTGAGCCCGAACCCGACAAGGACCCGACATCATGAAGATCTCGATCAAGAAGGCCGCGGCAGCGGGCCTGGTGGCGGCCCTCGGCCTCGCCGGATTCGGCGCCACGTCCGCGTCCGCCGCGGTGGGCGACTGGACCCCCAACGGCACGCCCGAGCCGTTCTACATCTACTCCTTCGACACCAGTGCGGTCGTGCCGACGGGCACCACCATGCACTACGCGGACGGGCTCGTCGGTGCGCCGTCCCCGACCGACCCTGACGTGCGGTTCGCGGACGCCCCCGCCGACGCGGAGAGCACCTACGTGTTCATCGCCCCCAAGGGCAAGGAGTCGTCGATCGCGGACTGGTCGTCCAAGATCAACATCGGCTTCGAACCGGGCACGAAGCGCGCCTACCAGCCGACCGCGTCGCTTGCGCAGTTCCCGGCGACCACCTTCGCGCCGGTGAAGGCGGCGGGTGGCGACTACAGCCTCGGCATCGCATACACCAAGAACAACGGTGTCACCTTCGTCGGGCTGGGTGCGTACACGTACGTGCACATCACCGCCGGCACCGCGGACTGGACGTACGACTACCCGACCGCGATCGACGACTCCGAGCCGCCGGTCGGCGGTGGCAGCGGCGACATCGCCATCGAGGCTCCGGTCGCCGCGCCGGTCGACGGGGCGCTCTCGCTCAGCGTTCCCACCGGCGCCACAGCCACGCTGGGTGCGGCGACACTCGACAACGACGGGCGCTCGGTTTCCACCGGCGCGCTGCCGACGTTCACGGTCACGGACGAGCGCTTCGCCACCAAGCCCGGCTGGACCGTGAACACCTCGGTGTCGACGTTCGCGAGCGGGACGAACACGTTCGACCCGTCCGCGCTCGCGATCGCGCCCGTCATCGGCTCGACGAGCACCTCCACGGGTGTCTCGAAGGTCGACTCGCTGGCCGGCGCCACCGCTGCGCTCACGTTCGCCGAAGCCGCTTCCGGCGGCGGTACCGGGGTGACGGACCTCTCGGCCGCGCTCACCCTCACCGCCCCGCTGGGCACCCCGGCGGGCACCTACACCTCGACGATGACGGTCACCGCCATCTCGAAGTGAGTCCCTGGAACGGGGGCGGGGTGTCGCCCCGCCTCCGTTCCGCTCGCCGTGCCCGGGGTCGCACCCGGGCACGGCATCCCCGATCCTCCCTGTTGGTCCCGCGTTCACCCCTCGGACGCGTGCCGGACAGGCCGATATGGAGTAGATAGTCCGTGCACGAGACCCGAACCCGAACGGGTGCCATGGCGCCGCGCGCGTTGATCGCGTTGCTGGCCGTCCTCCTGACCGCAGGGATGCTGGTGCTCGTCGCGCCATCCGCTGCCCGTGCGGACGACACCGAGTCGATCGCCGGCGGCCCGTGCGACGAGAGCGGCGCGGGCGACGGCCGGTCCCGCTTCACCTACGAGGCGGGGCCGGGACAGGAGATCTCCGACTGCTACCTCGTCGAGAACACCGGCTCCGCCCCGCAACGGGTCAGCGTCTACGCGACGGACGCCTTCAACACGGAGGCCGGTGACTTCGCTCTCCTCGACGCCGCCGCCGCTCCCACCGACGCCGGCTCGTGGGTCATCCTCGAGGACGGATCCGCGAAGATGCAGTTCGACCTCGGTGCCGGGCAGTCCCGCGCGGTGCGGTTCGCACTGACCGTGCCTGCCGACGCCGGTCCGGGCGACCACGCGGGCGGTCTCATCGTGTCGGCGCAGACCCCATCCGACCAGCTCGTCGTCGACCGCCGCGTCGGCACCCGCATGTACGTCCGGGTGCCGGGCGATCTGCAGTCGCTCCTGAACATCACGGGCATGACCGCGACGTACGCGCCCACCCTCAATCCATTGGACGGCGCCGCCCGTGTGACACTGACCGTCACCAACCAGGGCAACGTCGCCCTCGCGCCGACACTCGTGCTCTCGGCCAAGAGCTTCTTCGGCTCGGACCTGACCGAGCGCAGGCTCGAGAACCTCGACGAGCTGCTCCCCGGCGCCTCGCGCACCGTGACTTACGAGCTCGGGCCCGTGGGCCAGTACGTCTATGTCAACGCGGCCGCATCGCTCTACTCGCGCGGCGACCAGACCGGGGCGGCGTCCGAGGCGCCGGCCGCGCCGCAGGTCGACCGCGAGGCGGGCATGTGGGCCGTGCCGTGGATCCTCGTGGGGCTCCTCCTGCTGGCCGGGCTCACCGCGATCGTCCGGCGCCGGCGTCGGCGCCGTGACGACCGACGCGCCGCCGAGTGGATGGCGTTCACCCGGGCCGAGGCGGAGCGCGCGGCGGCCGAACGCGCATCCGTCGGAACGGGGGCCTGACATGCGGCGCATCGTTCTCCGTGCCGGGGCGCGAATGCTGGGCGTCATCGGCGTGGCCATCGTGACCGCGTCGCTCGTCGCGCTCCCCGCGCTCCCCGCCCACGCGGACGAGGACGCATCCGGCGACATCGGCATCAGCGTGCCCGTGCTCGGCACCGACCCGCCGTCCCCCGGTGCGACGAGCGGGAACGGCTCTCCGGGTCGCGGCGCTGCGGCGGCATCCGGTTCCGAGACCGCGGTCGCGACGAACGCCCCGGGGCCCGAACCGGCGGCCACCGACCTGCTCATCGCCGGCGGTCTCTATCTCAGCGATGTCAACGGCTCGTCCCGCCCGACCGTCAACCCCTTCGAGGGGCGGGCGGAGCTGTGGGTGACCCTGCGGAACCTGTCGAACGACACGATCGATGCCGCGGCGGACTTCAGCATCGCCACGTTCACCGGTGCGCTGATCGCCGACGACCGGATTCTGGTGACCGATCTGAAGCCGGGGGAGACTCGCGCCGTCGGCACCTCGCTGCCCGGCACCGGCCAGTGGCCGTTCGTCATCGGCCGCGTGACCATCGACCCTCCCGACGAGATCGCCGGGCAGCAGACGGCTCCGGTCAGCCGCGCGACGGTCATCTACGGCTGGCCGTGGCTCGCGGTCATCGGGCTCGTCCTCGTCGCTCTCGCGGTGATCCTCCTCCGTCTCACGGCGCGGGTCGTGACGCCCTCGGTGCCGGTCACGGCGGGCGTCTCATGAGCGTCTCGTCGCCGTCGGCGACCCTCATCTCCCCGACGCTCCCGCCGTCCTCCACTCCGGCCGATCCGCTGCACCCGGCCCGTGCGCCGAAGCTCCCGCGCCGCCCCCGTCCGCCGAAACCGCCGCGCGGTGTCCGGCCGCCGGTGCCGCCGCGACCGCCTCGTCGACCGCCGCGTGAGCCGTCGCCGCCGCTGACGCTCCGTCAGGCGATCCTCCGCGGGACGCTGATCATGATCGCGTCGCTCATCGCCATGCTCCTGCTGTCGCTGCTCGTCTTCGGCAACGTGACGTATCACGCCAGCCAGCAGCAGCTCACCGATCGGTTCCGCGCCGAGCTCGCGGCGGGCACCGCCCCGGTGAGCGAGGGCGACTTCGAAGACGTCCTGCTCGAGGACGGCGACCCGGTCGCGATCATCGACATCCCCGAGATCGGGCTCTATGACACCGTGGTCGAAGGGACGTCCGCCGGAGTGCTGATGAACGGTCCTGGCCACCGGCGCGACACCGTTCTCCCCGGCCAGATCGGCGTGAGCACGCTGATGGGTCGCGCGCTCGCCTACGGCGGGCCGTTCGGGGGGCTCGCCCGACTCGTCCCGGGCGACCGTTTCGCCGTGACCACGGGACAGGGCGAGTTCGTCTACGAGGTGATGGGCACGCGCTACGCGGGAGACCCGGCTCCGGCGAACCCGCGCCCGGGGGAGGGGCGTCTCATCCTCGTCACCTCCCGGGGCGGTCCGCTGGCTCCGGTCGGCGTGCAGTACGTCGATGCGACCCTGGTCGGCGACGCGCAGGCCGCCGGTGCGCGGCAGACCACCCGCGTCTCGCTGCCTCCGCAGGATCGACCCCTCGCGACCGACACCCGCACCGTGTGGGCGCTCGTCTTCGCGCTCCAGTTCCTCGTCGCCGTCGAGATCGGCGCGATCTGGGCGCTGCGCCGCTTCGGCTGGCGGAAGACCTGGATCGCCTTCGTCCCCGTCACGCTCCTCGCGAGCCTGCTTACCGCGACCCAGGTCGCCATCCTTCTCCCGAACCTCATCTGAAGCGAGATCCGCGATGTCCACACCCCGCGAGCACGATCCGGTCACCACCGACGAGACGATCACTGAGGTGGTCTCTGCGGCGGAGGTGAGGGCGATGGAGGAGCAGATCGCGCAGCCGTTCGCGCCTGCCCCGATCGAACCGGTGACCGAGGTCGTGTTCGAGTCGGTGCCCCCCGCTGCGCTGCCGCGGGCGGAGTCGGACGGCGGCGGGTTGCGCCGCGCGCAACGTGCGACCGGTCCACGGTTCCCGGGCCGCGCACGGGGCGCGAGGAATGCTCCCACTTCCGCGCTGGCGTTCACCGGCGGTGCCAGCGCGACCGCCGACCGTCTCGCCGCGGCCGAGCTGTCCGCGGCCGCCGCCCCGTCGGTTCTGGAGGCGAGGCTCATCTCCGCGTGGTTCGGGGACCATCAGGTGCTGCAGGATGTGTCGCTGACGATGCCCGCGGGCAAGGTGACCGCGCTCATCGGGCCATCCGGATGCGGCAAGTCGACGTTCCTGCGCATCCTCAACCGGATGCACGAGCTCGTGCCCTCGGCCACGCTCGCCGGCGAGGTGCTGCTCGACGGCGGCGACATCTACGACGCCTCGTTGCCGGTCGTCGATGCGAGGAAGCGGATCGGGATGGTGTTCCAGAAACCGAACCCCTTCCCCGCGATGTCGATCTACGACAACGTGCTCGCCGGGCTCTCGCTCACCGGCATCCGCGCGGATCGTGATCGCAAAGACCACCTCGTCGAGTCCTGCCTGACGAAGGCGGGGCTCTGGAACGAGCTGAAGGATCGGCTGCGCTCGCCGGGTGGGGGCCTCTCCGGCGGGCAGCAGCAACGACTGTGCATCGCCCGCTCGCTCGCGGTGCGCCCACGGATCCTGCTCATGGACGAGCCGTGCTCGGCGCTCGATCCCACCTCGACACGCGTGATCGAGGAGACGATGCTCGAACTCGCGCACGAGGTCACGATCGTCATCGTCACGCACAACATGCAGCAGGCGCAGCGCGTCTCCGATCAGTGCGCGTTCTTCCTGGCGTCGCAGGGGCAGCCCGGTCACATCGTGGAGTACGGGGACACCGATGCGATGTTCGCGAACCCGATCGATCCGCGTACGCACGACTACGTGAACGGCCGATTCGGGTAGCCACACCTCATGATCAGCTGATAACCGATATTTCGAAAAAATCAGCTATATGCTTACTCCATGCCCGTTGCCGTGATCGCCGACATCGTCGGCTCGCGCCTCCTCGCCGACCGCGAGGGCGCCCAGCTCCTCCTCGAGGACGCCGTGACGCGTGTGCAGGCGGCGGTCCCCGGCGCGACGCGCGCGCTGACACCGACCGTCGGAGACGAGTTGCAGGGGATCTACCCCGACCTGGATGCCGCGCTCGCGGGCGTCCTGCTCATCCGCCTGGCGTTGCCGGATGACATCGACTGCCGCTTCGGGCTCGGCGCCGGGGAGGTGGGCGTGATCGCCTCGATGACGATCGGCACGATCGCGGAGGGCCCGGGATGGTGGGCCGCCCGGGAGGCGATCGACAGCGTGCACGCCCTGCAGCGTCGCACGGTTCCGGGCGCGCGGACCTGGACGGCCGCGGCGCCCGAGGCGCCCGAGGCGACCCACGACGCCGTGCGGATCGCGAACGCCGGGCTGCTCGCCCGCGATCACCTCGTGACCGCAATGGGGGAGCGGGCGCGCCGGATCGCCTACGGGCGGTGCCTCGGTCGCACCCAGCGCGAGCTCGCGGACGCGGAGGGGATCACGCAGTCCGCCGTGTCGCAGCTGCTCGCTGCGTCGGGCGGATCGGCGATCGTGGAGGGATACCGGGCGCTGCGCAGCGGCGCGTGACGCTCACCAGATCGCGAGCCGCACCAGGGCACCGACGAGCCCGGCCCAGACGAGACTCGCCAGCGTGCCGACGATGAACCGCTCGCGGGCCGCGGGCGTGGCCAGTTCGGAGAATCGGCCGATGCCCTTGACCGCCACCACGACGGCGATCGCCTCGGGGAACCCCGCCAGCAGCGAGGCGACGACCGCGAGCCGCTCGAGGAACCCGATGGCCGTCCCACCGCGCAGCACCTCCTGCATCCGGTCGGTGTCGGTGCTGCGGGAGTCGTAGACGAGGATGCCGCCGCGCGCGCCCTCGCGGACCTCGCCGTGCGTGGCCATGTCGAGCACGCGCCGGGTGACCGGATTCCCGCCGATCACGGCAAGGGTGGTGCCGAGCAGGGCGATCATCATGCCGACGAGCAGGGGGACGTTGATCGGGGCCACGGCGACGACGATGAGGCACAGCACCACGAGGCCGGCCGCGACCAGCAGCGGGATGTTCGAGACGCTACGCGGGGCGACGGTCACGAGCACGAGCGCTCCGCACAGGGCCAGGAACAGGAAGATCGAGAGCACCGCCACGACGACGGCATCCGGGAGCACGACCAGCATGGCG
>JAVBUN010000247.1:0-7561 GCA_031555335.1 Microbacterium sp.
GGGCGCAGCTCGAGCGCCTCGATCTGCTCGCGGGCGATCCGGCGCTCGGTGCGTTCGTCGAGGAATCCGGCTTTCGCGAAGCGGCCGAACGAGGACAGCGTGACGTTGACGTAGATCGGCTCGTCCAGCACGAGCCCCTGGCTCTTGCGCTCCTCGGGGGAGAGGCCGACTCCCGCGGCGACGGCGGCGGTCACCGAGCCGGGGCGCAGCATCCGTTCGCCGACCGACACCGTGCCGGCGGTCGCGCGTCGTGCACCGTAGACGGTCTCGAGGATCTCGGATCGGCCGGAGCCGACGAGGCCGGCGAGCCCGACGATCTCGCCCGCGCGCACCGAGAACGACACGTCCGCGAAGGTGCCGGCGAGGCCGAGGCCGTCGACGGTCAGCACGGTCGGGGCGTCCGCCGGCACAGGCTCGCGGGCGGGGAACACGTTCTCGACGGCGCGGCCGGTCATCAGCCGGATGAGCTCGACGGTCGGCGTCTCGGCGACCTCGAGCCCTGTCGCCGTGCTGCGTCCGTCCTTGAGTACCGTGATGCGGTCGCCGATCTGGCGGATCTCCTCCAGGCGGTGGGTGATGTAGACCACCGCGATGCCGGCCCCCGTGAGCTCCTTGACCACGTGGAAGAGGTTCTTCACCTCTTCCGTGTCGAGGACGGCCGAGGGCTCGTCCATGATGATGAGGCGGATGTCGTGCGACAGCGCCCGTGCCATGCTCACGATCTGCTTGTTCGCGGCGCTGAGGCTGCCGACCTCGGTGTGCGGGGACAGGTCGCCGTGCCCGAGGCGGCTCAGCAGCTCGGTCGTGCGCTGGCCCGCGGAGCCGCGCAGGGTGAATCCGCCGCGTTCCAGCTCGTGGCCGAGGAAGATGTTCTCGGCG
The DNA here is from genome assembly GCA_031555335.1 of Microbacterium sp. Lineage (GTDB taxonomy): Bacteria > Actinomycetota > Actinomycetes > Actinomycetales > Microbacteriaceae > Microbacterium. The sequence goes on from JAVBUN010000247.1 coordinate 880, forward strand.
ATCGTGAGGCCGTCGACGACATCCAGTTCCTGGTACATGGTGGCGATGCCGAGACGCAGGGCCTCCTGCGGGTCGCTGATCTCGACCTCCTCGCCGCGCCACACGATCGTCCCGCTGTCGGGACGGTGCGCGCCGGCCAGCATCTTGATGAGCGTCGACTTGCCGGCTCCGTTCTGACCCAGCACGCAGTGCACCTCGCCCGCGCGCACCTGCAGGTCGACGCCGGCGAGAGCGGCCACGCCCGCGAACGACTTGGTCGCCGCGTGAACCTCGAGTAATGCCGAGGAATGGTCATCTTTGATCACGGCGCCGACGCTAGCACGACACCATGGGCCATCACGAGGCCCAAGTGCGGCGCAACCGCCGCCGCTCCCCCGGCTCGCGAGCGGGCGTCGTCCGGGAATCCGCCCGAAATCACGGCACGAGGGCAGATCTCCGCTGCCACGGAACTTTTGCCGAGTAACAGATAAAAGCTGTCGCATCCACACGCGCTTCTGTTACTGTCGCCTCAGTCAAGGCCGACGCTCGATGGTCGATGGGGACCCCGCGCCCGAGGCGGCCTCGCTCACTGCATCGCATTCAAGGAGGAAGACATGCATTCACACGCAACCCGGCGTGCTCGCGCGTTGATCGCGGGCTCGGCGGCGCTGGCAGCCGTTGCGCTGCTGGCCGGCTGTACTCAGGGCGCCGCGGAAGACGACGTCGTCGATCAGGGGACCACCGTCGAGGAGAATGCGGAGACCGGCGACACCGTCACCATCGGATTCTCCGGCCCCGCGGCCGATCACGGGTGGCTCGGGGCGATCAACTCGGGTGCCATGGCCGCGGCGGAGAGCTACCCCGACGTCGAGCTGCAGGTCGCCGAGGGCACCAACGACGTGAACGCGCAGATCGCGGCGGTCGAGACGTTCATCAACGACGGCGTGGATGCGATCGTGCTCCTGCCCAGCGATGGCGCGGCACTCACCGAGGTCGCGATCCAGGCGATGGAGGCGGGCATCCCCGTCATCAACGTCGATCGCGAGTTCACCAGCCCCTTCGCCGCACGCACCACCGTGCTCGGCGACAACTACGGCATGGGCGTCAGCGCCGGCACCTACATCTGCGAGCAGCTCGGCGACAACCCCGACGCGATCGTGGCGGAGATCGCCGGAATCGACGCGCTCCCGCTCACCCAGGACCGCTCCCAGGGATTCGCCGACGCGCTCGAGGACTGCGGGCTGGAGGTCGGGCCGCGTGTCGCGGCGGACTTCACGGTGCAGGGCGGCGAGGCCGCGGCATCCCAGCTGCTGTCAGCGAACCCGCAGATCGACGCCCTGTGGAACCACGACGACGACCAGGGCGTCGGCGTGCTCGCCGCGATCAACGCCGCCGGACGCGATGAGTTCTTCATGGTGGGCGGCGCGGGCAGCCGGAACGCGATGGAAGCCATCGAGGCGGACGACACCGTGCTGAAGGCCACCGTGATCTACCCGTCGACCCAGGCGGCCGACGGCATCGCCCTCGCCCGTCTCATCGCACAGGGCAAGACCATGAGCGACCTCATCACCCCCAGCGTGCCCAACCGGATCGTGCTCGACGCGCCGGTGGTGACGAAGGAGAACGTGGCCGACTTCATCGACCTCGCGTTCGAATCCTGATCGAGAGGGGGTGCCGGACCCGGCCGGCACCCCCTCCGCTCCCCTCTCTACGGTAAGGACACCGCGTTGACTCAACCGCTGCGCGTCGCCATGATCGGCGCGGGTTTCATGGGCGCCGCCCACTCCCAGGGATGGCGCGTCGCGCCTCGTTTCTTCGACCTGCCGCGCGAACCGCAGATGGCGCTGCTCGTCGCACGGGATGCCGCGCGCACCCGGGCGGCTGCGGACGCGTGGGGATGGTCGGACGCATCCACGAACTGGCGTGCGGCGATCGCCCGTGACGACATCGACGTCATCGACATCGTCACCCCGGGCGACACTCACGCCGAGATCGCGCTGGCGGCGCTGGCGGCGGGCAAGCACGTCCTGTGCGAGAAGCCGCTCGCGAACTCGGTGCACGAGGCGCAGCAGATGGCGGATGCCGCATCCGCCGCCGCGTCGGTCGGGGTGCGCTCGATGGTCGGATTCACGTACCGGCGGGTGCCGGCGACGACCCTCGCGCGCGACATGGTGGCGGCGGGTCGCATCGGCGAGATCCGACAGGTGCGCGCGGAGTACCTGCAGGATTGGCTGAGCGACGCCGACGCCCCGCTCACCTGGCGGTTGCAGAAGGATCGTGCCGGCTCCGGTGCACTCGGGGACATCGGAGCGCACGCGATCGACCTCGCGGAGTACCTCACGGGGGAGCGCCTGACCGGTGTCACCGGAGTGCTCGAGACCGTGGTCGGCGAGCGTCCACTGCTCGGCGCGGCATCCGGACTGTCGGGCTCCGCGCTCACCGAACGCGGAGCGGTGACCGTCGATGACGTCGCCGTGTTCACCGGGCGCCTGGACGGCGGTGCGCTCGCCTCGTTCGAAGCGACCCGCTTCCGCACCGGACGCAAGAATGCGCTCCGCATCGAAATCTCCGGCTCGCGCGGCGCGCTCGCCTTCGATCTGGAGCGACTCAACGAGCTCGAGTTCTACGACGCCGCCCTGCCCCCCGCGGAGCAGGGATTCCGCACCATCCTGGTGACCGAATCGACGCATCCGTACTTGTCGGCCTGGTGGCCGGCGGGACACATGCTCGGCTACGAGCACGCGTTCTCGCATCAGGTGAGGGACTTTGTGACGGCGATCGACGCAGGGGAGCAGCCGCGCCCGTCGTTCGCCGACGGGCTGCACGTGCAGGCGGTCCTCGACGCCGTCGAGCGCAGCGCGCGCGACGGCAGTCGTTGGACCCCGGTGGAGGCCGCCCCTTCCGCGTCGCGACTGTCCGCGGCATCCTGATCCCGGCGAAAGGAACGCCTCATGGCACGTCCCATCACACTCTTCACCGGCCAGTGGGCCGATCTGCCCTTCGATGAGGTCGCGAGGCTCGCCGGCGAGTGGGGCTACGACGGGCTCGAGATCGCCTGCTGGGGTGATCATCTGGATCCGTGGCGGTGGGACGACGACGCCTACGTGCAGTCGAAGCTCGACGTCCTGGCGCGTAACGGTCTGCAGGTCTGGACGATTTCCAACCACTTGAAGGGTCAGGCGGTGTGCGACGACCCGATCGACCAGCGTCACCGCGACATCCTCCCCGACACCGTCTGGGGTGACGGCGACCCGGAGGGCGTGCGGCAGCGAGCGGCCGAGGAGCTGATGAATACGGCACGGCTCGCGGCGAAGCTCGGAGTGAAGACCGTGACGGGGTTCACCGGCTCCTCGATCTGGAAATATGTCGCGATGTTCCCCCCGGCGTCGGAGGCCATGGTCGAGGCGGGGTACCGGGACTTCGCCGACCGGTGGAATCCGATCCTCGACGTCTTCGACGAGGTGGGCGTGCGGTTCGCGCACGAGGTGCACCCGTCGGAGATCGCGTACGACTACTGGACGACGCAACGGGCGCTCGAGGCGATCGGGCACCGGGAGGCGTTCGGGCTGAACTGGGACCCGTCGCACATGGTGTGGCAGGACATCGACCCGGTCGGCTTCCTGTGGGACTTCCAGGACCGGATCTACCACGTGCACTGCAAGGACACGAAGAAACGCCTGGGCAACGGGCGCAACGGGCGGTTGTCCTCACATCTGGCGTGGGCGGATCCTCGACGCGGGTGGGATTTCATCTCGACCGGGCACGGCGACGTGCCGTGGGAGGACGCGTTCCGGATGCTGAACGCGATCGGGTACCGCGGCCCGCTCTCGGTGGAGTGGGAGGATGCCGGGATGGACCGACTGGTCGGCGCCCCCGAGGCGCTCGCATTCGTGCGTCGGCTCTCGGGCTACGAACCCTCCGCCACAGCGTTCGACGCCGCGTTCAGCGCGACGCCGCGTTCAGCGCGACGCCGTGACCGCGACGCCGTGACCGCCTCGCGGGCTGGTGCGGGGGCGTGGGGGCGTGGGGGTCAGCGCACGCCGCGCATGAGCGCGAGCACGGGCTTGACGCACAGCAGCAGCGCGACGCCGAGCGCGATCGCGATGACGCCGAGGATCGAGAAGTACGGCACCTCGTTCGTCGGGTCGTAGAACTTCGCGAGCTCGCCCGCGATCGCCGTGCCGAGCGCGACCGACAGGAAGAACAGGGCGACCATCTGCGTGTGGAACGTCGCCGGTGCGAGCTTGGTCGACACCGACAGGCCGATCGGGGAGAGCAGCAGCTCCGCGACCGTGAAGACGAACAGGATGCCGATGATCGCGAGCATCGGCGTCGCGTTCTCGCCGCCGTTCGCCCAGAGCAGGAACAGCAGGAACGCCGCCCCCATCACGATCGCCGCCAACCCGAACTTGACCGGCGTCGTCGGCTGACGGCTGCCGAGTTTCGTCCACAGCGCCGCGAAGACGCCGGACAGGATGATGATGAACACCGGGTTGATCGACTGCACCCACGACACCGGCATCTCCCACCCGAACAGGTCGCGGTTCAGTCGCTCGTCGGAGTAGATCGTGAGCACTGTGAACTGCTGCTGGTAGAGCGACCAGAACCCGACGCTGACGATGAACAGCGGGATGAAGCCGAGCACGCGCGACCGCTCGACGGGCTGGATGCGGCGGGACGACAGGATGACGATGAAGTACGCGATCGTCGAGACCAGCGTGATCGCGATCACGACGAGTGCGAGATTGTCGGCGCGGATGACGCCCGTCAGGGTCAGCACGACGATCAGCACGATCGCCGCGACGGCGATGAGGGCCCACATCCGATAGCGGCTCCTCGGCAGCGGGTTCGGCACGATGCGCGAAGCCGCCGGCAGGCTCCGCCGCCCGAGGGAGTACTGGATGAGGCCGATCGCCATGCCGACGGCGGCGAGTCCGAAGCCCCAGTGGAAGCCCACGGTCGACTGCAGCAGACCGGTGAGCAGGGGGCCGAGGAAGGCGCCCAGGTTGATGCCCAGATAGAACAGCGAGAAGCCGCCGTCGCGCCGCACGTCGTCGGCGCTGTACAGCGTGCCGACCACCGAGGTGGCGTTCGCCTTCAACCCGCCCGAGCCGAGCGCGACCAGCACGAGGCCGATCCCGACACCCGCCAGGCCCGGCACCAGCGCGAGCGCGATGTGGCCCGCCATGATGACGATGGCGCTGGCGAACAGCACGCGTTCCGAACCCAGGATGCGGTCGGCGATCCAGGCGCCGAGGATCGTCGCCAGGTAGACGGCGCCGCCGTAGGCGCCCACGATCCCGGTCGCGACGGCCTTGTCGATGCCGAGCCCGCCCTGATCCACCGAGTAGTACAGGTAGATCAGCAGGATCCCCTGCATCCCGTAGAAACTGAACCGCTCCCACATCTCCACACCGAAGACGTGGGCGAGGGCCCAGGGTTGACCGAAGAAGCGGGTATCGCTGTCGGAGCTCGCGGCGTAGACGTCCGCGGTCGCGGCGTCGCCGCCCTTCGAGTCGCTCATGAGGCCACCGTAGTGGACCTCACTCGGGCAGCGACGGATGCGTCTCGTGGGCGTCGCGCCGCCGCGGGATGAACACCGCGATCGCCAGCGCGATCACCGCCGCGCCGCCGCCGAGCAGGAACGACAGGGTGAAGGCCTGCCCCGTGGGGGTCGGTACGCCCTCGAAGGGGGCGGTGAAGCTCGCGAGCACCGCGCCGATCACCGCTGCGGCCGTGCTCGTGCCGATCGACCGGAACAGTGCGTTCAGGCCGTTCGAGGCGCCGGTCTCGGATTGCGGCACCGAGCGCATGATGAGCATCGGCATCGCGGCGTAGCCGAAGCCGATGCCGACGCCGATCAGGATGTTCGCGATCAGCAGGTGCCACACCTCGGAGGAGAGGAGCAGGGTGAAGCCGTAGGCCGCGATCAACGCGATCGCGCCGAGGATGAGCAGCAGCTTGGGGCCGACGGTCTGCGCGAGGCGACCCGAGAACGGCGAGAGGAGCATCATCACGACGCCCGACGGCGCGACGATCAGGGAGGCGGCCACGAGCGACAACCCGAAGCCGGTGCCGGTCGCCGCGGGCAGTTCGAGCATCTGCGGGTAGACGACGTTCGAGGCGAACAGGGCGAACCCCATGGCCACCGACGCCAGGTTCGTCAGCAGCACGGCGGGGCGGCCGGCGACCCGCAGATCGAGCAACGGCTCGGCGATGCGCAGCTCGTACCAGCCCCAGACGAGCAGCACGACGACGCCGCCGAGCCCGCAGGCGAGGACCGCCGGCGAGGTCCAGCCCCAGTCGTTGCCGCGAGAGACGGCCAGCAGGATGCCGACGATGCCGACGGTGAGACCTGCCGCCCCCACGACGTCGAAACGCCCGGCCGTCCGCAGCACGCTCACCGGCACGACCCAGAGCACCAGTGCGAAGACGACCACGCCGATGCCGGCCGCCATCCAGAACAGCATGTGCCAGTCGGCGTTCTCGGTGATGATCGCGCTGATGGGCAGCCCGATCGCGGCGCCGACGCCGAGGGTCGCGCTGATCATCGCGATGGCGGAGTCGACACGCTTCTCGTGCAGCACGTCGCGGAGGATCGAGATGCCGAGGGGGATGACGCCCGCGACCGCGCCCTGCAGGGTCCGGCCGACGATCATGCTGACGATGTCGTGCGACAGGGCGGAGATCACCGAGCCGAGGA
>JAVBUN010000164.1:0-9768 GCA_031555335.1 Microbacterium sp.
CGCGGAGCGGCTCAGCGGTCGGCGCGGAGCGTATCGGGGGCCACCGGGCGGGCGGACGCCGGGTCCGCGCGACGCACCGCGGCGATGCCCGCCCGCGCCTGCGCCGCGACCTGCTCCGCATCCCACCCGTGCACGGGAGCGATGGTGCGCGCCACCTCTTCGGCCGCGGCGACGGCACCGCCCGTGAAGGCGAGGCTCGTGCGTCGCAGGAGCAGGTCGGCGACGTGCACGACGTCCTCGGTGCGCGCGAGGTATCGCAGCTCCGCCGTCGAGTACTCCGGCGCGGTCGCCAGCGGCGCGTCGTCGGTATCCGCGACGATCGCGGCGATGACCTCGCTCGCCCGCGTGCCGTAGCGCTCCAGCAGCGCGCCGACCCGCACCGGCGACAGGCCCTGCGCGTGGTGGGCGACCCACCGCATCCGCCGACGCTCGGTCGTCGGGAAGCCGATGCCGCCGCCGATCTGCACACCGGCGGTGCTCTGCCGGCGCGGGGCGCCGATCGCCGCCAGCGCGCGGTCGGCGAGATGCTCCGCGAGCGCGCGGAAGGTGGTCCACTTGCCTCCGACGAGGCTCAGCACCGTCACGGCACCGTCGGAGCCGGTGAGCGGCGCCGCCTCGATGCGGTAGTCCCGCGAGACGAAACCGGGGGCGAGGTCGCCGTGGCCGGGGAGCGGACGGACGCCGGCGAACCGGTACACGATCTGCGACCGGTCGACCTCGATACGGGGGAACACGTGCCGCACCAGCTCGAAGAAGTAGTCCACCTCGGCGTCCGTGCACACGATCGGGTCGCGCATGTCGTGTTCGAGGTCGGTCGTCCCGACGAGCACCCGCCCGCGGAGGGGGTAGATGAGCACGATCCGGCCGTCCTCGTGCTCGAAGAAGATCTCGCGTCCGCCGGTCGCGGCCAGGAGGGCCGCGTTGTCGAGGACGACGTGCGACCCCTTCGTCCCGCCCATGTACCGGGTCGGTTCGCCGAGCGCGTCGTTGGTGAGGTCGGTCCACGGCCCCGACGCGTTGACGACGACGGATGCGGCGAACTCCACCTCCTCGCCCGTCTGCGCATCGCGCAGCACCACCTTGCCGGCCCGTGCCCCCACGGCGGCGACGTAGTTCGCCGCCCGCGCATGCTCGGCCCCGGCCGCCCGCGCGTCGTGCAGCACGTCGATCGCGAGGCGTTCCGGATCGAGCAGGGACGCGTCCCAGTACGACGCCGTGTAGCGCACACCCGGGTTGAGGTCGGGGAGGACCCGCAACGACCGCGTGCGGCCGTGGAACGCATGCCGCGGCACGCGACCGCCGCCGCGTGAGAACGAGTCGTAGATCTCCAACCCGATCTTGATGAGGACGGCACCCCGTTCCTTCGCACGACCGGCGCCGTGGCGCAGGAAGCGCAGCGGCGCCGACAGGATGCCGGAGAAGGTGCGGAATATCGGGATGGTGGTCTGCAGCGGCCGCACATAGTGCGGTGCGAGCTGCAGCAGTCGGTTGCGCTCGACGACGGCCTCGTGCACGAGCCGGAACTCGCCGTTCTCCAGGTACCGGATGCCGCCATGGATCATGTGGGAGCTCGCCGCCGACGCTCCGCCGACGAAGTCCTCGCGCTCGACGAGCGCGACGTCGATCCCCTGCATCGCGAGATCCCGGAAGGTCGCGAGCCCGTTGATGCCGCCGCCGATCACGAGCACCCCGGCCTCGGGCCGCTCGACCAGTCGCCGCCATGCGGGCCGCGAAGCCGCATCCGTCATGATCTCTCCTCTGCGCGTCGCCTGATCCCATGGTCACAAGGCGCCGTTCGGGTCGCAATTCGCCGGCGCCGATGTGCAGGCCGTTCACGGCTTCGAGCGTCTCACGGCGCAGGTGTCTCGATATGACACAACCCGGGAATGAATGCGCGACAGCGCGGTTTACTACACTCAGAACACACACACGTGCTCCGGGGTCGGTGAGAATCCGAACCGGCGGTGACAGTCCGCGAGCATCCTCCCCCACCAGGAGGGGGATGCCGATCCGGTGGAATTCCGGGACCGACGGTGATGCGACATGAGAATGTCGTCAGTCCGGATGGGAGGCAGCACGCGCATCCCTCGATACGGCGGTGCGCGCCATCCGCCTCCCCCGGAGCCTCGGGCAGGAGAGACGGATGACGGTCAGCGACACGGAGCGACGGGCGATGTCCCGCGCGCTCGAGCTCGCCCGCCGCGGGCCGGTCGGGGTCAACCCGCAGGTCGGCGCGGTCATCCTCTCGCCCGACGGCGATGTGCTCGCCGAGGGATGGCACCACGGTGCCGGCACCCCCCACGCCGAGGTCGACGCGCTCTCGCAGCTCGCCCCGGGCGCCGCGCGCGGTGCGACGGCGATCGTCACGCTCGAGCCCTGCAACCACACCGGCCGCACCGGCCCCTGCGCGGTCGCGTTGATCGACGCCGGGGTCGCGCGGGTCGTGTACGCGATGTCCGACCCGACCCCGCTGGCGGGCGGCGGTGCCGCACGGCTGCGCGAGGCCGGCGTCGACGTCGCGTCGGGGCTGCTCGCCGCCGACGCACAGGACCTCCTCGCATCGTGGACCGAGGTCCAGCGACTCGGCCGCCCCCACGTCACCGTCAAATGGGCGCAGAGCCTCGACGGCCGCGCCGCCGCCGCCGACGGCACCAGCCAGTGGATCACCGGCCCCGAGGCCCGCGCCGACGTGCACGCCCGGCGGGCCGCGGCGGACGTCATCGTCGTCGGCACCGGAACGCTCCTCGCCGACGACCCGTCGCTCACGGCGCGCCGCGCGGACGGCTCGCTGTACGAGAGGCAGCCGCTCCCCCTCGTCCTCGGTGATCGTGCGATCCCCGAGGGTGCGGCCGTGACGCGGCATCCGCGCGGACATCTGCACCGCTCCGGGGCCAACCTGTTCGGCGAGCACGACGGCGCCGACGCGGCCGATTCGGTGCTGGCGGAGCTGCGCGCCCTCGGCGTGCACCGCGTCTTCGTCGAGGGCGGCCCCACCGTGGCGAGCGCGTTCCTGCGCGCGGGGCTCGCCGACGAACTGCTCGTGTACATCGCCCCCACGCTCATCGGCTCCGGTCCCGACGGCCACGACCGGCCGGCGCTGCGGATGCTGGGCGTCACCACCATCTCGGAGCAGCACCGGCTCGACGTGACGGCGGTGCACCGCCTCGGCGACGACCTGCTGCTCGTCGCGCGTCCGGCATCCGCCCCCGCAGACCTCGCGCCACCCGCATCCACCCCCGCAGAAGGAGCCCGCTGATGTTCACCGGCATCGTCGAGGAGATCGGCACCGTCACCCGCATCGAACCGTCCGGGGACGGCGTGCGCCTCACCGTGCACGCACCCGTCGCCGTCTCGGACGCAGGGCACGGCGACTCCATCGCCATCTCGGGCGTGTGTCTCACGGTCATCGACCAGGGCGCCGACTGGTTCACCGCGGACGTCATGCGCCAGACGCTCGACATGACGACGGTGGGGCTGGTCGCCGACGGCACCGCGGTCAACGTCGAGCGCGCCACCGCCGCCCACGGGCGGCTCGGCGGCCACATCGTGCAGGGTCACATCGACGGCACCGGCACGGTGGTCGAGATCCGCCCCGGGGCGCAGTGGCAGGTCGTGCGGGTCTCGCTGCCCGCGGACCTCGCCCCGCTCGTCGTCGACAAGGGCTCGATCGCGGTGGACGGGGTCTCGCTGACCGTCAGCGCCGTGAGCGACGCGGATGCGGCCGAGCAGTGGTTCGAGATCTCGCTCATCCCCGAGACCCTCGCCGCCACCACGCTCGGCGGCCGCGCCGTCGGCGACCGGGTGAACCTCGAAACCGACATCCTCGCCCGTCATGTCCAGCGTCTGCTGTCATTCTCCCCCGCGCCGGGAACGTCCCGGCCTGCATCAGAAGGAGGCTCCCGATGAGCCTTTCCCCCATCCCCGTCGCCCTCGAGGCGCTGCGCGCCGGCAAGCCGGTGATCGTCGCGGACGACGAGAATCGCGAGAACGAGGGCGACGTGATCATCTCGGCGCAGCTCGCCACGCCCGAGTGGATCGCCTGGACGGTGCGCCACTCGAGCGGCTTCATCTGCGCGCCCATGCCCGCCGACTGGGCGGACCGACTCGATCTGCCTCCCATGGTCGAGGTCAACCAGGACGCCCGCGGCACCGCCTACACGGTGAGCGTGGATGCCGCATCCGGGGTGACGACGGGCATCAGCGCCGCCGACCGCTCCCACACGCTCAATGTGCTCGCGAACCCCGAGTCGGTGCCGCTGAGCCTCATCCGCCCGGGTCACGTCCTTCCGCTGCGCGCCGTCGACGGCGGCGTGCGCGAGCGCGGCGGCCACACCGAGGCCGCGGTCGACCTGATGCGACTCGCGGGTCTCGAGCCCGTCGGGGCGATCGCCGAGATCGTCGCCGAGGACGGCAGCATGATGCGCCTGCCCGGACTTCTCGAACTCGGCGCGCGCGACGGCATCCCGGTCATCACGATCGAGCAGCTGATCGCCCACCTCGAGGAGTTCGAGCCCCGCGCCACGGACACCGCCGCCCCGCACCGCCGCCGCGTGAGCCTGCGCGCCGAGGCGACCGTGCCCACCTCGCACGGCGAGTTCCGGTTCCTCGCGTACAAGGACCGCATCACCGGCACCGACCACGTCGCCGTCGTCTCGGGCGAGCTCGCCGACGCTCCGCTCGTGCGGGTGCACTCCGAGTGCCTCACCGGCGAGGCGTTCGGGTCGCTCAAGTGCGAGTGCGGTCCGCAGCTCGACGCCGCCCTCGACGCGATCGAGCAGGACGGCGGGGTCGTCGTCTACATGCGCGGCCACGAGGGCCGCGGCATCGGGCTCATCAACAAGCTGCGGGCGTACAGCCTGCAGGAGCGCGGTTTCGACACCGTCGACGCCAACCTTGCCCTCGGCCTTCCCGCCGACGCCCGCGACTACGCCGCGGCGGCCGGGATCCTCGCCGACCTCGGCGTCGAGCGCGTGCGCCTGCTCACGAACAACACCGACAAGGTGCTGCAGCTGCGCGCGCTCGGGCTCGACGTCGTCGAGCAGGTGCCGCTGCTGGTCGGCGTCGGCCCCAACAACCACCAGTACCTCGAGACGAAGCGCGATCGGATGGGGCACATCATCCCCGACGCCGACCTGCGCGACGCCCTCGCCGAGATGAAGGAGACGACCGACCGATGAGTGGACACGGAGCCCCCCGCACCGAGATCGTCGACGCCCCCGACCTGCGGGTCGTCGTGATCGCCGCATCCTGGCACGATGTGATCAGCGACGGCCTGATCGCCGGCGCCGAGCGGGTGCTCGCCGCATCCCGCGCCCAGTACCGGGTCGTCCGGGTGCCGGGATCGTTCGAGCTGCCCCTCGCGTCGAAGGCCGCGCTCGATGCCGGAGCCGACGCGGTGGTGGCCCTCGGCGTCATCATCCGCGGCGGAACCCCGCACTTCGAGTACGTGTCGGCGGCGGCGACCGACGGCCTCACCCGCGTGGCGCTCGACGCGGGCAAGCCGGTCGGATTCGGCGTCCTGACGCTCGACACCGAGCAGCAGGGCCTCGACCGCGCCGGGCTCCCCGACTCGTCGGAGGACAAGGGCGCCGAAGCGGCGGATGCGGCGATCCGCACCGCGCTGCTGCTGCGCGACCTGCGCGCCTGACCCCGCCCCCGCCCTCCCCGCCCCCTGCCCGCTGTCCTCCGCCCGCCCACCGCGAGCCCCACGTCCGCGAGACAGCATCCGTTCCACCAAACAGCACGGATTCCACGCTGTTTCGTAGAACGGATGCTGTCTCGCGGGATAAATGGCGGGGGCGAGGGGCGGGGGTGCGGGGCGCGGAAGAGGGGGGACCTTCAGTGAGACATAAGGTACGGTGAGGGGATGGAGATCCTGCGCCACCTCGTCGTCCTCATCCACCTCGTCGGCTTCGCCGTGCTGTTCGGCTCGTGGCTCGTCGAGGCGGTGGCACGCCGCATCCGGGTCACCCGTCTGATGACCGTCGGCATGACGATCGCGGGGGTCGCGGGCATCGCCCTCGCCGCCCCGTGGGGCATCGACTACGAACCGAACTATGTGAAGATCGGCGTCAAGCTCGTCGTCCTGCTCGTGATCGGCGCTCTGCTCGGCATCGGCACCGCGCGCCAGCGTCGCACCGGCAGCGTGCCCCCCGCCCTCTTCTGGTCGATCGGCGTGCTGACGATCGCCAACGCCGCCATCGCCGTCCTCTGGCGCTGACGGATGCGGCGATGCGCCGCCTCGCCACGGCTCGCGTAGACTGGTGGATCGCGTGCCGACCACTGCGTCGGCACCACCGGTGACCCAATGATGTGACGCCCGCCGCATCACCCCTGCCACGGACGCCCATCTCGACCGGCGCGTCCCACGAGGACGCCTTCACGTTCTCTCTGCGACAGGCCCTCCTTCACACATGTCTACCGCCACCACCGCCAAGCCGGTGAACTCCCGCGGCCGCGTCATCACCGCGAGCCTCGTGGGAACGACGATCGAGTTCTACGACTTCTACGCGTACGCGACCGCCGCCGTCCTCGTCTTCCCGACCCTCTTCTTCCCGACCGGTGACGACACCACGTCGCTGCTCGCGTCGTTCGCCGTCTTCGGCGCCGCGATGATCGCCCGTCCCATCGGTGCGGTCGTGTTCGGCCACTTCGGCGATCGCTTCGGCCGCAAGGCGACCCTCGTCGCCTCCCTGCTCACGATGGGCATCGCGACCTTCCTGATCGGCTGCCTTCCCACCTATCAGAGCGTCGGATGGTGGGCTGCCCTGCTGCTGCTCGTCCTGCGCCTGGCGCAGGGCTTCGCGCTCGGCGGCGAATGGTCGGGCGCGGCGCTCGTCGCGACCGAGAACGCCCCCAAGGGCAAGCGCGCCTGGTACGGCACGTTCCCGCAGCTCGGGGCCCCGATCGGCTTCATCATCGCCAACGGCGTCTTCCTCGTCATCAACTTCGCCCTCCCCCACCCCGACGGCACCGCGCAGCGGTCCGAGGAGTTCCTCGCATGGGGATGGCGCGTGCCGTTCATCTTCTCGGCGGTCATGGTCATCATCGGCCTCTGGGTGCGGCTCAAGCTCGTCGAGTCGGACACCTTCGTCAAGGCCGAGAAGACCGGCGCCATCCGCAAGTTCCCCCTCGGCGAGGTCGTGCGCAAGCACTGGTGGCAGCTCATCCTCGGCACGTTCATCATGCTGGCGACGTACGTGCTGTTCTACCTGATGACGAACTTCACGCTCTCGTACGGCACCAAGGCGGGGCTCGAGGCCGCGACGACGGCGGCGCAGCAGGCGGCCGAGACCGCGGGCGACACCTTCGATGCGGCCGCATTCGCGGCGACCTACGTCCCGGGCCTCGGCTACGGCTACATCGACTTCGTGGTCATGCAGATCGTCGGCGTCGTATTCTTCGGCATCTTCACGCTGCTGTCCGGTCCGGTGGCGGATGCCATCGGCCGGCGTCGCCTGCTCATCTGGGTCACCGCGGCCATCGCCGTGTTCGGCCTGACGTTCAACCTGTTCCTGCTGCCCTACACGGACCCGAAGTTCACCGGGGCGCTCACGCAGGCGTTCCTCATCCTGGGATTCATGCTCATGGGTGCGACGTTCGGACCCATGGGGGCGCTGCTGCCGGAACTCTTCCCGACGAACGTGCGGTACACCGGCTCGGCGATCTCCTACAACGTCTCGTCGATCCTCGGCGCGGCCGTGGCCCCGTCCATCGCGGTCGGGCTCTGGGCGGCGGCGGGCGGCGAACCGTGGCTCGTGGGTCTGTATCTCTCGGGAGCTGCCGTGCTGACCCTCATCGCGCTCATCCTCTCCAAGGAGACGAAGGACGTCGACTACGACCAGAACATCGGCCTGGGCGAGACCGCATCCCTGTAGCCTTCCCGTCCCGCGAGACGTCGCGGATGCCGCCCGGACCCCTCCGGAGCGCGCATTCGCGACGTCTCGCGGGGTTCGGGAGCACACCGGCCACGCACAATAAGTACGGTCGACGATGAGCACTCCCTTCAGAACGAGGTCACGGATGTCCCGCACCACCCCCGCCCGCAGAGGGCGGTTCGCGAAGCCCGACGGACCGCGCGCGAGCTTCCGCCAGTTGCTCCCGTTCCTCTTCGAGCACACGCGCGTGCTGGTAGTCGTCGCCGTGCTGAGCGTCCTCGCGGCCGGCACGACGCTCGCCCAGCCGCTCGTCGTCGGCGAGGTCATCACCCGCGTGCAGGCCGATGACCCGCTCGGCGTGCTGGTGTGGCTGCTGGTGGCCCTCGTCGTCGTGTCGTCGATCATCTCGGGCTATCAGCACTACCTGCTGCAGCGCACCGGCACCGCCGTGGTGCTCTCGAGCCGGCGACGCCTCGTCGCCCGCATCCTGCACCTGCCGATCCGCGAGTTCGACGCGCGCCGCACCGGCGACCTCGTGTCCCGCGTCGGCACCGACACGACCCTGCTCTACGCCGTGCTGACGCAGGGTCTCGCCGACTCGGTCGGGAACGTGCTCATCTTCGCCGGCGCCGTCATCGCGATGCTGCTCATCGACCCGATCCTGCTCCTGCTGATCCTCGTGGTCATCGGAGCCTCGATCGGTGTCGTCGGCGTACTGAGCGGCCGCATCCGCCGCGCCACCAGCGCGCAGCAGGAGAAGGTCGGCGAGCTCGCATCGGGCGTCGAGCGTGCGGTCGGCTCGATCCGCACCGTGCGCGCCGCCGGGGCGAGCGAGCGCGAAGAGCGGGCGATCACCGGCACCGCCCGGGAGGCGTACGGCATCGGCGTGCGCATCGCGAAGGCATCGGCGCTCGTCGTGCCGGTCGCGGGCATCGCCCTGCAGCTGTCGCTGCTGGTCGTGCTGGGCGTCGGCGGATACCGCGTCGCGTCGGGCGCCATCACCATCGCGAGCCTCGTGACCTTCGTCATGTTCCTCTTCTTCCTCGTCCAGCCGCTCGGCTCGTTCTTCGGCGCCATCACCTCGGTGAACCAGGCGCTCGGCGCGCTCGGCCGCATCCAGGAGGTCCTGGATCTGCCCGCCGAGGCGGACGACGACGCCGCGATCGCCGCACGGGCGACGGATGCGGCGGCCCCGGCGTCGGCGACGCCCGCCGCGATCGCGTTCCGCGACGTGCACTTCCGCTACCCGGAGGCGGTCGTGGCGGCTCGGCAGAAGACCGAGGACGAGGCGAAGGCGATGCTCGCGGGCGCGCGGGTGGACACGTCGGCGCTCACCGGTGCCATCGAGACGGCCACCGCGGGCGAGGTGCTGCGGGGGGTCTCGTTCGAGGTACCCCGGGGCGCGCGCGTGGCGCTCGTCGGGCCCTCGGGGGCGGGCAAGTCCACGACCCTCGCGCTCATCGAGCGCTTCTACGACCCCACCGGCGGCGCGATCCTGCTCGGCGGACACGACATCCGCACGCTCGACCGGGAGGCGCTGCGCGCGCAGCTCGGCTATGTCGAGCAGGACGCCCCCACCCTCGCCGGCACGATCGCCGACAATCTGCGGCTCGCCTCGCCCGAGGCATCCGATGCGGACTGCGAACGCGTGCTGCGCGAGGTCAACCTCGGCGACGTGCTCGACCGCTCACCGCTCGGTCTCGACGCCGCCGTCGGCGAGGGCGGCGTCATGCTCTCCGGCGGTGAGCGTCAACGCCTCGCCATCGCGCGCGCGCTGCTCGCCGCTCCCCCGATCCTGCTGCTCGACGAGTCCACGTCATCGCTGGACGGGCTCAACGAACAGCGGATGCGGGAAGCGATCGATGCCGTCGCCGAGGGGCGAACGCTGATC
>JAVBUN010000119.1:0-8725 GCA_031555335.1 Microbacterium sp.
CGTCGTTCTCGTCGTCCCAGGCGAGGTCGTAGATCAGCCCGAGGTCGACGACGTTGATCCCGAGCTCCGGGTCCATGACGTCCTTGAGCGCCTCGGTGACCTCGTCGTACTTCTCGTTCGTGAGCGTCGCGGTCATGACGGGAGTCTACGCGTCGGTCTCGGCGGCGGGCTCGAGGAAACGGTCGTATCCCTCGTTCTCGAGGCGGTCGGCGAGCTCCGGGCCGCCCTCCTCGGCGACGCGGCCGTTCACCAGCACGTGCACGTAGTCGGGGCGGATGTACTTCAGGATGCGGGTGTAGTGCGTGATGAGCAGCACCCCGAGGTCGGTCGCCTCCTTGGCGCGGTTCACACCCTCGGACACGATCTTCAGCGCATCCACGTCGAGACCGGAGTCGGTCTCGTCGAGCACGGCGAAACGCGGCTTCAGCAGCTCGAGCTGCAGGATCTCGTGGCGCTTCTTCTCCCCGCCCGAGAATCCCTCGTTGACGTTGCGCTGGGCGAACTTCGCGTCCATGCGCAGATTCTTCATCGCGCCCTTGACGTCCTTGGTCCACGTGCGGATCGAGGGCGCCTCGCCATCGATGGCCGTCTTGGCGGTGCGGAGGAAGTTCGTCACCGTGACGCCCGGGATCTCCACCGGATACTGCATCGCGAGGAAGAGTCCGGCCCGCGCACGCTCGTCGACGGTCATCGCGAGCACGTCCTCGCCGTCCAGCGTGATCGAGCCGCTGGTGACGGTGTACTTGGGGTGTCCCGCGATCGTGTAGGCGAGCGTCGACTTCCCCGAACCGTTCGGGCCCATGATCGCGTGCGTCTCACCGGTGCGGATGGTGAGCGTGACGCCGTTCAGGATGGGGGTGGTGCCCTCATCCGTCTCGACGGTCACGTGCAGGTCGCGGATCTCGAGATCTGACATAGCGGCTTCCTTCTTCAGACGACTTTGGTCACGGCAGGGTCGACGAGCACATCGTCGCCCTCGATCGTGACTTCGTAAACGGGGACCGGCTCGTAGGCCGGCAGGTTGAGGGGGTGACCGGTGCGCAGCGAGAACGCCGAGCCGTGCGCCCAGCATTCGAGCGTGTCGCCCTCGACGAAACCGTCGGAGAGCGAGATGTCCCCGTGAGTGCAGACGTCGCCGATGGCGTGCACCTCGCCGTCGCCGTCGAGCACGATCGCGATGGCGACGCCGTCCACCTCGACACGGCGCGCGGCGTCCTGTTCGAGCTCGCTGAGCGCGCAGACGCGGGTGGCGCTCACGGAGCGACTCCCGCGGCGAGCTCGGCCTCGATGCGCCCGACCAGGGTCTCCTCGAGCTCGGGGATGCCGATCTTCTGCACGATCTCCATCAGGAAGCCGAGCACCACCAGCCGCCGGGCCTCGTCCTCGTCGATGCCGCGCGCCTGCAGGTAGAACAGCTGCTCGTCGTCGAAACGCCCGGTCGCACTCGCGTGCCCGGCGCCGCGGATGTCGCCCGTCTCGATCTCGAGGTTCGGGATCGAGTCGGCGCGTGCGCCGTCGGTGAGCACGAGGTTGCGGTTCGCCTCGTACGAGTCGGTGCCGACCGCGTCGCGACCGATGAGGACGTCGCCGATCCACACCGAGTGGGCCGTATCGCCCTGCAGTGCACCCTTGTAGAGCACGTCACCGGAGGTGTGCGGGCCCTTGTGGAAGAGGTACACCTGGCTCTCGAGGTGCTGTCCGGCATCGGCGAAGGAGAGTCCGTAGAGCTCGCCGCGCGCGCCCGACCCCGCGAGCTCGACGCTCGGGTTCAGACGCACGACGCCGCCGCCGAAGCTGATGACGACGTGACGCAGCCGCGCGTCGCGGTCGACGCGCGCCTGGTGCGCGGCGAGGTGCACCGCGTCGTCGTCCCACTCCTGGACGGAGATGACCGTGAGGTCGGCACCGTCGCGCACGACGATCTCGACGTTCTCGGCGAAGTCCGCCGTGCCGGCGTGACGCAGGATCACCACGGCGCGGGAGTTCTCGCGCGCCTCGATCACGAGGTGGGCGTGCGCGCGGCCACGCGCGCCGCGAAGGTCGACCGTCGTCGGCTCGTCGAGTTCCGCACCGGCGGGCACGGCAAGGTACAGCGCCTCGACGGCTCGGGTCCACGCGATCGCCGCAGTGATGTCCTCGGGCACGAAGACGTCCCCGCGGGGGGAGTCGCCCGCGCGGAGCGCCGCGGCGGCCAGGGGGCCGGCCACCGTGATGCCGACGGCGCCGTCATCGCCGGCGGCGTCCTCGAGGAGGGTGCGCACCCGCGCCAGCGGCGTGTGCTTCCAGTTGACCTCGCGACCCGTGGGCGCACCGAACGCCGCGGGCTCGTAGGAGCGCAGTCGCTCGGAACGGGTCTGCACCGGCACGAACGCGGCGGCAGGGTCGATGTGGCCCTCGGGCGTTTCCGCCAGGGCCGGGGTTGCCGAGCTCATCAGCCGACGCTGCCTTCCATGCCCATCTCGATGAGCTTGTTCAGTTCCAGTGCGTACTCCATCGGCAGCTCCCGCGCGATGGGCTCGATGAACCCCCGCACGATCATCGCCATCGCCTCGGCCTCGTCGAGCCCACGGCTCATGAGGTAGAAGAGCTGTTCCTCGCTCACCTTCGAGACCGTGGCCTCGTGGCCGAGCTGCACGTCGTCGACGCGGATGTCGATCGCCGGGTAGGTGTCGGACCGGGAGATCGTGTCGACCAGGAGTGCGTCGCAGCGCACCGTGTTGGCCGAGTGATGGGCGTTCGCGTCGACACGGACCTCGCCGCGATAGCCGGCACGGCCGCCGCCGCGGGCGATGGACTTCGACACGATCGAGGACTGCGTGTACGGCGCCATGTGGATCATCTTCGCGCCGGCGTCCTGGTGCTGGCCCGGGCCCGCGAAGGCGACCGAGAGGGTCTCGCCCTTCGCGTGCTCCCCCATCAGGTAGATCGACGGGTACTTCATGGTGACCTTCGAGCCGATGTTGCCGTCGACCCATTCCATGGTCGCGCCCTCGTGGGCGACCGCCCGCTTGGTCACCAGGTTGTAGACGTTGTTCGACCAGTTCTGGATCGTCGTGTAACGCACCCGGGCGTTCTTCTTCACGATGATCTCGACGACGGCGGAGTGCAGCGAGTCGCTCTTGTAGATCGGCGCCGTGCAGCCCTCGATGTAGTGCACGTAGGAGCCTTCGTCGGCGATGATCAGCGTCCGCTCGAACTGGCCCATGTTCTCGGTGTTGATCCGGAAGTACGCCTGCAGCGGGATCTCGACGTGAACGCCCTTGGGCACGTACACGAACGAACCGCCGGACCAGACGGCCGTGTTCAGCGCCGCGAACTTGTTGTCACCGGCGGGGATGACGGTGCCGAAGTACTCGGTGAAGAACTCGGGGTGCTCCCGGAGCGCCGTGTCGGTGTCCATGAAGATGACGCCCTGCGCCTCCAGATCCTCCTGGATCTGGTGGTACACGACCTCGGACTCGTACTGGGCGGCCACGCCCGAGACCAGACGCGAGCGCTCCGCCTCCGGGATGCCGAGCTTCTCGTACGTGTTGCGGATGTCCTCGGGAAGGTCCTCCCACGACTGCGCCTGCTTCTCGGTCGAGCGCACGAAGTACTTGATGTTCTCGAAGTCGATGTCGCTGAGGTCCGCGCCCCATGTGGGCATGGGCTTGCGACCGAAGAGCTGGTAGCCCTTCAGACGGGTCTTCAGCATCCATTCCGGCTCGGCCTTCAGCGCGGAGATGTCGCGCACGACGGCCTCCGAGATGCCGCGCGTGGCGCTGGCCCCGGCCGCGTCCGGGTCGTGCCACCCGAACTCGTAGACGCCCAGGCCCTCGAGCTCGGGACGATCGATCAGCACATCCGACATGGTGTGTCACTCTCCTCGTGGGGCCCAACGGTGTCATCCGTCCCGGCATTCCTCGCCCCTCGTGGGAGTTCGCGAGGGGGATGCCGCTGTACGGGCCGATCAGAAGGCGCGTCCTGCACCTAAACTGTCAGTGATGCGGAACGCGCAAGCGCGACATCCCGAACCCTTTTGATTCTACAGGTTCCGTCTCCGCCCCGGGGCGGACGGGACCACGCCGTGCCCCCCGATCACGGCCACTCCCAGGAGGCGCGCATATGGCTGCCGATACGCAGACGACACCCCGAGGCGGCCGCACGGACCGCGCGAGCCGCTGGCTCCCCGACCGCGTGGACGGCCGCATCCGCGTGTTCGCGTGGCTGTCGTTCATCGCCGAGGTGCTGATCATCGCGACCGGCGGCGCGGTCCGGCTCACCGGATCCGGTCTCGGCTGCCCGACGTGGCCCCTGTGCACGCCCGATTCGCTCGTGCCCACCCCCGAGATGCAGATCCACGGCGTCATCGAATTCGGCAACCGCACGCTCACCGGCCTCGTCGGCATCCTCGCCGTCGTCGTCGTCGTGCTCGTCTGGCGGATGCGGCGCGAACGCCGCGACCTGTTCGTCCTCGCGCTCGTCGTGCTGCTCGGCGTGGTCGCGCAGGCGATCGTCGGCGGCGTCACCGTACTCACCGGGCTCAACCCCTTCATCGTCGGCTTCCACTACGTCGCATCGATCGTCCTCGTCTGCGCGAGCGCCGCGTTCCTGGCGCGGATGGATGCCGCCCCGGGCCCGCGCGTGCGCGCGGTGCCCCGCTGGTACGCCGTCACGACGCACGCGACCACCCTCGTGCTCGCCGTCACGATCGTCTTCGGCGTGTTGACCACCGGTGCCGGCCCCCACTCCGGCGACGCCGCGGCCGGACGCAACGGCTTCAACGCCGAGATCCTCGAGCACGTGCACTCCTGGCCCGGCTACATCCTGCTCGCCCTGACGGTGCTTCTCACCGTCGTCGCATGGATGCGCGGCCTGCCGGTCCGCGGCTGGATCACCCTGCTGCTCGTCATCGAGTTCGTGCAGATCGCGGTCGGCCTGTACCAGGCCCGGAACGGCCTGCCCGAGCTCGCCGTCGGCGTGCACATGGTGCTCGCCGCACTCACGGCCGCGACGATGACCGTCGTCGTGCTCCGCCTCCGGCGCCCCGCGGCCGGCTGAGACGCGGCATCCACAGGCGATTCATAGGCGACGCATCGATTGCGCCGGGGACGTCTGGGCAGTGTGGCGGATGGCGCGGCAACCGTTGCCGCACCTGTTGAGGAGCATCCCCGCATGAATACACGTCCCGGTCTCGTTCGCAGCATCCCCTTCTGGGGGCTGGTCGTCGGATCGGCGGCCAGCGTCGGCTTCGGCGTCTGGCTCACGGTCGACAAGCTCACGACGATGGAGACGAGACTGCTCGACGGCACGGCGACGAACGTCGACGTCTACGGGGGCCAGGGCTGGGTCGCCTTCGCGTCCGCCTTCATCGCCGCCGGACTCATCGGCTTCGTCGCGGTCCTCGCCCTCGCGGCGTCCCGCGCGCTCGTGGCTCGCCCCGTCGAGGTCGTCGAGACGATCTCGTGGCAGGAGGAGGAGCCCGACATCGAGACGTCGCTGGACGAGCCCGCTCCCGCCGCCGCGACCGCGTCGCCGGAGAACGAGCACCCCGCGTCGCCGGAGAACGAGGACCCCGCCGCCGCACGCTGACGCGAACAGACGAGAGGCCGCATCCCCCGTCGGATGCGGCCTCTCGTGCGTGCGCGACTCAGAAGGGCAGCAGCGGATCGACGGCGACGGCGACGAACAGCAGCGTCAGGTAGGTGATGGATGCGTGGAACACCCGCATCGGACGCGGCTCGGTGCCCCGCACCGCCCGGTTGTACAAGCGGTGGGACTCATAGATGAACCACCCGCCGAACACGAGCGCGGATGCGGAGTAGACGAGCCCCATGGACGCGACCGGGATGAGAAGCAGCGAGCACGCCACCGTGGCCCAGGCGTACAGGATGACCTGCAGGCCCACCTGCGACCCGGAGCGGGTGGATCCCAGCATGGGCACGTCCACCTCGTCGTACTGGGCCTTGTACTTCATCGAGAGCGGCCAGTAATGCGGCGGGGTCCAGAGGAAGACGAGCAGGAAGAGGATGCCCGCCGCCCACGACAGCGACCCCGTCACGGCGGACCAGCCGATGACGACCGGGAAACATCCCGCGATGCCGCCCCACACGATGTTCTGCTCGGTGCGGCGCTTGAGGATGATCGTGTAGACCACGACGTAGAAGAAGATGGCGACCACCGACAGTGCCGCCGCCAACCAGTTGGTGGTCAGCAGCAGCCACACCGTGGAGGCGACGGCGAGGGACCACGCGAAGATCAGTGCGCCGCGCGGCGAGACCTCGCCGGTGACCAGCGGACGGTTCTCGGTGCGCTGCATGTGCGCGTCGATGTCACGGTCGATGTACATGTTGAACGCGGCCGCCGAGCCGGCGCTGAGCGAACCGCCGATGACGGTCGCGAGCACCAGCCAGAGATTCGGCAACCCGTTCTGGGCGAGGATCATGACGGGAACGGTCGTCACGAGGAGCAGTTCGAGGACGCGGGGCTTCGTGAGCGTGATGTACGCCCGAATGGTGCGTCCGAGGGAAGGACGTACGCCGGATGCCTCGAGTGCCGCACTCGTCGTGATGTCCATCAATCCCGCAATCGCCCCGTCGGTAGGTCGCTCCAGTCTATGCTGAAATCACACGCGCGCCCGGTTCCCGCCTTCCCCCGCAACACCGTGGTGAACAGGCTGGTCAGTGCGGCGCAATCCCTCTTTCTGAAAGGCGGTCCTGTGACCGATTTGCGTTGGGACGAGTTCGACAAGCGCGCCGTGGACACGGCTCGCGTCCTCGCGGCGGACGCCGTGGAGAAGGTGGGGAACGGACATCCGGGCACCGCGATGAGCCTCGCGCCGGCCGCGTACCTGCTGTATCAGCACGTGCTGCGCCACGACCCGGCCGACCCGCACTGGCTGGGACGCGACCGCTTCATCCTCTCGGCGGGACACTCCTCGCTCACCCAGTACGTGCAGCTGTACCTCGGCGGCTTCGGACTGGAGCTGAAGGACCTCGAAGAACTCCGCACCTGGGGTTCGCTGACGCCCGGTCACCCCGAGTACGGCCACACCAAGGGCGTCGAGATCACCACGGGCCCGCTCGGACAGGGCCTCGCGTCCTCCGTCGGCTTCGCCTACGCCGCCCGGTACGAGCGCGGCCTGTTCGACCCCGAGGCGCCCGCCGGCACCTCGCCGTTCGACCACTTCATCTACGTCATCGCCTCCGACGGCGACCTCGAAGAGGGCGTCACCAGCGAGGCGTCCTCGCTCGCCGGCCACCAGCAGCTCGGCAACCTCGTCGTGATCTACGACGCCAACCAGATCTCGATCGAGGACGACACGAACGTCGCCTTCACCGAGGACGTCGCGAAGCGCTACGAGGCCTACGGCTGGCACGTGCAGACGGTGGACTGGAAGCAGTCCGGAGAATACGTCGAGGACGTTCCCGAACTGTACGGCGCGATCGAGGCGGCGAAGGGCGAGACCGACAAGCCGTCGATCATCATCCTGAAGACGATCATCGGCTGGCCGTCGCCCGGCAAGCAGAACAGCGGCAAGATCCACGGCTCGGCGCTCGGCGCCGAAGAGCTCGCCGCCACCAAGAAGGTCATGGGCTTCGACCCGGAGAAGAACTTCGACGTGGCCGAGGACGTGCTGGCCCACACCCGCTCGCTGGTCGCGCGCGGCGAGGCCGCGAAGGCCGAGTGGCAGACCGGTTTCGACGCGTGGGCGAAGGCCAACCCGGAGCGCAAGGCGCTGCTCGACCGTCTGCTCGCCGGCGAGCTGCCCGACGACATCGCCGCCGCGCTCCCGGTGTTCGCCGCCGGCAAGGACGTGTCGACCCGCGCCGCATCCGGTCAGGTCATCAACGCCCTCGCGGCGAAACTCCCCGAGTTCTGGGGCGGTTCCGCCGACCTCGCGGAATCGAACCTCACCACGATCAAGGACGCGAAGTCCTTCATCCCCACGGAGTGGTCGACGCACGAGTGGAGCGGTTCGCCCTACGGCCGGGTCCTGCACTTCGGCATCCGCGAGCACGCCATGGGATCGATCCTCAACGGCATCAAGCTGCACGGACCGACCCGTCCGTTCGGCGGCACGTTCCTGATCTTCAGCGACTACATGCGCCCGCCGGTGCGCCTGGCCGCGCTGATGAACATCCCGACGATCTTCGTCTGGACCCACGACTCGGTGGCGCTCGGCGAGGATGGCCCCACGCACCAGCCCATCGAGCAGGTCGCGACCCTCCGCGCCATCCCGAACTTCACGCTCGTGCGGCCCGCCGACGCGAACGAGACGGCCGTGGTCTGGCTCGAGATGCTGCGTCGTACCGCGGGCCCGTCCGGCATCGCCCTGACCCGCCAGAACATCCCGGTGTTCGAGCGCGGCGACGGCGAGGCATCCGGCGACGTGTTCGCGTCGGCCGAGCTGGCAGCCAAGGGCGCGTACGTCCTGGCCGAAGCGCCGAGCGGCACGCCCGACGTGATCATCGTCGGGACCGGCTCGGAGGTGCAGCTCGCCGTGGCCGCCCGCGAGACGCTCGCCGCCGAGGGCGTGAACGTCCGCGTCGTCTCGGCACCCTCGCTCGAGTGGTTCGCCGAGCAGGATGCGGAATACCGCGAGAGCGTTCTGCCTTCGAACGTGAAGGCGCGCGTGTCGGTCGAGGCCGGCATCGCCCTGCCGTGGCGCGGCATCGTCGGCGACACCGGACGCTCGGTCTCGATCGAGCACTTCGGCGCGTCGGCCGACTACAAGACCCTCTTC
>JAVBUN010000280.1:0-4753 GCA_031555335.1 Microbacterium sp.
TTCTTCTTCGTCCCCGACTCGCGCCAGGTGATCTACAACGGCAGCTACGCGCCGTTGAAGGGTGTGCGGATGTCGGCCGCGTACGAGTCGACGCTGCACGTGAGCTTCGACGTGCGCGCCGGTCTCGTCATGCGCCAGATCCATCACTGGGCCGCGTTGCTCTTCATCGGGTCGATCCTCGTGCACATGCTGCGCATCTTCTTCACGGGTGCGTTCCGCAAGCCGCGCGAGCTCAACTGGGTGATCGGCTTCGTCCTCTTCATCCTCGCGATGGCCGAGGGCTTCACGGGCTACTCGCTCCCCGACGACCTGCTCTCGGGCAACGGCCTTCGCATCATCGACGGCATGGTCAAGGGCATTCCGCTGGTCGGTACCTGGATCTCGTTCATCCTGTTCGGTGGCGAGTTCCCCGGCGACGACATCGTCGGCCGCCTCTACTCGCTGCACATCCTGCTGCTGCCGCTCCTGGTCATCGGACTGATCGTGGTGCATCTGATGCTCATGATCGTCAACAAGCACACGCAGTTCGCCGGTCCCGGCCGCACGAACGACAACGTCGTGGGCTACCCGATGATGCCGGTCTACATGTCGAAGATGGGCGGCTTCTTCTTCATCACGTTCGGTGTGATCGTGCTGATCGCGTCGCTGTTCACGATCAACCCGATCTGGAACTACGGCCCGTACGACCCGTCCCCCGTGTCGGCCGGTACGCAGCCCGACTGGTACATCGGTTTCGCGGACGGCGCCCTCCGCCTCGTGCCGCCGCACCTCGAGTTCGTCCTGTGGGACCGCACCTGGTCGTGGAACATCATCCTGCCGCTCGTCGTGCTCGGACTGTTCATCGTCCTGGTGCTCATCTACCCGTTCATCGAGGCGTGGATCACCGGCGACAAGCGCGAGCACCACATCGCGCAGCGCCCGCGCAACGCGGCGACACGGACGGCGATCGGCGCCGCGGGCGTCACGTTCTATGCAGTCCTCTGGGCGGCGGCATCCTCCGACATCATCGCGACACACTTCTGGCTCACGATGGAAGGCGTCATCCACACGCTGCAGGCCCTGCTGTTCATCGGCCCGATCATCGCCTACTTCGTCACCAAGCGCATCGCGATCGCGCTGCAGAAGAAGGACCGCGAGATCGCGCTGCACGGCTACGAGTCCGGCCGCATCGTGCGCCTCCCCGGCGGCGAGTACATCGAGGTCCACCAGCCGGTGGACGAGTACGAGCGCTGGAAGCTGCTCGACAACGAGGTGAACGAACCGCTCGTCGTGCGCCCCAACGCACAGGGCCGCATCCCGTGGCACGAGAACTTCCGCGCTTCGCTGTCGCGCTGGTTCTTCGAGGACCGCCTCGCCCCCGTCACGCAGACCGAGATCGAGGCCGCGGTCGCCCACCAGCACCACGAGCTGGATCACATCGACACCGAGGAGACCGCCGAGATCGTGGGCGCCTCCGATCGTGCCGAGGCCGAAGGCCGTCCCACTGTGTCGCTGCACGACAAGGCCGAGGCGGAGTTCCCCTCCCCCAAGCGCCTCGAAGAGATCAACAAGCCCACGGACGACGACCAGAAGAGCTGATCGTCGCTCCGCTCGAGTACGCCCCGGTCTGCGGACCGGGGCGTACGCGGTTCCCGGGATGTTGATGTCTGTAACATCCCCGTGACAGCGCCTCGATACGGTGGTGTTGTGCGAGTCATCATCATCGGCGCGGGTATCGGCGGAACGAGCGCGGGCATCGCCCTGCAGCGGCTCGGCCACGACGTGCGCATCTACGACCAGATCCGTGAGAACCGTCCCGTGGGAGCCGCGCTCTCCCTCTGGCCCAACGGGGTCAAGGTGCTCAACTGGCTTGGCCTGCGCGACGAGGTGGCCGCCCTCGGTGGCCGGATGGACACGATGGCCTACGTCGACGGGCACACCGGCGAGACGATGTGCTCGTTCAGCCTCGACCCGGTCACCGAACAGACCGGACAGCGGTCCTATCCCGTCGCCCGCGCCGACCTGCAGGGTCTGCTCATGGACACCGTCGGCCAGGACCGCATCCGCCTCGGCATGCGCATGATCGGGATCGACCAGAGCGACGACGAGGTGACCGTCACGTTCGAGAACGGCGAGACGGCCACCGCGGACCTCGTGATCGGTGCCGACGGCGCCCGCTCCGCGACGCGCGAGTACGTACTCGGACAGCCCACCGAACGGCGTTACTCGGGCTACACGAACTTCAACGGGCTCGTCCCGATCGACGAGCGCGTCGGGCCCGCCGACGGCTGGACCACCTACGTCGGCGAGGGCAAGCGCGTCTCGGTCATGCCGATCGCGGGAGACCGCTTCTACTTCTTCTGCGACGTGCCGCAGCCCTCCGGCGTCCCCTACGACCGCGCCGACGGCATCGCCCCGCTGCGCGCGGCCTTCGCCGGGTGGGCTCCGGGGGTGCAGGCCCTGCTCGACAGCATCGCCCCGGATGTCTCGTTCAACCGGGTCGAGATCTGGGATGTGGATCCCTTCCACACGTGGTCCCGGGGCCGCGTCGTGCTGCTCGGCGATTCCGCCCACAACACCGCGCCCGACATCGGGCAGGGCGCATGCTCCGCGCTCGAGGACAGCTACGTGCTCGGCCTCATCTTCGCCACCACCTCCCTCGGTGTCGAGGACGCACTGCGCCGCTACGCACGCGCCCGCACGGAGCGTGCCGCGGATCTCGTGCTGCGGGCACGCAAGCGTGCCACCGAGACGCACGGCTTCGACCCCGAAATCACGGAGGCCTGGTATGAGGGCCTGCGTCACGAGACCGGCGAGAACGTCATCCGCGGCATCCTCGGCAACATCGTGGACAGCCCGGTCACCATCGGCGGGCTGTCCGCGTGACGCCGGCGACGGCCGCGCACGCGCGCGGCCGTCGCGGACGACCGGAAGCGGCAGGATTCCGCCCCTCCACGGCGGTCCGCACCGTCGACCGGATCGACCGCCGCGCATAGGCTCGCACCATGACCGACGCCCTCTCCTACTTCACTGCGAAGCTCGACCACGAGACCGATGCATCCGACGTCTACGCCGCACAGCGCGCGGGCGAGCAGGTGCTCCTGATCGATGTCCGCGGCGACGAGGCATGGGCGCAGGGGCGGATCCGCGGCGCCGTGCACATGCCGTGGCGCGAGATCGCCACTCGCGCGCCGCAGGAGATCGCCCCCGGGACGCCCGTGATCGTCTACTGCTGGAGCCCCGGCTGCAACGCCGGCACGAAGGCTGCGCGCGAGTTCGCTCTGCTCGGCTACCCCGTCAAGGAGATGATCGGCGGCTACGAGTACTGGGCGCGAGAAGGGCAGCCCGTCGAGAACGACGAGGGCGAGCTGCCGCGACGTTTCGACCCGCTCGTGATGGTGGTCCGCGAACGCGTCTGAGCGGCACCCACGGCCCGATCAGGCGATGACGTCGAGGTACTCCTGGAAGAGCTCGGCGGCCGACCCCGCGAATGCCGCGTGCTCGTCGGCATCCACGGCCCCGTCGACGATGTCGCAGACGACAGCGGTCACGTTGTCGCGCGACCCGCTGTCGAGTGCGAGGGCGACGAGGGCGTTCGCCGCGCCGTGCACGTCGCGGTGGCGCAGGAGCGTGAGCCCGATCTCCTCGTCGTCCAGGTAGTCGCTGACCCCGTCGCTGCACAGCAACCAGCGATCGCCGACGGTCGGCGTCCGCTCGGCGACCGAGATGACGTCCTCTTCTCCCCCGCCGAGGGAGGCGGTGATGAGGTTGCGACGCGGATGGGATGCGGCCGCCTCGGGCGCGAGCAGACCACTGTCGACGAGTGCCTGCACATAGGAGTCGTCGCGCGTCTGCCGCTCGAGCTGCGCGTGGCGCAACAGGTATGCGCGCGAGTCGCCGGTATGGGCGATCAGCAGCCGGTCGTCGGGCGCGATGAAGATACCCGTGAAGGTCGTCGCCATGCCTTGCAGCGTGGGGTCGCGACGCACATGGGCGCCGAGGTCCCAGTTCGCCTCCCGGATGCGGACGAGCAGCTGCTCGGGGTCGCCGACCCGCAGCGGACCCGGGACCAGCCGGTGCACGAGCGCGGCGGAGGCGAGATCTCCCGACGGACCTCCGCCGACGCCGTCGGCGACCGCCGCCCCCCAGGACGCAGTGAACGCGGCGTCCTGGTTCGAGGCACGATGAGGACCGATGTCGGAGACGACGGCCGCGTGGAGCTTGATCGGCACGCGATCAGCGGGCGAAGTACCCGCGGTAGTACTCGTAGACCCAACCCACGATCGCCACGACGAAGATGCCGAGTCCGATGGGAAGCATCCAGGTACCCACCGCGAGTCCGATCGCGCCCACGGCGGCAGAGCCCGCCAGGACGATCGGCCACCACGACCAGGGGCTGAACTCGCCGAGTTCCGGGTCACCGTCATCGATGTCCGCGGTCAGGGTGTCCTCGGGCAGCTCGCCGCCCTGCGCCTTGTACACGCGGTGCGTGTAGAAGCCGATCATGCCGGACATCAGGGCACCGAACAGTAGTGCGACGGAGCCGACCCACTCGATGGCGTTGTACCAGGGCTGGATCTGCGGGTTCGCCAGGATGTTCCAGCCCGTGTAGACGATGTCGATGAAGATGAAGAAGCCGAGCAGCAGCCACCACAGGTTCGTATTCGCGCGCATGTTACTTCACCTGTCCATCGGCCTTGTCGACGACCGGGGCGTCGGGTGCATCCTTCGCGGGACCGACGCCGACCGGGACGGCCGCCTCGGGGTGGTTCAG
>JAVBUN010000012.1:0-8931 GCA_031555335.1 Microbacterium sp.
CCTCGTGCGGCACGACCGCGTGAACGAGAACGATCAGACCGTCGTGACCCTCTGGGACCTCTGCGCGTGGGAAGTCGCCGACGCGCTGCCGCGCAACACCGTCGCGTGGAACCGGGCGATGCTCAAGCGCGCCGAGAAGTATGCGGACGCGGTGATCGTGCCGGCGCACGCCATGGCCGACCGGCTCGTCTCCGTCGCCCCGAAGCTGCGGTCGCGCGTGCGCGTGATCTCGGGTGCGGCCCCGCTGGGCTTCGCGGTGCCGTCGGATGCGGTCGGCCGCCGCCGCGACCTCATGATCCCGGACGAGGTCGTCGTGATCGCCGGGGGCAAGTGCGATGACGCCGCTCTGGCTGCGGGACTTTCTGCGGTCGCCTCTCTGGGCGAGGAGTACGCGGTCGTGCTGCTCGACATCGGCGAGGGGCGTGAGCCGCGGGTGCAGGATCTCGCGGCCGCCGCCGGACTCCGCGCCGAGATCGTGCACTCCCGCGGTGCGCTGCCGGCTGCCGACCGCGCCGCGGTGCTGGATGCGGCGGTCGCTCTCGTCGCACCGTCGACGCTGACCGCCTTCCCCTGGCGGGTCGTCGAGGCGCTGGCCCTCGGGGTGCCGGTCGTCGCGGTGTCGTCCGCCGTGCACGAGGAGGTGCTGCTCGACGGCGGGGCGGTCGCGGACCTCACCGACCTGGGGGAGGCGCTGGGGAACGCGCTGGCGTCCGAGGAGAACCGGCGGCGGTACGCCGTGCTCTCCGGCGATCGAGGCAAGGCCTTCTCGTGGCGCGATCACGCGGATCGTGTCTGGGCGCTGCACGCCGAGCTGTAGGGCGGCGCGGGCCACGGGGTCTCCGCATCCGCGCCGGTAGGCTGGCGCGATGACCCATCGCGTCGCTGTGATCGTGCGCACCAAGGATCGACCGGGGTTCCTCGAGCGGGCGCTCGCCGACATCTCCGCGCAGACGTTCACGGACCTCGAGGTCGTCGTGGTGAACGACGGCGGAGCCCGGGACGCCGTGGATGCGGTCGTTGCCGGGTCCGCGCTCGAGGCCGTCTCGGTCGTGAACAGTGCGGCGCCCGGCGGCCGTTGCGCGGCGGCCAACACGGGGCTCCGCGTCGTCGACTCCTTGTACGTCGTGCTGCACGACGACGACGATCTCTGGCATCCGGATTTCCTGGCGCGCACGGTCGCCCATCTCGACGCGCACCCCGCGGATGCCGGGGTCATGGTGCCGACCGAGATCGTGCGGGAGCGCGCACAGGGAGGCGCTTGGGTCGAATACTCCCGCGAACCGTTCTGGGCAGGACTCACTGCGGTGGCCTTCACCACGCTGCTCGAGATCAACCGGGCCGTGCCCATCTCGTTCCTGTACCGCCGCGCGCTTCACGACGAGGTCGGCTACTACGACGAGTCTCTCGAGACCGTGGAGGACTGGGAGTTCTACCTGCGCCTGGCGGCGCGGCATCCGCTCGGCTTCCTGCCGGGACAGGTACTGGCCTACTGGACGCAACGTCCCGATGCGCGTGGTCTCGACGGGAACAGCATGTACGAGCTCGCGGGAGCGCACGAGAGAGACGATCTGATCGTCCGCGACCGCGCGCTCCGGGACTGGGTCGATGCGCAGGGGCCGGGGCTGCCCCTGTACATCGCGCTCGTCGAAAAGCGGCTGCGCGAGGATTTCGCGCAGCAGTTGAGCGAGCAGCTCGAGCGCCAGCGGCATGACATCGTGGCGGAGATCTACGATCGGCACCCCGTCTGGCGTCGGCTGCGGCGGCTGCGGCGTCGCTCGGGGCGTTGAGGGTGGGCCGCGTCGATACGGGATTCGGACTGTGTGTGGCACAGAATGATGCCATGCGTGTGCCTCGTCGTCTCCACCTCCGCCATTCGAGGCGGGGCTTAGCGTACGCTACAGTGCTGGTTTCTGTGGCTCTCGTCGCGAGTCTCGTCAGCGCGACTCCCGCTGTCGCATCGATGGCGCCGTCGGCATCTGTCACGACCGAGGCCGCAGCGTCAGCACCCACTCGGCTCCCGGGATCCGTCGTCGAGACTGCTCCGGTGAAGGCCTCGCTTTCGGGGTTCGACCCCGGAACGTTGATCAGCGACGACCTCTTCTACGACGGCAACGCGATGAGCTCGGCTGAGATCCAGTCGTTTCTCGATTCCAAGATCGGGAGCTGTCAGAACGGCAAGTGTCTGAATGTGTTGAACGCGGGGATCTCGTCCCGTGCCGCGAAGTACTCGACGTCGACGGGGAACCTGATCTGCAATGCGGTCCAGGGCGGCACAATGCGGGTCTCTGAGCTGATTTACCGTATGCAGGTTGCGTGCGGTATTTCCGCGAAGGTCATCCTCGTGACGCTGCAGAAGGAGCAGGGGCTCACCACGAGCAAGGCCCCCAGTGACTGGAATCTCACCGCGGCGATGGGACAGGCATGCCCGGACACCGCGCCGTGCGATCCCGCGTATGCCGGTGTGGGGCCACAGATCCTCGCCGGGGTGACGCAGCTGAAGACCTACAAGGCTGCTCGGTTCGGCAAGCAGCCGGGAACTCAGTACATCCAGTACAACCCGAACGCGAATTGCGGCGGGACGACTCTGAACGTCACCAACTACGCGACAGCGGCGCTCTACAACTACACCCCCTACCAGCCGAACTCGGCCGCCTTGGCTGCCGGGTGGGGCCTTGGAGACGGGTGCTCGTCCTACGGCAACCGAAACTTCTATAACTACTACACGGATTGGTTTGGCTCGGCGTCAACAGTTGGAAACCCGTTTGGTTATGTGGACGAAGTCCAAGCACTCGTTGGTGGCGTGCGCCTCCGGGGATGGGCGGCAGACCCCGATACATCAGCTCCCGTGCAGGTGCACTTCTACGTCGGATCGCAGGGGAACGTTGCGCTCGCCGCGGACGAGCGAGCTGACATCGGCCTTGCCTACCCGAATCTCGGCGCACGACACGGATTCGATGTGCGGCTCTCCGTCGCCCCCGGATCAAATGAGCGCGTCTGCGCATATGCCATCAACTCGGCGGGCCGGGGCGCGAATACTCTGATCTCTTGCACCTATGTCACGGCATTGTCCGGATCGCCTGTCGGGTACTTGGACAGCGTTTCTGCTGCCGAGGGCGGGCTGACTGTCCGCGGGTGGGGAGTCGATCCGGACACCTTGGACCCGCTCAAGCTCAGAGTCACCGTGGACTCTACGGTGAGCACGATGCCGGCAAATGCGAATCGGTCGGATCTGTCCGCCGTTCTCCTCAGTCACGGGACCAACCGTGGTTTCGACAAGAAGATCGATGTGACTCCAGGGGTACATCGAGTATGCGTAACTGCGATAAACGTGGGCTCTGGCAACGATATGGACCTTGGTTGTCAGACCGTCACTGTTGCGGCGATCCCCGAACGTGGACGCCTGCCGATCGGGAGCATCGACAGTGTCACCGTCGAGGCTGGCGTGCTGAATGTTCGCGGCTGGGCGCTCGACCCGGACTCTGCTGGTCCGATAGCGGTGCACATCTATGTGAACGGAAGCGGTACGGCTGTCTCAGCGGACGACTCAAGGCCCGACGTGGGCGCAGCCTTCGGTTCGTATGGCTCTGACCACGGTTTCAGCTGGAGGACGGACCTGCCACTTGGCGTGTCCAACGTCTGCGTCTATGCCATAAATTCGGCCGGCGATAACCCGCTTCTCGGATGCCGGACAGTCGAGGTGACGGCGTACGATCCGACGGGATATCTGGACAGCGCCGAAGTTGTCCCGGCCGGTATACGTGTTCGAGGCTGGGTAATCGACAAGGACGCATTGGGCAGCGCAGTTGAGGTTCACGTCTACGTAGGGCGAGCGGGTAGTCGCATCGTGGCGGACAGTGCCCGGATCGATGTCGGTCTGGCGTACCCTGCGGCCGGAAACCAACACGGCTTCGATGCGATCGTGTCGGCGGTCCCTGGAGAGCGGCAGATCTGCGCTTATGCGATCAACATACCTGCCGGCGAGAACAAGCTTCTTGGATGCAAGCTTGCAGAAGTCTCTTGATCATCGGTCTAGGACTCTGCACGGGACAGTGACTCCCCAGTTCGTCGGGGCTGCCGAGATCGTCACCTCGTACGCTCCACTATGAACGTCGCATTGCGCCTCCGCCGTTGCGATTTCCGCGCGCCAGTTCGGTCCGCCTTCGCGGAATCCGTGTGAGCCTGAGCTGAAGGCGATCGCGAAGATGGTGACGCAGACGATCAGGGGTGGGAACCAGGTGCGCAAGCGGGGAGACTCTCGCTGTCGTCGCCGGGAAGCAATCATCGCGAGTGTCGCCAACAGGAGCATTATCGGTACGACCGCGTAGCGGAGCGTTTGAATGTTTGGTACGAGTTCTGCGGGCGACATGGCCACGTAGTTGAAGTCTTCGAAGTAGTTGATCCCGAAGCCAGCGACCCACAGGATGAGCGATCCACCGACGAAAATTGCGGTGAGGAGCGCTTCGAACGTTGATCGGCGGGCCAGAGCTACGGCAACGAGGAGAAATGGAACAACTGCCCCTGCGGCCACTATCCACCCTGAGGCAGCGATGAGAGCGGCTGCCCCATCAGTGGAACCGACAACAGCCGTTAGCGGCACTTGGAGCGCGTATACCTGCGCGATGACGGCCCACGGCCGTTCGCCAGCGCCTCGAGTTACATCGTTCCCGATCAGAGCGATCACTTGTGTTGCGGCACCGCCCAGCACCGCGAAGACTACTGGCCACCGCCGTCGCTCACCCAACCAAAGGCCAAGAAGGGGAGCGAAGGCAAGGGATTGGATCTCTGTTGTTACGACAAGGAAGGCCGCTACCGCCGAGATGCATGCACTGACCCACGAGCGAGGGCGATAGAGAAACAGGAAGGGTGCCAGCCACAGCAGCAACCAATGGAGGTTCGCGAGGTTGCCGAGCACTTCTACCTGGACCGCGGGAGCGAGGACGGTGATCAGCGCCACGGTCGCTCGGGTCCATGTCGTGAGTGGCCACCGCGCTGTGAGTACGAATATGGCGGCGGCAACCATGCCTGCGACGACACAACACGCGGCTGTCGTAGCGACTGCGACGTGTTCAGCTCGCACGGTCGCCCAGATGATATTCGCCAGAAGCTGCGGCAGCGAGTGCGTATAGCCCGCATAGGGAGTCAGGATGCTCGCCGACTGTAGCGACGGGGTCGCAGCACGCTGCGTGAAGACATTGGCATCTTCGGCCCACATCACCCCCCTGACCCCGTCGAGACGCAGCCAGGCGGCAGTGGAGGCCGTGATAATGATCGTCATCGTGATGATGATCTCGGCAGGAAGTGATCGGGTTGGTGCCAGGGGCGGCAAGATGAACAATCGCCGCACATCCTGCGTGTACCTGACGATGCGAGCTCTTGTTCGCTCGACTGGGCCCGGCGACGGCTTCGCTACCAGACGAGGCGCTCCCATGGAGGCGGCCGACATGTATCTCCTCAAATGTCCAGGGAACGCCGACCGCCGTGCCTTACAGTTGTTGAGCGTCCTGTGAATCCGGCATCTGCCGCTGAGCCCTCGCGGCAGAGAGCGTATGACCATGCAATTGTCAGTCATCGTGCCGACATTCAACGAATCGCTGAACGTAAGAGAGCTAGTGCGGCGCTTGGAGCATGCGGTGTCCGGCATCGACGCCGAGGTGATCTTCGTCGATGACTCCACCGACGATACTCCCGCTGTCATCCGATCAGTTGCTTCAGAGTCCGCGCTGCCGGTCCGCTTGCTGCACAGGGATGTTTCGGAGGGAGGGCTAGGCGGCGCGGTGCAGGCCGGGTTGCTCATGGCCGAGGCGCGAGCATGCGTGATCATGGACGGCGACTTGCAGCACCCGCCCGAGGATGTTCCCACTCTCTTTTCGCGCTACCTCGAAGGCGATGCAGACGTGGTGGTTGCATCGCGCTACACAGGTCAGGGGAGCTCGGAAGGTCTCTCAGGACTCGTTCGTACGCTCGTGTCTCGATTGTCGACCTTGGTCACAAAGGCCATGTTTCCCCTGCGCCTGCGCGCATGCTCGGATCCGATGACGGGATTCTTTCTCATCGATGCGGACGCGATAGACGTGCGTACTCTGAAACCGCGAGGCTTCAAGATCCTGCTCGAGATTCTGGCGAGACAGCCCCTTCGCGTCGCAGAGATCTCGTTCCGCTTCGCGGACAGGTATGCCGGGGACTCGAAGGCCTCGGTGCGACAAGGCCTTCATTTTCTTATCCAGCTGGCGGCCCTTCGCTTCGGGAAGATGTCGGGGTTCGCGCTGATCGGCGCACTGGGTGCGCTCGTGAATGTGGGTCTTGTCTGGCTACTAACGAAGTTGGGGACGGATTACATTGTGGCCGCCATTATCGCGGCTGAGCTGACGATCATAGGGAACTTCTTCCTGGCTGAACGGTTCGTGTTCCGTGAATTGCGGCACGAAGCTGGCTCGATCGGGAAGAGGTTCGCAAAGTCATTCAGCTTCAACAACGCGGAAGCGGTGGTTCGCATACCGCTCATGGCCCTGCTCGTAGAGACCTGGCACATCTCGAGTGTGCTCGCAACTGCGTTGACCTTGATTGTGGCATTCTTCGCACGCTTCGTGTTCCACGCGTTGGTCGTCTACGCTCCCCCGAAAGCCCGGTCCGCGAAGAAGCAGGCGCGCCTGGATCGCATCGACGAAGTTGTGGTGGCACCGGGAGAGCTTTGACGAGGATTCAACGCCATCGCAATCTCCTCAACCGACGAGCTGAATGAACTCCCATCTGAAACTTGAGTCGGGGATCATCTAAGACTCGGGTCGCCCGGAGAGCGACGTGAATCGGATGCCTGCCGGTACCTCCATGCCTACTCCTCGCCTGTAGCCGTGCCAGAGCAGAATTCCGGCCCCCTTCGTCCGCGGCTCGGGCTCACCAGCACGACTCAGGGCTGTATATACGCTGTCAACGTTGACAGGGCGTCCGTCGATGCGAAAAGGCTACTCTCGACCTTCGAGAGGCCGAGGGTGCTGTTGGCTGGTCGTGGGGCGATGGGTCCTGTTGCGCCGGTGAAGTATTCGGTGGTGGTAACGGGTGTGATGCGGTTGGGGTCGTGTCCGGTGAGTTCGAACACGTGTCGTGCGATCTGGTACCAGGTGGTGGGTTCGCCGGTGTTGGTGACGTTGTAGGTGCCGTAGTCCGCACCGGTGGTGGTGAGGTGGTGGATGGCGCTCGCGATGGTGGGGGTGAAGGTGAGTCGTCCCCATTGGTCGTTGACGACTTTGGGGTTCACGCCCTTAGTCGCGAGGGAGGCCATGGTGCGGACGAAGTTGTTGCCGTCGCCGATGACCCAGCTGGTGCGGATGATGTAGTGGCGGGGGACGGTGGCCACGATGGTGTCGCCGGCGGCTTTGGTTTGTCCGTAGACGCCGAGGGGTGAGACCTGGTCGTCCTCGGTGTATTCGCCGGTTTTGGTGCCGTCGAAGACGTAGTCGCTGGAGACGTGGACGAGGGTGATGCCGTGCGCGGTCGCGATGCGGGCAAGTGCCGCGATGGCGGTGACGTTCGCTTTCCAGGCGTCGGTGCGGCCTTGGGGGGTTTCGGCGGTGTCGACGGCGGTGTAGGCGGCGGCGGTGATGATGGTGTCGTAGTCCTGCCACCGGCGTGCCTGCTCGAGGCCGGGGGCGGTGATGTCGAGGGTGTCCCGGGTGGTGTATTCCACCCAGGGCTGGTCGCCGTATTCGTTGCGGAGGGCTTTGCCGAGTTGCCCGTTCGCGCCGATCACGAGCGTCTTCTTCGGCGGGATGGGGACCACGTCCGCGAGCCGCGGATGGTTCTTGTCTTTCTCGCTGATCTCGACCTGGTCCAGCGGAATCGGCCAGGCGATCGCCGCAGTCTCGTCGGCGAGGTTCAGGAACGAGTACGACGCGGTAGGGGACCAGTGGTCGTTGACGAGGTAGGTGTAGGCGGTGTCGGGTTCGAGGGTTTGGTAGGAGTTGCCGACGCCGCGGGGGACGTAGATCGCCCGGGACGGGTCGAGTTCGGTGGTGTACACGGCACCGAAGGTGGGGCCCTCGCGGAGGTCGACCCACGCGCCGAAGATGCGTCCGGTCGCGACCGACACGTATTTGTCCCAGGGTTCTGCGTGGATCCCGCGGGTGGTGCCCACGGCATCGTTGAACGAGATGTTGTTCTGCACGGGCCCGAAATCGGGCAACCCGGCGGGGAGCATCTTCTCCCGCTGCCAGGTCTCTTTGAACCAGCCCCGCGAATCCCCGTGCACCGGGAGGTCGAGGACCACCAGGCCGGGGATCGGGGTGTGGGTGACGGTGAGCGTCTTCCCGAATTCGGTCACGCGGTCACTGTCCCTTGGTCGCGTAGAACGCTTCGACGCCGTCTTTTGCGCCCGCCCACCAGGCTTCGTTCGCGCGGTACCAGGCGATGGTGGACGCGATGCCCTCCTCGAAGTTCACGTACGAGGGGGCCCAGCCGAGCTCGGTGCGGAGTTTGGTGGAGTCGATCGCGTAACGGAGGTCGTGTCCGGCCCGGTCGGTGACATGGTCATACGCGTCGGCCGGTTCACCCATCGTGGTGAGGATGAGTTCGACGACGTCCTTGTTGTTCTTCTCCCCGTCGGCGCCGATCAGGTAGGTCTCTCCGATCACACCCTTCTCGAGGATGGTGAGCACGGCGGAGGAGTGGTCGTCGGCGTGGATCCAGTCCCGCACGTTCTCCCCGGCCCCGTAGAGCTTCGGGCGGATCCCGCGGATCACGTTCGTGATCTGGCGGGGGATGAACTTCTCCACATGCTGGTAGGGGCCGTAGTTGTTCGAGCAGTTCGAGATCGTCGCCCGCACCCCGAACGACCGCACCCACGCCCGCACTAACAAGTCACTACCCGCTTTGGTGGAGGAGTAGGGGGAGGACGGGTTGTACGGGGTGTTCTCCGTGAACCTCGCCGGATCGTCGAGC
>JAVBUN010000255.1:0-25526 GCA_031555335.1 Microbacterium sp.
CCTCGTGCGGCACGACCGCGTGAACGAGAACGATCAGACCGTCGTGACCCTCTGGGACCTCTGCGCGTGGGAAGTCGCCGACGCGCTGCCGCGCAACACCGTCGCGTGGAACCGGGCGATGCTCAAGCGCGCCGAGAAGTACGCGGATGCGGTGATCGTCCCGGCCCACGCGATGGCCGACACACTCGTGTCGGTCGCCCCGAAGCTCCGCTCGCGCGTACGGGTGATCCCGGGCGCCGCCCCGCTCGGCTTCGCGGTGTCGTCGGATGCGGTCGGTCGCCGGCGCGACCTCATGATCCCCGACGAGGTCGTGGTGATCGCGGGAGGCAAGTGCGACGACGCCGCGCTCGCTGCGGGGCTCTCGGCCGTCGCCTCTCTCGGTGAGGAGTACGCAGTCGTGGTGCTCGACATCAGCGAGGGCCGTGAGCCGCGCGTGCAGGATCTTGCGGCCGCCGCCGGACTGCGCGCCGAGATCGTACACTCCCGCGGTGCGCTGTCGGCCGAGGACCGCGCTGCGGTGCTCGACGCAGCGGTCGCGCTCGTCGCACCCTCGACACTGACCGCCTTCCCGTGGCGGGTCGTCGAGGCGCTGGCCCTCGGGGTGCCCGTCGTCGCCGTGTCATCCGCTGTGCACGAGGAGGTGCTGCTCGACGGCGGCGCGGTCGCCGACCTCGCGGACCTCGGCGACGCGCTCGGCACCTTGCTGGCGTCGGAGGAGAATCGGAAGCGCTATGCGGTGCTGTCGGCGGACCGGGGACGGGCGTTCTCGTGGCGCGATCATGCGGATCGTGTCTGGGCGCTGCACGGCGAGTTGTAGGGCGTGGCGCGCGGCCGCCGAGCTGCAGGCATGTGAAAGTAAACCGGGGCGCAACGCGCCCCGGTACCTTCTTGTGCCTCGTTCTAGCTCTGGCGGACATGCGTATCCTCGGTCACACTCGTCACATGCGTACCACCCACTCAAGGGTCCGCAAGCCCAAAGTCGTGACAATGATTGCCGTTGTCGGCGTGATCTTCGGCGTGCTAACTGGGGCGAGTGGAACCGATGGGGCCATCGCGCTCGACGCGTCCGTTGCTGCCAGCTCGGTGTCGTCCGACATTCCCGCCTCTACCGAGATGATTGCGGGAGATGTGGTGAAGGCTGCGGATCTGAGCAAATTCGACCCGTCCAACATCATCTCCGATGCTCTCTTCTATGACAGCGGAGCGATGACCGCTGGGGAAATCCAGTCATTCTTGGACTCGAAGATCGGCGCTTGCCAGAACGGTAGGTGCCTCAACATCCTGAACACAAGTATCTCATCGCGCGATGCGCGCAGTTCGAGTTCCACGGGAAACCTCATTTGCAGCGCGCTCCAGGGTGGCACAATGCGGGTGTCCGAATTGATCTATCGCTTGCAGGTTTCGTGCGGAATCTCGGCGAAGGTCATTCTGGTTACGTTGCAGAAGGAGCAGGGCCTCACCACAAGCCGCGCTCCCAGCGACTGGAATCTCTCAGCAGCTATGGGCCAGGCATGCCCCGACACGGCGCCGTGCGATCCAGCGTACAAGGGAATCGGTCCGCAGCTCGTTGGCGGGGTCACGCAGCTCAAGACGTATCGAGCGGCAGAGTTCGGAAAACGCCCCGGAGTGAACTACATCCAGTGGAGTCCCACGGCCGGCTGTGGCGGCACCAACATCAACATCCAGAATTGGGCGACTGCGTCGCTCTACACCTATACGCCCTATCAGCCCAACGCAGCCGCGTTACGAGCCGGCTACGGCCTGGGCGATGGGTGCTCGAGTTACGGCAACCGCAACTTCTACCAGTACTACGTGGATTGGTTTGGTTCCACGCAGGTCGACGTCTCAGCCGCACCATCGCAGATCGCTGATGCTTACGCGCGACTGGGGGGGAGCAACGGTGTCCTCGGGCAGGCGGCCAGTGCGATCATCTGTGGTCTCGCCGCCGGTGGGTGTTTCCAGAATTTCCAAGGCGGTCAGATTCACTGGTCACGAACGACGGGCGCTCATCCGACGACCGGGGCCATCCGGTCGGCGTGGGTCCGTGCAAATTCGGAGAACGGTGACCTGGGCTACCCGACTAGTGACGAGCACTGCTCAGGGCTCCCTGACAACGGCTGCTACCAGGATTTCCAGAGCGGGAAGATCTACTGGACCGCGGTGACGGACGCTCACGGTGTCCGTGCGAATATCCTTTCGGGTTGGGCCGCGCGGGGCTACGAGAGAGGCGAGATCGGGTACCCAGTAGCCGACGAG
The DNA here is from genome assembly GCA_031555335.1 of Microbacterium sp. Lineage (GTDB taxonomy): Bacteria > Actinomycetota > Actinomycetes > Actinomycetales > Microbacteriaceae > Microbacterium. Next base: position 2,257 of record JAVBUN010000255.1, read on the forward strand.
GTGTGTGGGCTTGCGGGGAATGGGTGCTCCCAGCAATTCCAGGGCTCGAGCATCTTCTGGTCTCCGCAGAGCGGCGCTCATCCCGTACGGGGGTCTGTTGCTGCTGCCTGGAGCGCACTAGGCGCCGACGCGAGCTCCCTCGGCTATCCGGTCGGCGCCGAAGGGTGCGGGCTTCCTCAGAACGGTTGTTACCAGGACTTCCAGCGCGGGAAGATCTACTGGTCGCCCTCGACCGGTGCATATTCGGTGAAGGGGGGCATCCTCTCCAGATACGCCGGGTCGGGCTATGAGCGGGGAGCGTTGGGCTATCCGACGTCCGAGGAGACATGTGGACTAGCCGCGGGTGGTTGCTCTCAGACGTACGGTAACGGCGCGATCTATTGGTCCGCGCCGACGGACGCGCAGATCATCCGCGGGGGAATGCTTTCGGGGTACCTCGCGCTCGGTGGAGCGGCGAGCAAGCTGGGCTATCCGCTGGCTGGCGAAGGGTGCGGCCTTCCCGCGGGTGGCTGCTACCAAGAGTTCCAGGGAGGCATGCTGCATTGGTCCGCGGCCACGGGTGCTCAACCTACGTGGGGTGCGATCGCAACGCTGTGGGGCCAACTTTCGCGTGAGCGAGGCGTCCTGGGCTACCCGGCTGGGGTCGAATCCTGTGATGCCACGGGGTGCGAGCAGACTTTCCAGAACGGACGCGTCTACTGGAGCGCCCCGACGGGGGCCGTCTCGGTCCGTGCGGCGCTGGAGGCATATCTGACGCGAGGTGCGCGAGCGGGATCGCTCGGCTACCCCGTTGCAGAACAGACGTGCGCTGCATCATCGTGCACGCAGCGTTTCCAGTTCGGACAGCTTCCGTAGTCCGGGGATTGGTGGTCGGGTCCTGCGTCAAGCGTGGAGCGAACCGACCATGAGCTCACAACGTAGCGAGAAACTCCTGCAGTGCCTGGCGCGATTCTCGCGGAGCGAATCCTGTGGCGACGATCTTGTCGAGGGCGAGTGCGCTGTTCGCGGGGCGCGGTGCCATGCGGCGTCCGAGCGATGCCTCGTATTGTTCGGTACTTACGCCGATCACCTGCGACTCGTCGTGCCCGGTCATCGCAAATACGTTGCGAGCAACGTCGGCCCACGAGAGCACGGCTCCAGCAGAAGTTAGATTGTAGATGCCGAAGGCGGGACGCTCCTTCAGTAGGTGTGCGACGCAGGCGGCGATATCGGAGGCGAACGTCAGCCGGCCGCGCTGATCGTCGACGACCGACGGCTTGACCCCTCGCTGAGCGAGGGCGACCATGGTGCGCACAAAGTTATGGCCATCCCCGATCACCCAGGACGTCCGGACGATGTAATGACGTGGCGCGGTCTGGGTGGCGACGTCACCAGCTGCTTTTGACTGAGCGTACACACCCAGCGGAGACATGAGGTCGTCCTCGGTGTAGGGCTCCGCCTTGCCGCCGTCGAAGACATAATCGCTGGAGATCGTGACCAGGGTGAGTTGGAAGCGGGCCGCGATACTCGCAAGCCGGGCAACCGCCGTAGCATTCGCGGCCCAGGCTGCCACGCGACCCGACCTCGTCTCCGCCTCATCGACCGCCGTGTAGGCGGCCGCATTGATGATCGTGTCGTAATCGGTCCAATGCCGTGCGGACTCGAGGTCGACCGAAGTCAGGTCCAAGTCAGCGCGGGTCGCGAACTCGACCTGGGAAGACCCCCCGAACTGCACTCGCAGAGCGCGGCCAAGTTGTCCGTTCGCGCCGATGACGAGCGTCTTGCGCGGGGGAATCGGGACAACGTCCGCGAGTCGCGGGTGAGCTTTGTCCTTCTCGCTGATCTCCACCTGGTCTAGGGGGATCGGCCAGGCGATGGCGGCCGTCTCGTCCGCAAGGTTGAGGAACGAGTACTCCGCCGTCGGCGACCAATGGTCGTTGACGAGGTACGTGTACGCCGTATTCTCCTCGAGTGTTTGGTAGGAGTTCCCGACACCTCTCGGCACGTAGATCGCTCGCGAAGGATCGAGTTCCGCCGTATAGACGTTTCCGAACGTGGGACCCTCACGAAGGTCCACCCATGCGCCGAAGATGCGTCCCGTAGCGACCGACACGAACTTGTCCCACGGTTCTGCGTGAATGCCACGCGTGGTTCCGACCGCGTCGTTGAACGAGATGTTGTTCTGCACGGGACCGAAGTCAGGCAGACCAACTTTCAGCATCTTCTCGCGCTGCCAATTCTCCTTGAACCACCCTCGGGCATCGCCGTGGACGGGCAGGTCTACGACGACCAGCCCGGGAATCTCTGTCTCCGTGAGCGCCAGCGTCTTGCCGGAATCGAGCGACACGACCGATCACTGACCTTTCGACGCGTAGAACGCTTCAGTCGCATCCTTCGCCCGAGCCCACCAGTCGGTGTTGTCCCGGTACCAGGCGATGGTGTCAGCGAGGCCCTGCTCGAAGTTCTGGAACTGCGGCGCCCAACCGAGTTCATTGCGGAGCTTCGACGAGTCGATGGCATAGCGCATATCGTGTCCGGCGCGATCCGTCACGTGGTCGTACGCGTCGGAGGGCTCCCCCATCAAGGAAAGGATCAGCTCCACAACTTCCTTGTTATTCCGCTCGCCGTCGGCGCCGATGAGGTACGTCTCACCGATGACTCCTCGGTCCAGGATCGTCAGGACCGCGGACGAGTGATCGTCGGCGTGAATCCAGTCGCGGACGTTCTCGCCTGCGCCGTAAAGTTTGGGTCGAATGCCGCGGATGACATTCGTGATCTGCCGGGGAATGAACTTCTCCACGTGCTGATACGGCCCGTAGTTGTTGGAGCAGTTCGAAATGGTCGCGCGTACACCGAACGAACGCACCCACGCCCGTACGAGCAGGTCGCTCCCAGCCTTGGTCGACGAATACGGCGAAGAGGGGTTGTAGGGCGTCTGCTCGGTGAATCGGGCGGGATCGTCGAGCTCAAGGTCCCCGTATACCTCGTCCGTCGATATGTGGTGCAGCCGTCGCTCGTGCTTCCGTGCCGCCTCCAGCAGGGTGTACGTGCCTACGATGTTTGTCTCGAGGAACGGCCGAGGATCGTTCAAGCTGTTGTCATTGTGAGACTCGGCGGCGTAGTGCACGACGGCGTCGGCTTCGGCGAAGAGTTCGTCGACGAGGGTAGCGTCGGTGATGTCTCCTTCGACCAGTCGCATCCGATCGGTCGGCAGTCCGACCAGCGATGCGCGGTTGCCGGCGTAGGTGAGCTTGTCCAGTACCGTGACGTGGTCGTCCGTGTGCTGAAGAACGTGGTGAACGAAGTTCGAACCGATGAAACCGGCACCACCGGTGACGAGCAGTTTTCGCATACCCCAAGGCTAGTCGTACGTAGCCGCAACCTTTGGGTTTGGTGCTCCCGCACCCATCGGGGAGACTGAGATTATGCGCGGAATCATCTTGGCGGGCGGTACGGGTTCGCGACTGCACCCGATCACGCTCGGCGTCTCGAAGCAGCTCGTCCCGGTCTATGACAAGCCGATGATCTACTATCCCCTTTCCACGCTGATCCTCGCGGGTATCCGCGACATCCTCATCATCACCACTCCGCAGGATCGCGAGCACTTTGCACGCCTGCTCGGTGACGGCTCGCGGTTCGGAGTTGCGATCTCATACCGGGTTCAACCATCGCCCGATGGGTTGGCGCAGGCATTTGTGCTCGGTGAGGAGCACATCGGAGGCGAGACAGTCGCCCTGGTCCTCGGCGACAACATCTTTTACGGCCAGGGCATGGGTACTCGCCTGCGCCAGTACAACGATCTCAGTGGCGGCGTAGTGTTCGGATATTGGGTCGACGATCCGGCCGCTTATGGCGTGGTCGAGTTCGACGCGCACGGACGAGTCGTCTCGCTCGAGGAGAAGCCGACGAGTCCGAAGAGCCACTACGCCGTCCCGGGGCTCTACTTCTACGACAACGAAGTGGTGGAAATCGCCAAGGCGTTGGCGCCCTCGCCGCGTGGGGAGCTCGAGATCACTGACGTGAACAAGGAGTACTTGTCGCGAGGGTCGTTGAAGGTCGAGATCCTGCCGCGCGGCACGGCGTGGCTCGATACGGGGACATTCGATTCGCTCAGCGAGGCCACCGAGTTCATCCGGACGGTTCAGAAGCGCCAGGGACTGTCCATCGGATGCCCGGAGGAGGTGGCCTGGCGGATGGGATTCCTGTCTGACGACGAGCTGCGCGAAAGGGCCGAACCGCTGCTCAAGAGCGGGTATGGACGATATCTTCTCACCGTTCTGGAGCAGGGGTCCTGAACGCTTCACGGGATACAGGCGTGCCCGCACCCGACGTGCCTTCTCGTAAGGGCCTCGAGCCGCCAGCCAGGACGACGTTCCCGGCCGACGGGCGGCGGATCGTGTTCTACCTTCTGCACGACGCCGAGGGGGTCGTCGACGCGTTCATCATCCACAAGCTCAGTTCCCTTCGCCCCCACGCCGACCACATCTTCGTCGTCGTGAACGGCACTCTTACCCCTGAGTCGAGATCGAGCATCGACGCCGTGGCGGACACGGTCTGGGAACGTGAGAACGTCGGATTTGACGTGTGGGGCTACAAGGAAGCCCTCGCGCGCGTTGGTGATGACCTCGAGCAGTACGACGAGCTCATTCTGATGAACTATACGTTTTTCGCGCCGGTGCGGCCGTTCGCGGGGTTGTTCGAGAGGGTGGACGCAGAGAGCGTCGACTTCTGGGGCATCACAGACCACGCATCGGAGGAGCCGAATCCCTTCACGGGCGTCGGAGTCCTTCATAGGCACATCCAGTCCCATTGGATCGCCGTGCGACGGTCGATGTTCCTGTCCGAGCCCTGGCGCGAGTATTGGCACACTATGCCGATGATCACGGGGTACCAGCAGTCGGTCCTCGAGCACGAAGCGAGGTTCACACATCACTTCGAAGACCTCGGCTTCCGTTCGTTCACGGCCTTCCCGTCGTCTGATTACCCCAGCGGGCATCCGGCGCTGTTCAACGGCGACCTCCTCGTGAGAGATGGCTGCCCGATACTGAAGCGCCGGCCGCTCTTTCACTATCCGCCGTTCCTGGACCGGCATGCGGTGATCGGTAGATGGAATCTTGCGGAGGTGAGGGCGGCAGGCTATCCATTGGAATACATCTGGTCCAACCTCGCACGCACCGTGCAGCCCAGACTGCTCTTCACGAACGCGGCGCTGCTGGAGATCCTCCCCGATTCAGGACTGGGCGATAGGCCGACGGTCGATCGCAGCATCGGCGTGCTACTCCGTGTCGGCGACGCTGAGACCGCGCGTGAACTCGTCGCCCGCATCAGCGCGTCTGGAGTCAACGTCACCCGCCTGGTCATCGTGTCCCCGTCGCGGACGGAGACGATGGTGGATTTCGAAGAAGCGCTGGTCGATCTCGAAGACCTGTTGCCCGGGGTCGATATCACCCTGAAGCCCGGTCAATCCCGCGACGATTCGACCGTTGCGCTGTGGCGCGAAATGCTCGATCCGGGGCGGTTCACATTCCTGCTCAAGATCGATGCGACGGAGAAGGACGAGTATTTGCGTCGTCATTCTGTCGACAACCTCCTCGCCACCGGCGTCACCCTCGCGTCCGCAGTTGACCTGTTTCGGCGCGAACCTTCCCTGGGAATGCTCGTCCCCTCGACTCCGCATACGTCGACGGAACGGTTGGGGCGCGGTTGGGGTCCTCATCGGCCGGCGGTAGAGGCGTTGTGTCGCACACTAGACGTTCACGTCCCGCTGGACGACGTGTCGCCGCTCGGGCCGTTCACTGGCTCGTGGCTGGGTCGGACGGAGGCCCTCGCACGGATCCGGACGGCGCCGGATCAGTCGCAGTTGTCGGCGGGGCGTCGTGCGCGCGAGGAGGCGCTCGAACTGTCGTTGGTCTACGTTGCAGGATCGGATGGATATCACACCCGTGCGGCACTGACGCCGAGCTTTGCTGCGCTGAGTCATACGGCGCTTGAAGAGAAAGTCGACCAGCTCTCCTCGACTACCCCCGGATACCCGCTGGAGCAGATCCAGCTGCTGCATCGCGCGGGATGGCTCGGGCGCGGCGGGGTTGCCGCTCTGATGCGCGTGTATCTGCGGTTGCACCGTCCGCGGCTCGCGCGAGCCTTTGTGCCCGTGAACAATTTGGTTCGCCGAGGCGTCTACCAGATTCGCGCCGTGCGGCATCGGTTGACCGAACGATCCCCGGTCGGGGACGACGTGGTACTGGAGGAGGAATCCCTACTGTGACTGGCCGGCAGCGAGCAGACGGAACGACAGGTGACGGGATTTTCACGACCATCGTCTACGCAGTCAGAAATGAGCGCGGTCCCGACGAAGAGTTCGTTCTCGATGCTCTCCAAACCCTTCGTTCGCTCACGGATCGGCTGGTCGTGGTCGCCCCAGGGCCGCCGCGCGATTCCGCGGCGGCCTCCATCGCCGACACGCTCGAGTGGACGTCCGAACAGGACAGGTCCATCGGGTCGATGTGGGCGCATGGCATCAGTGCTGCGGTGTCGCAGGACGAGGGTGAGATCGTGCTGACGGGAGACGATTCGTTTTGGCATTCCGGTCGTCTGAAGCAGGTCTCCGAGCGCATGCGCGGCGCGAAGGGTGACGCATGGGCTATGACCGAACGCTTGCACGGGGATGAGCGCACGGTGGGGGAGGCGCTCTGGCTCGCGATCCGTCGCGAGGTGTTGGACACCGCCGCGTGGCATCAATTCTGGCGGTCGCGCGCTCGGACGCTGGACGGCGGCGAGTTCGAGGTGGCGTTCGACGACATGCTCACCGAGTCGTCCGCGTCGCTTCACGTCGCGTTCCCCCGGCTCGAGTCGGATCCGGTCGCTCCTTCGTTCGAGGCGGCGCACGTCCTCGTCTCACGCGGCGCGCCGCTCCTGCGCGTCGACCTATTCCGCGCGTCGCCGGCACGCCTGGATCGTGCCGGGATCGTGCCCCGATGGGCGTTGGATGCGGCGGAGGCCGCGAGCTTCAAACTGTTGCCCATCCTTCGCCATTTGGCCCGCTCGACTGCGCCACGACTTCTGAACACGAACGGCGCGCTCCTCAACGTCTTGGCCGTTTCGGGCTCAGAGCGCACACGGGACCATACGATGCGGATCGCTGTGGTCGCCCACATCTTCTACGAGGACATGGTCGATGAAATCGTGGACCTCGCGGACAATCTCCCAGGCCCGTACGACCTGGTGATCACGACGCCGGACCAGGATCGCGCCCGTACTATCCGCGAGCAACTGGCGAGTCGGACTCGGACCTGGGGAGAACTCGATGTCCGTGTCCTCGGATCAAACAACGGGCGGGATCAGGGGGCGTTCCTCGTCGCCTGTCGGGATCTGATCGTCGAAGACGACTACGACCTGTTGGTCAAAGTGCATTCCAAGAAGACGGTCCAGGACGGATTCAACATCGGGCGGCACTTCAAGCAGCAGCAGCTGTTGAATCTGCTCGACACGCCCGGGTACGTCGATGGGTTGATTGACATGTTCCGAAATGAGCCCGCCCTGGGGTTGGTGTACCCGCCTACCATTCACATCGGGTACCCGACTATGGGTCGCGGATGGTGGTCAAACAAGTCCGGCTTCGCGTCGCTTGCTGCGGAACTGGGCATCACCGTCCCGCTCGACGACGTCTCCCCGCTGGCCCCATATGGGTCGATGTATATCGCCCGTCCCGCAGCCCTCCGGCGGATGGTCGGGCGGAAGTGGTCATTCGCGGACTTCGGAGGCGCTGACGCCTATCAGGACGGCGGGCTCGCGCACATTCTTGAGCGGTTGCCGTCTTACTCTGCAGCCGAGGACGGTTATTACACGCGAACGGTGATGACCGCGGATTACACGGCAATCAGTCATACGTCGTTCGAGTACAACCTTGATCAGCTTTCCGTCACCATCCCGGGAGGCATCGACGAACAGGTCTCACTCATCCGACGCCTGGGGTTCTTCGGTCAGGGGCGGGCAGCCGATGTACTCCGCATGTATCTTCGTTCCCACGCTCCGAAACACGCGCACGCGGTCGACCGATGGGAGACGCGCATTCGCCGCGTGAGGTCGCGGCTCAGGCGTTCCTGACGCCCTGTCAGGATGAGCGCGCCATGATCTCGCGGATTCGCGTTGCATCGCCCCAGACTGCAGGGGAATCGTACGCACGATCGGGAAACGCGCCGTACTGAAGATCGATCCCCAGGCCGTTCTCAGCGATGAATCGCTCCACCATCACGCCGAGGGGGACGGGAATCCCGGAGCAACAATTCACGATGCCGGTCGCTTCTGTCGAATCGGTGAGTGCTGCCAGCTGTCGGCCGAGTGCCGCCACCTCGATGAAGTCGTACTCCTTCTTCCCTGTCGTGAAGGGGAAGGTGGTCCGCCCCTCATCCGCGGCTTCGAGGATGCGGGTGAATACGGAGCTGTTTCGACGATCGTCCCCGTAGATGTAGAAGCATCGTGCCCAGGCGAAGCTGGTTTGGTCCGCGATCGTCAGCTCGAGTGAGCGCTGAAGGGCGTTCTTCGCGATGCCGTACTGCGAAAGCGGGCGAGTCGGGGTGAACTCGTCGATCGGTCCTTCGTGGTATCCGATCTCGTGCATCGAGCCCACCCCGACGATCCGGGGAACGCCTCGTGCTGCCGCCGTTCGCAGGAAGCGATAGTGCGCGGACAGATTCTCCATGTGAGCAGGAGAGTTGTGGGCGAAGCCGTCCTGCCACGCGAGATGGACGACGGCGGAGACGCCGTCGAGCAGGCTGAGGTCGGCCGAGTCGTCGAGCAGGTCTGCGACGACGAGCTCGGCACGCGGGTCAAGTGCCTCAGCCCGTTCGGAGCGTTGCACGGCCAGCACGCGATTTCCGGCGTCAAGGAGAGCGGACACGACATGCGGGCCGACGTATCCGCCCGCGCCGGTAACCAGCACCGTACCTGCCATCGACCCCACCTATCCATAGTGCATTCATGCCAGCGTCCAACCGGGCGGCATGGGCGATTGTCCAATCGAGCTTACCCGCCGTGGGAGGATTGCCTCTGACCCGATGAGCGTCCTCGTGGCGCACACGCGATGAGCGAGGACATTCTATGAGACTGGTGATGACCCTCATGGTCCGCGACGAAGCGGACATTATCGGCTCGATGATCGAACATCATCGGGCACAGGGTGTTGATCACGTTCTTGTGACCGATAACGCGTCGAACGACGGCACGTTGGACGTTCTTCGCGCACTCGCCGACGAAGGGTTTGTCACTCTGTGGCACGATCCGGAGCACCGCAAACAGCAGTTTCAGGTTGTGACTCGGATGGCGCGATACGCCCACACGGAACTCGGCGCGGATTGGGTCATCAACGCGGACGCGGACGAGTTCTTCGTTTCGCGAGATGCATCTCGGACCGTCCGTGATGAGCTCGCCGCCGTCGCGGAGGGAGTTACTCATTTTTCGGTCCCGGTCGTCAACCTCACTGGTGAGCCGGCGCGGGACGGGACGGGACTCTCACGGCTCGTCTATCGGGACGAGAGGAGCGACGACGAGCTCCGAGCGGCCGGCATCCCGTTCCACCCGACGGCGGACAGCATCCACCGCGGACACCCGGAGGTGACAGTGAGCCAGGGCAACCATTTCGTCACCGCACCTGGCTGGGGCGACGAAAGTGTGGTGAGCGGGATCGAGGTGCTTCATCTCCCTTGGCGCTCCTGGCGACAGTACCAACGAAAGGTGGCAGCCGCGGGTGCCGCTTACGAGGCGAACCCCGAGCTGTTCCCTAGCCCCCGTCATCATGGCATGCAGGACTATCGCCGCCTGAAGGCGGGGCGGCTTGAGCCGGTCTACGTCGCCAAGCACGCGGGCGTGGAGGAGCGTGCGGCGCTCGTGAGGGCCGGATCCTTGTCCTACGACGGCAGGCTGTCCGCCCTGGAGGAGGCGGCGCCTGCGGGGCTGCGTGCGGATGTCCTCTACGACGCTGAGAGACAGGAAATCCTGTTCGAACAGGGCCGTCTGCTCGCCGGTTTGGAAAGCGAGATGGAGGGGCGAATGCAGCAACTCAGGGACGAGCAGGCACACGAACGCGCGTTGTGGGGAATCGAGAAGGACCGGGTCGAACGACAGACGGAGGCCGTTGACGCCAGCCTCGGTGACCTTCGAGCGGAGATTGCGCGAGCGAAGGCGGAGAGGGAGCGCCTGGAGACAGAGCTCGCGGGGTTGCGTGGGCGATTCCTTGTGAAGCTTGCACACCGTCTCGATGCCGCGCGCCGTCGCATCAGGCCCTCGCGTAGGCAGGCGACCTGACTTCCGCGACCGACGGAGCCGTCGGATCCGCGAGGTAGGATCATCGGAATGAGCAGCACATCCGGCTTTGGGGCGGCGCAACGCTACGCTCGCTTGCAGTCCCTTCCTTTTCGCCTCGTCGGGGCATCCGCAGGTCGTAAACCTCGCCAAGTTGCTGCTTCTCTGCGCGATCTGTTCAATCATCGAGAACTGCTCGATCTCCTCATCCGTCGTGATCTGAAAGCCCGGTACAAGGACTCGGCGCTCGGATTCTTCTGGTCGCTTGCGAGACCGCTGATGCAACTGGCGATCTACTTCGTCGTCGTCGGACAGTTCCTTCAGGCCGCGCGAGGGATCCCCGATTTCGCGGTGTACATCTTCTCTGGGCTGACGGCCATCGGGCTCTTCACTGAGATCGTGGTGGGTTCGACCGGCTCGGTCCTGGCCAACGCAGGGCTGGTCAAGAAGGTGTATGTTCCGCGTGAGCTTTTTCCGCTCGCGAGCGTCGGGTCGGCGTTCATCAATTTCCTGATCCAGGTCGGCGTACTCTTGGTCGCCACCCTCGTCGCGGGTGCCTTCCCTTGGCATGCGCAGCTGCTGTACGTGGTCCCCTCGGTGCTTCTCCTCGTCGTCTACGGGACGGCGATCGGCATGATCTGCGCGGCCCTCAATGTCTACCTGCGAGATGTCCAATACCTCGTCGAGGTCGCGACCATGCTCCTGTTCTGGGCGACGCCGGTCGTGTACTCCTGGCAGATGGTTGCGGGCATCGTGGGCCCGTCGATCCTTCTCGACATCTACACGAACAACCCGCTCACGCTTGCCGTCATCGGTTTCCAACACGCCTTCTGGATGGCGGGCGACGCAGTTGCACAGCCCGACCATCTCCTTCTCCGAATGAGCGTCGCATTGATCGTAGGACTCGGCCTTCTGTTCGCCAGCCACCGTGTTTTCCTGCGGTTGCAGGGCAACTTCGCGCAGGAGATTTGAGTACATGTCAACGACGAATGTGGCAGAGCTGCCCGATGTGATCCGAGTCACGGACGTTTCGAAGCGGTTTACCGTGCGGAAGGATTCCTCGATCAAGGAGCGGATCGTGACTCTCGGTCGTGCCGGCCGGCGTCACCGCGAGGATTTCTGGGCGCTCAAAAACGTGAGTGTGAACATCACCGCCGGCACGACGGTCGGTCTTATCGGGCACAACGGCTCGGGCAAGAGCACGTTGCTCAAGGTTATCGGCGGGATCGTTCAGCCGACGGACGGAACTGTCGAGAGTCGCGGGCGATTGGCTGCGCTTCTCGAACTGGGCGCAGGATTTCATCCGGACTTGACAGGACGAGAGAACGTCTATTTGAACGCGTCGGTGCTCGGCCTGACTCGTGCCGAGACGGACGCCCAGTTCGACGACATCCTCGCCTTCTCCGGCATCGGCGACTTCATCGACACGCAGGTGAAGTTTTACTCGTCCGGAATGTACGTGCGCCTCGCGTTCGCGGTCGCAGTGCACACAGACCCGGATGTGTTGCTCGTTGACGAAGTGCTCGCGGTCGGAGACGAAGCGTTCCAACGCAAGTGCCTGGATAAGATTCGCTCGTTCCAATCGGAGGGCCGAACGATCATCATCGTCAGCCACTCTCTCGGGCAGATCACCGAGCTATGCGATCGCGTGGTTCTCCTCCATCATGGGACGGTCGTCTTCGACGGTGCGCCGATGGTGGGCGTCGCGCAGTTCCGCGATCTGCTCGAGGAACGAAGGGTTCGCGACGTCGTGGCCGATGAGGGCGAGTCCGTTCCACCTGGAGTCGTCGTCTCGACGTCGGTGCGGGCCGTTGGTCGTTCCGTGGGCGAGGCCATCGAGTTCGGTGACGACATCGAAGTCACGGCGGTCGTCGAATCTGAACGCACGCTCGATGATTGGCTATGCGCGATCCAGATCGATAACACGCTGGGGCAGAAAGTCCTGGGCACCGACACTCGCCGGCTCGGAATCGAGACGGGTTCGTTGCATGGCAGGATGACGGTCCGGTTCATCTTGAAGGCTTCGACGCTTGGTTCCGGCAAGTACTTCGTGAACACGTCATTGATGGATTCGGCCAGTCGTCACCTCCACGACATGCCGCAGGCTACTTCATTCAACGCCGCGCTCTACGAACGGACAACGGGCATGCTCCGAACTGAAGCAGCAGCGATGATCGAGCCTGGCGGTGGCTCGAGCGCTCGCTAAGGCGCTCGTCGAAGGTCGGAGAGTGCGCGTTCGATCAGCGTCGCGGCCCTCGCGTCGAACGAATGCCGTGCACGAACGGTCGCGGCAATGTTCCAGGTCTCTTGACGCGACGGCCACGGATCGTCACTGCTGAGCAAGAGCCGCAACCGTTCGAGTGAGTCGTAGGTCTGAACCAGCCCGCCGAAAATCTCGTCCAGCCCGGCCACGTCATCCGATATCACGCGCGCACCGACGAAGGCCGCATCGAAGAGCCTGTTGGATATGAACCCCTTCTCGCGCATGTCCGCCCAGTGGTCGTTTAGAACCACACGGGCCCGGGCGTAGGCATCCGCCACCTGCGCGAACGGCAGATGATCGGCGCGCACGAACCGCGAATCAACGAACCGCTCCCAGTCGTGGCCGAAAATAGCGAGATCCGCGCCGACAGTGACGGCGTCGTGTATGACGGGCCGAGCGATCCCTCGAGAGGTGCCGACGAACAATGTGTCGTACGCGTAGGTGGGGCTCGTCACGCTCGCCGTCGAGGGGAAGCGCCGGAGTGATGCAGCTTGCAGGAGCGGTTCCGCATGCCCGCCGGGCGGCGTCCAGGTCAGGCTTGCGACGAACATCCGCGTCCACCCAGCGGCACACTCATCCGCATTCACTGCATCCGGATGGCTGATGATCCACAGATAATTCACCGCGGCGTGGGACGGATCGAGGCGATGCAAACCGCGGAGCGTCAGGGAGACATCGTCTGCGGGGGACCGGTCATCTTCTCCGGTCCCGAAGTACACGATGCGGACCCTTTGCCCGCGGGCGCGCAGGGCTTCCGCCAAGTCTTGCGCGAACGCGGTGTCACCCCAACGGGAGGCGGATGGATCGGAAGGAGCACTGATCCGAATCGCCCAGTGAAGTCGCCCGAGACGAACCCTCAACGCACGCGCGCACGCGCGGGCGAGCCTCTCCATCCGGCGTTTCCCGTATCTCGCCGCGCGGGCGATAAGGGGCATCGGCCGCACGGTCAACCCACGCGGTAAACGTAGTGATCGGATCCGGACCACTGAACGATCTCCGGGGCGGAAAGGCAATCCGATGAGAGCGGCTCGTCGGCGACGATGTGCTCGAGTGCGGGAATCCGCTCTGCGACGACACACGGGGAACCGGTCATTAGAACCACGTCGGGTGAGGGCTGCGAGAAAATCAGACTCTTGTCGTCCGTCCAGTCGAACCGGATGTGGAGTCCGCCTCGGTTCCACATATCTTCGTGAACGCCTCCCGGGTCAAGTCGCTCCCATTGATCCACGTCAGGGCCGACCTGTTGGCGGTAGCTGAGCGAAGGCGTGCCGGTGGATGTCATCAGGGAGTCGATGAACCCCGACTCGGCCGCCCACACCGTCCCGTTGGAGCGACTGCTTGAACCCCATTCCAGGAACTTCTGAGCAGTCTCGCTGGTCCGCAGATCCCCGAGCCCGAATAGGACGGGCGTCGATGTCAGAGCTAGCAACGAAACGGAAAGCCCGGCGGCGACGAGCGCCCACCATTTGTGCGGCCACTGCACCATCGCGAAGACTACTGCGCCGGCGACGATCGCGCTCACCCAGATCATCCCGGTCGTCAGATCCGGCAGGAGACTGGACTGAAGTGACGAGCCGCCGTACGCCGAGAACAACGCGACCGAGACACCGGCGAGTACTGCCGTCTTGCGGTTCGTCGGCGGCTTCCACTGCGCCATAAACAGGCAGAAGACCAACGTCAGCAAGTACCCAGCCCCTTGAACCGCTCGGAACGCGGGGACACGGTTGATCAGAGGAAGCATCGACCCGACCGACCCCCAGTCCACCATCGCCCAACTCAGCCAGAAGGCACTCAGAACGGCCAGCGGGACGATGGCGGTCGTTATGGCGCGAGTGCCGCGCCATCGTGCGGACGCTACCAGCACGAGCAAAGCGATGAATAGGACGTTGAAGGACGTGACGAGTTCGGATTCGAAGGTCAACGCTGTGGGGGCGAGCTGCCTGAGCCACCCGAAGTTCGTTGCGCCGAACAATCGGCCCGCCTCCATGGCCTCCCCGGTGCTCTGTCGATCGCCGGGGTAGACCGTGGAAAGTCCCGCAACGATTGCGTCGCGGTTCTCCCAGAGGGACGCGCCCGTCCAGAATGCGCCGCTGACGGCCACAGCGCCGACGGAGACAAGGCGCACACGCAACGATTCTCTGGCGAAGAGCATCACGCACGCAGTGGCAAGAACTAGCGGGATGCCGATGATGATGGCGAGTGGTTGGTAATACGACGGTAGCCGCGCGAGGAGTATGCCGGAAACGACGAAGGCAGCCGCGGCGCGGATCCGCTGTCGGCGGCTTACGGCGCCCATTCCGTACAGGGCGAGGGCGCAGCCCGCGGCGACGAAGCCCAGGGTGTTGACGGGCCTACCGGACCACCACACACTGGCGGGCGCCAGGGCGATAAACACTGAGGCGAGATATCCCCACCGTAGTCGACCAGTCACTTGCCGGAACCAGACGGGGAGACCCATGAAGAGAAGGAGCGTTGGAAGCCACCACTTCATGGCGAAAAGGGATTCTTCGGAGAGCCACCCACTCAAGCCGAGCAATGTGCCGTCGAAGAACACGACGGATGAGACGGGTCCGGCTGGCAGCTGTGCGAAAAAGTCGCTCGACACACTGAGGGGAGTCTCGGCCTCTTGACCCTCCCGAGCGAGCTGACCGAGCCAGATCGGGGACTCGGTGCCGTACTCGTCGGATCGAACGGCCTGCGAGCCACCAATCTGCTCCAACCCGTGATCGGCCCCCGGATCCTGTCGCAGAAAGTCGATGCCGACATTCGAGGTCGTCGCTCCGAGAAGAATCAAGAGCACGTACGCGAGCGCCGGGATGATGAATACGGCACGCGACAGCCAGCGACCGGGACGGACCGCGGAGGGCGACTTTCCGTCGATCCGGCGGGACCGCCTTTCGGTAGTCTCAGCCATGGTTCGCCGTGGTGGGCGGCGTGGCATGCGAGAGATAGTTGAGCCGACTCACCTCGCGTCGGAGCTTCAAAACACCGTCGAGTATCAGGCCAATCATCCACGCGATGAAGGCGAGCAGGGTGATCCCGAGCGCCAAGACGGCCGTCGGGAGGCGCGGCACGAGACCGGTGTCGAAGAACTCGATCACGATTGGCGCACCGACGATGATCCCAAACAGGGCGAGGAGTGTACCGACAACCCCGTAGAACATCAGCGGACGCTCGTGTCGGATCAAACCCAGAATCAGCGAGAGAATGCGGAAGCCGTCGTGATACGTCCGCAATTTGCTCTGGCTGCCTTCGGGGCGGTCCTTGAAGCCGACAGGGATCTCGACCTGCGGAACGCGCAGGCTCATCGCGTGGACTGTCAACTCGGTCTCGATCTCGAACTCGCGCGACAGGGCAGGGAAGCTCTTGACGAAACGGCGCGAAAACACGCGGTACCCGCTGAGCATGTCCGTCACTTGTGAGCCGAAGACGCCGCTCACAAACCAGTTGAAGCCGCGGTTGCCCAAGGCATGCCCGGGCCGATAAGCGCCCGCCTCGGTTTCCTGTCGCACGCCGAGCACATGATCATACGGACCCTCCTGCAGCGCTGCGATCATGACCGGGAGATCGCGGGCTGCGTACGTGTCGTCGCCATCAATCAGAACATAGACATCGGCGTCGATGTCCGCGAACGCCCGGCGCACAACGTTGCCCTTGCCCTTCGTGAGCTCGTGTCGCACGATCGCGCCCGCCGCGGCGGCCACCTCGATAGTCCTGTCGGTACTCGCGTTGTCGTAGACGTAGATCGCCATATCCGGGACTGCGGTACGCAGGTCCTGAATCACTTGTCCGATAGCCAGCTCTTCGTTGTGGCAGGGCACGATGGCGGCGATTCTCGGCGCCGGAGACGGAGACACGTTTACTACTCCTTCGGTCGATCCTGTTCCCGGCGCGAGACGGGATGCGAGGCTGTTCCAAGTTAGCATGGAGCGCACGCGCCTCCCGGAGCGCGTCGCGATAAGGAGTCCCATGCCGATCGGCGCTGGTGCTGTGTCCTTCCTGCGCCGCGGCGGAGCTTTCCTCGTGGTGGGCGGGGTTGCTTTCGTTGTCGACGCGGTTGTCTTCAACCTCCTCGTCTTCTGGGTCTCAGGTCGCGGCATTCTCTTCGAAGCGCCGCTGGCGGCGAAGATCGTGGCGATCTCGGTGGCGACCGTGGTGACGTACGTCGGTAACCGATATTGGACTTTCGGCGCGCGGCGCATTCAACAGCGATGGACGCGGTATGTCGTCTTTGTGGTGCTCAATCTCGTCGCCATGGGGCTTCAGCTGGGCTGTCTGGCTTTCTCGCGATATGTGCTCGGACTCGAGGGTGTCGTCGCCGACAACGTTTCCGGAACGCTCGTCGGCCAAATCGTTGCGACCCTGTTCCGGTTCTTCACCTACGATCGGTGGGTGTTCCCGGACGATCGACGTTCGGCCGACGCCGCCGCGGTACAGCGGGCCTGAGGATGGCTGAGACTGACAAGGATCGGGAGGGTAGAGCGGTGGCCGGAGTCGAGGAACAGGTGATTGGCGTCGTGTTGGCGTATGAGCCCGAGGCCAACATCGTCCAGAACGTGCAGCGACTACTGGAGGAGATCTCCAAGGTCATCATCGTCGACAACTCGCCGGGATCGCCGACAAGCGAAGTGCTCAAGCAGTTCGTGCACGATCCGCGCGTGGACGTGGTCGCACAGGATGGCAACGTCGGGGTAGGCGCGGGATTCAACGCAGGTATGCGCCTTGCGCTCCAGCAGGGCGCGTCATCGGTGTGGATCTTCGACCAGGACAGTACGGTTGCGGTCGGTACGCTAGCCCGACTTCTCGAAGCGCGTAGTTCATGGCCGGGAGCAGTTGGCATTGTGTCTCCGGCACTACGTGCGAGGACGACTGGGCGCGTGCTCGAGCAAAGCGGAGGTGCTCCCGTCGTCCGGCAGGACGTGCTCATCAGTTCCGGTTCGCTGTTCTCTCGTGATGTGCTGTCGATCATCGGTCTGCACGACGAAGCACTGTTCATCGACTACGTCGATCACGACATCTGCTTGCGCGCAGTGCGCAGCGGATACTCGAACCTCAAGGTCTACGACGCAATCATGGACCACCAATTTGGGGCTTCCGAGCCCCGCCGCTTGCTCGGGCGCACGGTGTACGTCGGGGACTATTCGCCGTTTCGCCAGTACTACATGGTGCGAAACCGAATGATCATGGTTCGTCGCTATGGCTTTGGTCGTTGGTTCTGGGAGGATCTGCGGTTCAGTGCGAAGTCGTGGATAAAGGTCGTCGCGCTCGAAGACAATCGGCGTGCAAAACTCGCGGCCGGCCTGCGGGGGCTTCGGGACGGTCTCCGATGGCGGACGCGGTAGGTGACGCGGGTGGATCTTCTCATCGTCGGTTCCGGATTCTTCGGACTCACGATCGCCGAACGCGCCGCTGCCGCCGGTCGCAAGGTCACGGTCATCGACCGGCGCCACCACGTCGGGGGTAACGCCTACAGCGAGAACGAGGCGTCGACCGGGATCGAGGTGCACCGGTACGGCGCTCACCTCTTCCACACCTCAAACCCAACGGTGTGGGAGTACGTCAATCGCTTCACGGCGTTCACGAACTACGTGCACCGGGTGTACACGACCCACAACGGTGTGGTCTTCCCGATGCCGATCAACCTGGGAACGATCAATCAGTTCTTCCAGGCGGCGTACACCCCCGATCAGGCGCGTGCCCTCGTGCACGAGCTCGCGGGGGAGTTCGACCCGAAGCAGGCACAGAACCTCGAGGAGCGGGGGATCGGCCTCATCGGACGGCCGCTCTACGAAGCGTTCATCCGCGACTACACCGCGAAGCAGTGGCAGACGGATCCGAAGAACCTCCCCGCCGAGGTGATCTCCCGCCTTCCCGTGCGCTACACGTACGACAACCGCTACTTCAACGACACGTGGGAGGGGCTCCCCGTCGACGGGTACACGGCGTGGCTCGAGCGCATGGCGGATCACCCCAACATCGACGTGAAGCTGAACGTGGACTACTTCGACGAGTCGCAGCCGCTCAACAAGGGGGCGACCGTCGGGCAGGTGCCGGTCGTCTACACCGGCCCCGTGGACCGCTACTTCGACTATGCGGAGGGCGAGCTCTCCTGGCGCACGCTCGACTTCGAGCAGGAAGTGCTCGACATCGGCGACTTCCAGGGCACGAGCGTCATGAACTACGCGGATGGGGAAACGCCGTACACCCGCATCCACGAGTTCAAGCACTTCCATCCTGAGCGCGCCGACCGGTACCCGACGGACAAGACCGTCATCGTCCGCGAGTACTCCCGTTTCGCGACCCGCGACGACGAGCCCTACTACCCGGTCAACACCCCCGAGGACCGCACGGGGCTGCTCGCGTACCGCGATCTGCAGAAGGGCGAGAAGGGTGTCCACTTCGGCGGGCGTCTCGGCACCTACCAGTACCTCGACATGCATATGGCCATCGGGTCGGCCCTGTCGATGTGGAACAACAGCCTCGCCTGATGTGCGAGCAGCGCCGTTGGGTGGGTTCCCAGCGCGCGCTGTATAGTCTTGCCGGGTTGTCCCGGGGCGTCTGGAGTGGAACTGCTAGTGAATGACAGCGCTCGCGCGAGGTTTCGTCGACTCGAGTCCGAACCATTGGTCCCCGTCGCATCGCACGCGGGGTTCTGGGCCTCGCTGAAGGCGGTCATCGCCCACCGCGAGCTGCTCGCGAGACTCGTGCGCCGCGATATCAAAGCCCGATACAAAGACAGCGTCCTCGGCCTGCTCTGGACTCTGATCAACCCCATAGTGCAGTTGATCGTGTACTTCGTGGTGATGGGCCAGTTTTTGGGCGCCGCGCGAGGCATCCCCGACTTCGCGATCTACATCTTCTCCGGGCTGACGATCTACGTGCTCTTCAACGAGACACTGACCGGGACGACCGGATCCATTGTCGCCAACAGCGGACTGGTCAAGAAGGTCTACGTGCCGCGAGAGGTCTTCCCGCTCGCGTCGGTGGGGTCGGCGATGTTCACATTCGTCGTGCAGCTCGTGGTACTGATCGCCGCGTGTGTCATCCTTGGAGCCGCGCCGATCAGCCTAGGACTCGTGTACTTCTTCCCAGCCGTGGCCATCGTCGTCATCTACGGGCTCGCGTTCGGGCTGCTCCTGTCAGCGCTCAACGTGTATCTGCGCGACGTTCAGTACTTGATGCAGGTCGTGCTCATGCTGGCGATGTGGGCATCGCCGATTGTCTACGGCTGGACGATGGTCAACACCGTCTTCGACACGTTCGGGTTCCCGAACTGGCTGCTCGAGGTCTACACCAATAACCCGCTGACGCTCGCGGTGCTCGGCTTCCACCGGGCATTCTGGATTGCGGGAACCCCCGCGGACTACCCTCCCGGGCTCGCCATCCGGATGGGCATCGCAATTCTCGTCGGGTTGGTCCTGGTCTGGGTCTGCCAGCGAGTCTTCGCGAAGCTACAGGGAAACTTCGCACAGGAGCTGTGATTATGGTCAAGTCATCCGCAGATATCGAAGAGGACGTGCCGGACATCGTCGTCGTCGAAGACGTATCCAAACGCTTCATCATTCGTCGCGACAACTCGCTCAAGGAGCGGGTCGTCACCATGGGGCGGCACGGCCGGGCTCACCGTGAGGAGTTCGAGTCGCTCAAGAACGTGTCGCTCTCGATTCCTGCGGGCACATCAATCGGGCTCATGGGGCCCAATGGATCCGGCAAGAGCACGTTGCTCAAGGTGATCGGCGGCATCATCGATCCTACGACGGGGAGCGTGCGGCGACGAGGTCGGATGGCGGCGCTGCTCGAGCTCGGCGCGGGATTCCACCCCGACCTCTCGGGTCGAGACAACGTCTATCTCAATGCTGCGATCCTCGGTCTCTCCAAGGAACAGACCGATGCCGAGTTCGACAGCATCGTCGCGTTCGCCGAAATCGGTGACTTCATCGATACGCAAGTGAAGTTCTACTCCTCCGGCATGTATGTGCGGTTGGCCTTTGCCGTCGCTGTCCACACGGACCCGGATCTGCTACTCGTTGACGAGGTGCTCGCGGTCGGGGACGAGGCGTTCCAGCGCAAGTGCATGGACAAGATTCGCCAGTTCCAAAAGGAGGGACGCACGATCATCCTCGTCTCGCACTCGGCAGCGCAGGTGATGGATATCTGCGACCAGGGTGTCGTGCTGCAGCACGGCGAGATCGCGTTCATCGGATCCACATCCGATGCCACGAAGGTGCATCGAGAGATCATGGAGGGCAAACGTCAGTCTCGCCTGGAGGGCGAGGGTCCCGATGACGCAGCCGCGAACGAGTTCACCGTCTCGGCCGTCCGCATCCTGAACGCGGGGGGTGAGCCCGTGCAGGACGTCAATCCCGGAGACGACGTCGTCGTCGAGATCACGGTCGATCACGCATCCGCGCACAGTCGCTGGCAGACGTCGTTCAGCGTTGATACGCCGACGGGGCAGCAGGTGTTCGGTACAGGTGTGCGCCGTCTGACCGGGGGTGCTCACGGCCCCGTGGGCGCGGGGCCCGCGAAAGTGCGATATACGATTCCGAACGTCGCGTTTGGGGGTGGCCAGTACTTTGTCAATGCCCAGGTGATGGATGAATCGGGTGTGGGCGTGGACATTCTTTGGCAGGGGGCCCGATTCTATGTGCCATTGAGTGACGAGCGCACCGGCACGGTATACGCGACCGCGACCGTGGATGAGGTACAGGGCGGCTGATCTGCCTCGCAAGAGTGCTGCCTCATCGAGCAGGGCCGTTGCGATCGTGCGCCCCCTCAGGCTCGCTCCAGCGAGGATCGCTGATCCCGAGGTTGTGGGGGTAGCAACCGCACTGCTGGCGCTGTCCGTGCTTCAGGTGAACTTGCTCTCTCCCGCGGCTGTATCGTGCGTGTCCCCTGTAGCGGCCAGCAACCGGTTCGGTCGATCAATATCGTCGCGCTCCGCACCCGTAATGCACGATGCGAGCTCTGAGGTCATTTCCGGCGCCGACGGAAGCGCCGGAAAGGGCGGCGCAACAGGTTCCCCAGGCTCGTGCGGTCGAGCAGCTCGCGGTGCAGCAGTGAGACATCGCTCTGCAGTGCGACTAGGCGCTGTTCCAGCATTTCAAGCCGACCGAGCTCGAGCTGCGAGAGCTGCTCCAGCTGCTCCAGCTGCTCCAGTCGCTCGGCAATTCTGTCGAGCGCGCCTGTCGTGGTGGCCGTGAACGACTGCGCTCTGGCCTCGGCCCGCTCGTCGAGCCATCTGCTCTCGTTCGCGATATGGACAAAGGCGGACATGCCGCCACGAGCAACGCCTTCGCGAACGTGGCGGTCACGGATCCGAGCCTCAGTCGCTGCCCGGATCGCCCCCGCCGAGATGCTGTTCTCCGCGTCTCCGAAAGATTCCGGACGGTGGCTCCAGTAGGCCATCGGGGGACCGTCGAGCAACTCGATGGGGTAGGCGGTGATCACACGAAGGTAGAAGTCCCAGTCACCGAGCACGCTCAGCGATTCGTCGTACGATCCCAACCGGTCGTGCAGGCTGCGGCGGTACAGCATTGAGATCGGGGGGATACGGTTCGCTCGAAGCATCTCGGTTGTGCTGATGACCGTGAGCTCGGGCAGGAACGGATATATGTCCGTGGTTTGGAGAGTTCCGGTGGCATCCGGCCGCTCGATGACGATGTTCGTCCGCGTGCAGACGCCTGCGGCCTCAGGATGCGCATCCAGGAACGCGGAGGTATCCGTGAGGAAATGAGGATCCCAGTAGTCGTCGTCGTCGTGTAGGGAGACATAGTCTCCGCGCGCGACTGCGAGGCCAGCATTCGCCGCCGGCCATCTGCCGTGCGTCTGGCCAGCACGTGAGACGATCTGCGTGCGTGCTTGCTGCCCTTCTGGGAGGGCGGCCGCGACGGCTGCGACAGGAGCCGGGTCGTCGGAGTCGTCGACGACGACGAGTTCCAGCTCGTGGAGCGATTGGGCGAAGACATCTGCCATCGCGCGTTCGAGCAGGTCGGGACGGTTCCGGGTGCGCATGATGATGGACACCCGAGGGGCGCTGTCGGAGCTGGAAGCCATAGGTTCAGATTCTGTCAGGAATCGGTCTTGCAGGAGATCTCGTGTTGCCGATCCGCCTGTTGCGGACGGCGTCGCCCGATCCCGGAGTCGTGCTGGTTCCAGGTCCTAGACTCATCTGGTGACCACAGCCGCCGTCGGCGCTCCCGGATCCCCGCGGCGCTATCTCCACTCGCTGTGGCTGCTGTCCGCCCGTGATCTGCGCGTCCGCTACGCGACGAGCGCGCTCGGGTACTTCTGGTCGGTGCTCGATCCGCTCGTGATGAGCGCGATCTACTGGTTCGTCTTCACGCAGGTCTTCGGCCGCGGCGTCGGCGAGGAGCCCTACATCGTTTTCCTCATCACGGCGCTCCTGCCGTGGGTATGGTTCAACTCGGCGGTGACGGACTTCACGCGCGCGTTCAACAAGGACTCGCGGCTCGTCCGGTCGACCGCCATCCCGCGGTCCATCTGGGTCAATCGCATCGTGCTGAGCAAGGGGATCGAGTTCCTCTTCTCGCTCCCCGTGCTGGCCCTCTTCGCGGTCTTCTCCGGCGCGAGTGTGGGCTGGGGACTCCTGCTCTTCCCCGTAGCGGTCGTGCTGCAGACCGTGCTGCTGGTGGGCCTCGGGCTCATCGTCGCCCCCCTGTGCGTCCTGTGGGGCGACCTCGAGCGCACCACCCGCCTCATCCTGCGCGCG
>JAVBUN010000198.1:0-4414 GCA_031555335.1 Microbacterium sp.
GGGGCGAAGAACGCGGTGTCGGCGATGCCGGTCGAGGCGAGGTACTTCTCGGCCTTCTTGGCGACCTGACGCGGGTCCTTGGCGTAGATCTCGCCGTTGCGCGGGTTGTAGATGTCGAAGACCATGACGAGGGTCTTGGCCTCGCGGAACTGGTCGATGTACGCGGTCGACACATCCGGAATCAGCTGCATGTCCGACTCGTGAATGTTCGCGAATCCACGGATCGAGGAACCGTCGAAGAGCTGGCCGACGGTGAAGAACTCCTCGTCGACGGTGGACGCGGGGATGTTGAAGTGCTGCTGCACACCAGGGAGATCCGTGAAACGGATGTCGAGGAACTTGACGTCCTCGTCCTTGATGAACTTGAGCACCTCGGATGAATCACTGAACATGGAGACTCCAGAGGTAGGGCATTCGGGAAGTTCCGCCTGCCAGAGCAGGCTCCCACGACGCTATCGAGATGGCATGTCTCGCCAGTGTCCCATATGTTTCGGGCATGTTACGCGTCGACGGTTACGCTGGCTTTATGCCCGAGATCCCCGTCGAATCCCGCTATCCCGGTGAGCGACTCGGGTTTCCGGAGACCGGGCGGGGTTCGGTGGCCCGGGCGGGTCGCCGGCTTGCCGCACTCGCCATCGACTGGGCGTGCGCCGTGCTCATCTCCGTCGCCTTCTTCCAGTACGACCCGTGGGCGACGACAGCGATCTTCGCCGTCGTGCAGATCGTCTTCATCCCCACGATCGGGGGCAGCCCGGGTCACCGCGTGCTGGGGATGCGGGTCGTACGCCTCGGCGGCGGCTGGGTGGGGCTCTGGCGACCGATCGTGCGCACGGTGCTGCTCGTGCTGGTGATCCCCGCGGTGATCTGGGATGCGGATCAGCGGGGCCTCCACGACAAGGCCGCCGGCACGGTTCTGCTGCGGCTCTGACCGGCGACGCCGGATCAGCGGGGGCGCGGCGCGCGAACCTTCGTCGGGTCGATGCCCTTCGGGATGGGCATCGATGCGAGCGACTGCGACACCGAGTCGATGCGCTTGATGACGGCGGCCATGGTGGTGCGGTCGATCTTCTTCGGCAGCGCCTTGATCGTGGCGGAGAGCTTGCCGATCGGCACCTCGTCCTCGCCGTGGCCGACGTAGAGCACGGTGACCGGCACGCCCGCAGCGACCCGCTGCACCTTCGCGCGCTCGTCGTTCACGAGGCGCGTGAGACGTCCGCGCGCCCCCTCGCCGACGACGACGACTCCGCCGCGGCCGATGGCACGGTAGACCGCCTCCTGCGTGCGCGGGTTGACGCCGACGGGCATGTCGCCCGACTGCCAGCTGCGGCCGAGCGAGGTGGAGAGCACGTGCCCGGCGGCGCCCGGCATCCCGTCGATCTTCTTGTACATCGCGGTCGTCGACAGCCGCGTCATGGTCATGAGCGACGCGAGCACGCCGAGTAGCAGGCCGGTCACGCCCCAGAGGATGATGCTCCAGATCGCCGCCGGCGGGATGAGGAAGCCCACGAGGACGCCGAGCCCGATCGCCACGACGAGGATGCCGGCGAGAGCGTACGGCAGCCACGCGTACGCCTCGACGGTGAACGTGTAGAGGGTCTTGAGCTGGGAGAAGAATCCGGGACGCTTTTCGGGCGTGGAACTGCGCGCTGCCATACCTCCAGCCTACCGTCGGCGGGCCGTCCTCTCCTCCCCATGCTCGCGCAGCACGCAGTCGTCCCGGGCCGCGGCGGGCTGCCCGCCGATGGCGCCGGTGCGGCGGGACGATGGCCGCATGACTCCCACGGCCTCGCCCTCCCTGGTCCCGCTGCTCGACGATCCCGCGCTGCGGGTGGTCGCCCCGGGCGCCGGGCCGTATCCGGGCGATGTGGTCGCGCACGACGCGGCGCCGGTGGCCCGCGTGAGCGCGGTCGATGCCGCGCCGATGTGGCACGCGCGCGGTGAGCACGTGGCGCGGGTGCAGGAGCTCGTCCGCACCGCGCAGGGTCACGCGGTGCTGCTGCCGCTGTGCACCGAGACGGTCGCTGAGGTCCTGACCCGACGCGCGGCTGCGGGCGAGGCGCTCCGCCGGGGGGAGGTCGTCACCCTCGCGGTCAGCATCCTCCGAGGTACCGCCGCGGAGTGCGATGCGCACGGTGCGGATGCGTGTTCGGGTCGCTGGTGGCTGGCAGAGGACGGCACGCCGCTGTTCGTCCACGAGGCCGCGGGCGCCGCTGTCGCCCCGGCGGCGGCGCAGGAGCTGCAATCGATCCTCGAAGCGGGGGCCGCGGATGCGGAGACGGACGTCGTGGTCGCGGTCACGGGTGCGATCGTCGCGATCGACGATGCCGAGCGACGTGCGTCGGTGCTGGCGGCGGTCGAGGCCGACCTCTTCGCTCTCGGGTCCGCCGAGGCGATCCGCGTCGAACCGACGGCGCGTCGTCGCACCGCGCGCCGGTCGAGCCCCCTCGCGCCGGAGAGTCTCGCACCCCCGGAGCGGCGCACCTGGCGCCGGCTCGCGGATGCCGCCGACGCGGGGGTCGCGCAGATGGCATCCGACGCGATCACCCAGGCATGGCGGTTCCTCCGGCGCGGTGAGCGCCGGCGACCGCGATCCCGTCGGGCGGTCGTGATGCTCGCCGCCGCCGCCGGGGCGCTCGTGCTCGCCACGGGTCTGCTGTGGCCGACGGGATCCGGCCCGGCCGCGATCGATGCAACCGGCGTGCCCGCGGCGCCCGCCGTCGACACCACCGGCGCGCCGCCGGCCGCGGCCGCGTCACCCGCCCCGGACCCGCCCGAGGCGGCGCCCGATCCCGTGACCGCCACGACCGAGGTCCTGGAGGCGATCCGGGCGTGCGGCGACGACTCCGGATGCCGGCGGGCCCTGCAGGACGCGGACCGCGCGGTGTCGCTCGACGGCGCGGCCTTCGCCGCATCCGACGCGCGGACGCTCACGCTGCGGGACGACCTCGGCGGACTCGTGCTGCTGCGCGCCGACGACACGACGGGGGAGCGACCGCCGCAGATCGTCGAAATGGTTCGCACGAGCGAAAAATGGCTGCTGCGCGACATCCACGATGTCGCGCAGCAGCCGGGAGCGGGCTGAGCCCGGGATCAGATCCCGAGCGAACCGGCGAAGTCGGCCGCCTCGAGGCGAGCCTTCATCGCGGACAGGAAGCGCGCCGCATCCGCGCCGTCGATGATCCGGTGGTCGTACGAGAGCGCGAGGTACACGTACGAGCGCACCGAGATCGCGTCCTTGCCGTCGACCGTGACCACGCCGGGCTTCTTCACGACCGCACCGAGACCGAGGATCGCCGACTGCGGCAGGAACACGATCGGGGTGTCGAAGAGCGCGCCCCGCGAACCGGTGTTGGTCAGCGTGAACGTGCCGCCGGCGAGCTCGTCGGGCTTCAGCTTATTGTCGCGCGTGCGGGCTGCGAGGTCCGCGATCTCTCGGGCGAGCTCGGCGATGTTCTTCTCTCCCGCGTCACGCACGACCGGCGTGAGCAGTCCGCGCTCGGTATCGACGGCGATCGACACGTTCTCGGCGGCCGGATAGACGATCTTGTCGCCGTCGACCGTCGAGTTGATGATCGGGTACGCCTGGAGCGCCTCGACCGCAGCGATCGCGAAGAACGGCAGGAAGGAGAGCTTGTCCCCGGTCTTCTGCTGGAACTCGGCCTTCACCTGCTCGCGGTAGTTCGCGAGCTTCGTCACATCCACCTCGACCACGGTCGTCAGCTGAGCGGTCGCCTGCATCGACGCGACGGCGCGCTCGGCGATGACCTTGCGCAGGCGCGACATCGGCTGGGTCGTGCCGCGCAGCGGCGACGCCTCGAGCTTCGGCGCGGCGGGAGCGGCCGGTGCCGCCGCCGGCACTGCGGGCTTCTCGGCCGCCTTCAGCACGTCCTCCTTGCGGATGCGGCCGCCGACGCCCGAGCCCGTGATGGACGAGAGGTCGACGCCCTGCTGCTGCGCGAGACGGCGCACGAGCGGCGTGACGTACACGCTGTCGTCGTTCGCGTCGGCGGCGGGAGCGGGCTGGGCCGGCGTCGCCGCGGGCGCGGCGGGAGCCGGAGCGGCGGCGGGTGCCGGTGCCGTCTGCTGCGGAGCGGGTGCCGCCTCGGCCTTCTCGACCTCGACGGGCTTCTCGGTGGAGGGTGCCTCCGGGGCGGTCTCGGCGACCGGAGCCGCGGGGGCTGCCTGCGCGGCGGCGGGTGCCCCGTCGCCGATGCGTGCCAGGGCGCTCCCGACGGCGACCGTCTCGTCCTCCTGGACGAGGATCTCCTGAAGAACGCCGGCGAACGGCGCGGGAATCTCGGTGTCGACCTTGTCGGTCGAGATCTCGAGGAGCGGCTCGTCGACCGCGACATCGTCGCCGACCTGCTTCAGCCAGCGGGTGATGGTGCCCTCGGTGACGCTTTCGCCGAGCTCG
>JAVBUN010000311.1:0-3480 GCA_031555335.1 Microbacterium sp.
GATCCGCACCGCGTTGCAGGCGTCGGCGCCCGCGCCACGACGAGTGCTCGCGGCGTTCGCTCCGCGCTCGTTGCTCATCCGACCGGGTAGTGCGGCGGCGGGTGCGGGCACGACCTCGCGGGCACGGTAGGATGGTCGGCGACCCTCCGGGGCCGAGGAGGATTCGCCTAGTGGCCTATGGCGCACGCTTGGAAAGCGTGTTGGGTGCAAGCCCTCGGGGGTTCGAATCCCCCATCCTCCGCAGACGAACGAAGGCCGTGCCCGAAAGGGTGCGGCCTTCGTTCGTCTCTGGGCTGAGCGGATGCGAACCCCCGGGTGGGCCCACCCCGCAGCCGTTCATCGGACGTGGATACGCCCCCGGGGCCCAGCCGCGCGCAGCTCAGAGGATGAAGAAGCCGAGGACGGCGGCAGCGGCAGCGAGCAGCGCGAGGACAAGCGCCGGGGCGAACGGCTCCGCGCGGCGAACGTGCGTCACAACGGCGCCGATCATCAGCACCGCGAGCGCGATGCCCGCGATGGGGCTGAGGACGGGGGCGATGCCGGTGAGCACGGGGAGGACGAGCCCGAGCGCCCCGATCACCTCGGCCAGTCCGATCAGTGTGACGTTCGAGCCGGAGAAGTCGTCAACCCAGCCCATCCCGCCCGCGGCGAGGGCAGGCTTGGGCCGCACGACCTTCATGAGGCCGGCGGCGAAGAAGGCGAGCGCCGCGACGCCCGCGACGATCCAGAAAGCGATGAGCATGTGATTTTTTCCTTCGTGAGTGCGTGTGACCGACGGGTCAACCGCCACCCGCACCGGAATATTTCCTGACGGCCGCGCAGGTCCGCGCGCACGCATCCGTCCCTATCCCTCGCGCTCCGCACAATGCTCCGATCCGAGCGAGGCCGCACCGATCGCACCTCAGGTCTTGGCATCCTGCTTGGGCACCACGACCTCGCGGATGATGAGGAGGATGGTCGCCATCACGGGAAGGGCGATCAGCACACCCAGCACCCCCATGAGGGTGCCGCCGACCATCGCGCCGATGAGGACGAGCGCCGCAGGGATCTCGATCGCGCGATTCATGATCCGCGGGGTCACCACGTACGCCTCCAGCTGGACGTAGATCAGGTAGCCGATCGCGAACAGCAGCGCCTGCGTCGGGCTCGAGAAGAGCGCGAGCACCGACCCCAGCACGAGGAAGATGACCGAGCCGAAGATGGGCACGAGGGTGATCACGAACGCGATGCTCGACATCAGCGCGGGATACGGCAGCCCGATGAGCAGATGCAGCACGAACACGACGGCGGCGTTGATGGCCGACAGGGTGACCGAGCCGAGGAGCGCGCTGCCGACGGATGCCGTCACACGGTCGGTCATCTCGCTCAACCGCGGACGGTTCCGAGCCGGCGCGAGCGCGGCGAGCCCGCGCTTCATCGCCGTCAGTGAGGCGAGGAAGTAGAGCGTCAGGGCCACCACGATGAACCCTGCCGAGACCGCGCTGACCAGCCCGACGCCGACGGCGAGCGCGCCGCCCCCGATCGCCGCGATGGTCGCCGGTGTGGAGAGCGCCTCTCCCACCTGATCGAGGCCCGCCGAGACGGCGGCCTGCGCATCCGCCGGGAGCGCCAGGAACCACGAGGCTGTCTCCACGTCGGCGGCCGCGACCGGCACCGATCGCACGAACTCCGCGATTTCCCCGAGCAGCGGCGGCAGCACGAACGCCACGCCGCACGCCACGAGGAGGAGGAACACGCCGAACACGACAGCGATGGCGGCGCCCCGCTTCATCCGGCGCCGCTCCAGCATCCGGACGACGGGATCGAGCCCGAGCGCGATGAACAGGGCGAGGGAGATGTAGGCGAGGATCGTCGTGATCGACGCGATCGCAGACCCCAGCACGAGCCCGCCCAGCACACCGATCGTCGCGATGAAGGCGACGATCAGCGGGCGCTCGAGCGTCGCACGGACCCCGACGCGCCGCTCCGGCTCGACCTCGTCCGCGCGCCCGAACCACGATCGTGGCGTCCCGCGCCTCATGAGCCGCACCGTATCCGCGCGCCGACCGCGGCCTCGTCACCCGGCCCGGGCGATATCGCCGCGCGACCGCACCCTCCGCGGCACGCCGGGCGGACGGACGTCGCCTACCGTAGAGAGAAGCGTTCGCGACCGCATCCGGCCGACCGCAGAGAGGACACCCCATGAAGGTCGTCGCATCGTCCGATTGGCGCGACGCGCTCCCGTTCGAGACCCCGATGCTCGTCGCGGAGGTGGCGCCGGGCGACCCGACGCGCTGCGCGACCTGCGGAAGCCTCTCGGAGCCTCTCCCCCGCGATCAGCTCTGGGCCGTCAAGCACCGCCACCCGAACAACCACGCCGGATTCGTGCGCTTCTACTGCGCCGACCACACCCCGGAGCCCGCCCGTCCGCGCACCGTCGCCCCGGCACCCGCCGCGCGCAAGGCGCCGCCGCGAGAGCGCCGCTCGACGCCCGCCAGCCGCGCGGAGGCCGCCGCCGACAGGCCCCGCGCGGTCTGCCCGGACTGCTTCATCGAGGTGTCGGCCACCGGCCGCTGCGGGATGTGCGGCAATCCCGTCTCCTGACTCGCTGCGGCGCGACGGCGGGACATGCCGTCCGAGATCGCACAGGCTTCCCGAGCGCATCACCGCGGTGCGCTAGCCTCCCCGGAAGGCGCACGAACGGTTGCGCCCGTGACTTCCGGGGGGAACCATGACCGACACCGACGCGTGGCAGTCGTATCTGGCATTCGAGACATCCTGGTACGCGATCGTCCCGGGGCTCGTGCTCTGGGTGCTTCAGGTGATCGGCGTCTGGGCGACGTTCCAGAAGGCGGGACGGCCCGGCTGGGCGGCGATCATCCCGTTCTACAACGCCTACACGTACAGCAAGGTCGGCGGGAAACCCGGCTGGTGGTGGGTGCTGTGGCTCATCCCGATCGTGAACATCGTCATCACGATCATCACCGCCCTCGCGATCGCGAAGAACTTCGGGCGGGGCGGGGCGTTCGGGTTCTGGCTGCTGTGGTTCCTGCCCTACATCGGCTACATGATCCTGGGCTTCGGCTCATCGCGCTATCAGCCGGTCGACGGCGCCGCGACGGACTTGCGCGCGGCAGTCTGACGGACAGCCGGTGCGGAGAAGGACCCGCGCACCGGCATTCTTCCGTTGACCGGCGCCGCGCGGGGTCACCACCCCATCGATCCCGGAATGCCTTTGAAGGGCCCCGCGATGTCGGAGGTGACCCACCCGCCGTAGAAGCCGCCCGGTTGCGGCTCGACGACCTCGCCGTCGACCGTGCACCGATCCATCGCCGCGGGGTACACCGCCACGCGATCCGCAAGCTCGGCGAACCCCGGGGACGGATGCGGATAGTTCCAGGCGGCGCGTTCGCGCACCTGCCCGCCGCCGCGGACATCCAGGTACCGCGCCGCTCCCTTGAACTCGCAGAAGGACGCCCCCTCGCCGACCGAGAGCGACCC
>JAVBUN010000086.1:0-19576 GCA_031555335.1 Microbacterium sp.
GACGAGCAGCGTGCCTCGGATCGGTACGCGCGCCCCGTCCGGCAGGACGATGGCACGCGGCACCGGTGCGGTGCGCGGCACGGGGCGCGGTGCCGGGGTCGCCGCGCGCGCCCGCCGCGGCGGGCGCGGCGGGATGCCCGCAGGAAGCGGCGACACCACCGGCTCCGCGCGTCGCACCGCCGGCTCGGCGCGCAGCACGATCCCGGTCGCGGTGGTCGGTCCGAGGCGCACGGGGCGCTCCGGGGTCGCGCCGAGATCGAGCAGCCGCGGCTCGGCGTCGGGGAGCCCGGACCACGCGCGCGTGATGCCCTCGGCGGCCACCTCGCGCCACGTGTGCGCACCGAGCCCGTCGACACGCCAGACGTGCCGACGACCGTCCTCGAAGCGCAGCGCGAACGTGCCGCGCAGGAAGGCGGTCAGCATCCCGTCCTCCAGCGCGACGATCGCGAAGGCGGGGACCGCGGCGATGCCGTCCTGCAGCAGCGCGTCGAGGACGTCGGTGGCGGCGGGGGCGCCGTTCGCGATGGCCAGCACGCGTCGTGCGGCGGGGATCGCCCGCTCGCCGCCCACGAGCACCGCCCATCGCTCGGTGGCGACGGCGGGCATCGTGCCGTCGAACCAGGTGCGCTCAGTCACGGCGGGCTCGCTGTCGGTCGGAGGTGCGGGTGTCGACGTCGATCGTACGCACGGTCGCCTCGGCGCTCGTGGCGAACCCGCCGGTGACCTCGTCGACCCGCGGGGCGAGGCCCCCCGAGCGGACGTCCACCACGACGGCGCTGATGTTGTCGCGTCCGCCGCGGGCGAGCGCCTGGTCGACGAGGCTGTGCGCGGTCTGCTGGGCGGATCCGCCGAGCGAGAGCCCGGCCCGCAGCGCCTCGTCCGTCAGATCGCCGGACAGGCCGTCCGAGCAGATCAGCAGCCGCTCGCCCGTCACGATCGGTGCCAGCCAGTAGTCCGCGGCGCTCGCCTGATCGCCCACCGCACGCGTGATCACGTTCCGACCCGGGTAGGTGGCCATCTCGGCGCGGGTGATGCGGCCCTCGTCGACGAGTTCCTGCACCACGGAATGGTCGACGGTGAGCTGCTCGAGCGTGCTGCCGACCAGCCGGTACACCCGGGAGTCGCCGATGTTCACGACGAGCCAGCTGTGCGTCCCGCCCTGCTGGACGGCGACGATCGCGGCGAGCGTGGATCCGGCGCCGCGGGCGCGCCCCCGGGCGAGCCGGGAGACGGCGGCGTGCGCCTCGGTGACGGCGTCGACCACGTCCTCGGGGCTCACGTCCTCGCGGCCGACGAGGGGCTGGAACGCCGCGACGACCGCGGCGCTCGCGAGTTCGCCCGCCTCGTGGCCACCCATGCCGTCCGCGACGAGGAACACCGGATGCTGCGCGAGCACGGCGTCCTCGTTGATCTCCCGCACACGTCCGACGTCTGTCCGGGCGCCGGTCACCAGCACGATTCCGTCCGTCATCGCTTCCCCGTTCGGGTTCGTGCCGCCAGTTCCGTGATGCCCCGGGCGAACGAGCGCAGCGACAGCCGCGCCCGCCATCGCGCCCACCAGCCGAGACTTTCGCGGAAGCGCGCGCGTTCCGCATCCACGAGCTCCCAGAACCGGATGCTGTCCGCCTCGGTCGGGGGCACGGGCGCGAACACCGAACGGTCGGCGAGCACCGCGAGGCGCGGGCCGTCCGAGTCGGATCCCGCGCGGAGAGCCTCGGCGGCCTCGCTGCGGGTCGCGGACCGGGGGACGCTCCGGCCGTGGTCGACGGCCGTGTCGAGATACTCCTCCCAGCCGCCGACGACCCGGTCGAGGGGATCGGGGGAGTCGCGGCGCGCCCGCCGCCGCAGCAGCTTCGCCACCAGCACGGTGACCAGCGGCAGGAGGAGGATCAGCAGGCCCAGGATGCCGATGCCGGTGATGCGGAGCGCATCCCAGAGCCAGCCGAGGTCCACGGGCGTCTCCGGCTCCTCCTCCTGCTGGTTGGCGGAGTCGGCGGGATCGGCCTCGGGGGGCAGCACGGTCTCGGCCTGCTCCGGCTCGACCTCGGTGATGTTCTGCGGGTCGCGCCGCTGCTGCACGTCGGGCGAAAGCGACACCGCGTGCTGCGGAGTGGTGTCCACGGCCGTCCAGGTGCCGTCGGCGTCCTGCACCTCGATCCACGCGGCGAGGTCGCCGCCACGGCACGCGCCGTCGTCGCAGACGGGCAGGTCGTCCTCGGCGCTCGAGAGCCGCGCCCCCAGCACCACCCGCACGGGGAACCCGAGCTGGTCCGCGATGAGCGCCCCCGCGACGGCGAACTGCTCGTCGTCGCCGGCGGCGGCGACGAGCTGCGCATCGTCGGTGCCGCCGACCTCGTTCTGCTTGTCGAGGAGCGACGTGAAGAGCGCGCCGATCCGATCCGTCGAGTGCCCGGCACGGCTGGGCTCGAAGGTGTAGTCGCCGAGGTCGCCGAGCCACGCCGGCGGCGCCGCCGCATCCACGCTCAGCGCGTGGCTGAGCAGGCCGCGGGCGCGAAGGCGGGAGATCAGCTCGGCGAGCCCGGCACCGCCCTCGGGAGCGTCCTGCGACTCGATCCAGGTGACGAGGCTCTCCGGCACGTACGCCGTGTCCACCGCCGGCGAATCCTGCGCCGGGGTGAGCGTCGCGGGGTCGCGCACCTCGTCGTCGACGCGTCCGGCCTGCGTGTACGAGACCCCCTCGCCGAGCCCCGGCCGGGCGAGCTCGACGCCCATGCCCGCCTGGGCGTTGTAGAAGAATCCGTCGGCGAGGGCGGCCCGGGCGGTGCCGTCGAAGTCGATCGAGACGAGGTCGCCCGCGGTCGGCACCCAGATGCCGTCGTACGCGCCGATCGTGACGTCGGCATCGACGAGGCGTCCGGCGCCGACCGGAAGGGTCGCCGGCACGCGCGTGAACGCGGTCTCGGTCGACGGTGTCGTGCTGATCGGATCGGTGGCGCGCATGACACGCCCGTCGTAGAAGGGCAGGGTCGCCAGCCGCACCCGCTCGACGGCGTCGTCGTCGGTCGCGACCGTGAACAGCACCTCGTCGTACCGGTCGTCGGCGAACGCCCTCCGGTAGTCGGCGAGCGGGGTGAGCGCGTCGCGCACGCGGAGCTCGGGATCGATCGCCGTGCGGATGACGTCGCGGGGGCTTCCGGCGACCGCCCCGGGCGCGACGGCGATCCCGACGAGCAGAGCGAGCACCAGCATTCCGCCGGACAACGCGATGCGCGTGCCGAGGGTGCGGTTCGCGCGGCGCGCCGTGTGCGCCCCGCTGATCGTGCGTGCGGCACGGAGCGCGGCACGGCGGGTGTGGATGCTGCGCCAGACGTACCAGCCGAACGCGACGAGCAGCGCGGCGAGGCCGATCGCGGCCTCCCAGACGCCGGTGAGGCGCCACGGGCCGAGGGTCACATCGCCGGCGACCGCGCTCGATCCGAACGCGACGCCGAACCCGGTCAGCAGCAGCGCGATCGGGGCGGCGAGCGCCCACGCGCGCGGGGCCCGGAGGGCGAGGGAGAGGGCGAGGACGCCGAGCGCCAGGATCAGCAGCAGGATGGGCGCGAGGGTGGCCTGGTAGGTGCCGAGCGGCAGCTCGAGCGTCACCAGGTTCTTCCACCCGGTGACCGGCGCCGTGGCGACGCCGACGACGGCTCCGAGGATCGTGGCCGGATCGGTGATCATCGTGGGGGCGGCGAGAGGCACGCCCGCGACGAGGTAGACCCCCGCGGTGACGGCGGCGACGAGCCACCACGCCCAGCGCCGGATCGTGCCGACCAGCGCGATCGCTGTGGCCGCGGCGATGCCGACCGCCGCGAGCAGGACGAACCAGGGGCTCTGCGAGATGGTCCAGCTCGCGGCGGCGCCGACGACCAGGAGCGCGTCGATGAAGGCGACGTTGCCGATCGTGAACGCCAGATCGCCCTCGGCACGCCGCGCCCGGCGGCGGGCGCGGGTGCGGCGGTCCTCCGCTGACGCGCTCACGATTTCGCGCTCCGGGCGAGGATGTGGCGGAGGTCCTCGAGCAGTCCGATCGTCACGATCGAGGTCGAGCCGAGGGTGCGGTAGCCCGGCTCGGCGGTGGGATCGCAGACGAGCGCGGCGACGCCGACGTCGGCGGGGAAGGCGAGGGCGGCGTGCTGCAGCATCCGGAGCGTGGGGGTCGAGCCGCACACGAGGAACCCGATCGACACGTCGCCGTGGCCCTCGACGGCGAGGCTCGCGACGTCGCCGAGGGGGCTCACCCGCTCGGTCTTCTCGATGCCGGCGAGATCGTCGAGGAGGGTGCGGGCGGTGACGGTCGCGAGGTCTCGGGAGGTGCGGACAGCACGGCGGGCGAACTCGGGCACTTCGCCCCCGACGACGATCGACACGTCCCGCCCGTCCCGGATCCCCCGGACGCCGAGCGACCCCGCCGCGCTCACGGCGAGTTCGAACTCCTCGTTGTTCGCGTACTCGTCCTCGCCGCTGGCCAGCACGATGACCATGCGCGAGCGGCGCGACTCCTCGTACTGGCGCACCATGAGGGTGCCGGTCTTCGCCGTCGACTTCCAGTGGATCTGCCGCTGCGAATCGCCCGGTGCGTACTCGCGGATGGCGTGGAACGAGATGTCGGCGTCGACGACGAGCGAGGAGGGGTTGCCCTCGAGGTCCTTTACGAAGCCGGTGGCGGTGCTCGGGATCGAGGTGGTCACCGGGTGCACGTAGAGGGTGTGCACGTCCTCCCAGGTGACTTCGCGGCGGAGGATGCCGAGCGGATCGCCACGCACGGCGCGCGCCGGTCCCACATCCAGCACACCGCGCCGGAGCGCGGGGATCGACAGGTCCTCCTCGTGCACGGCACCCTTGCGCAGCAGCGGGATCGGCACGTCGATGAGCCCGACCCCGATCGGGACGTCCACGCGGCCGGGGAGGGCGACGCCGCTCCCGACGTTCACGACCCGCAGGGATGCGGATGCCTCGCCGCCGGCGACCACCCGGTCGTGCGCCAGACCCAGCGCGACGTCGTAGGCGCGCGCGCTGAAGAGGAAGGGCACCGCGCACAGGAGCAGCACGAGCGCCACGAGTCCCGCGACGACGAACTCGATCCAGCCGAGCGGCAGCCCGAGTCCGAGGCCGAGGACCGCCGCCCCGACGAGCAGCCAGCCGCCCGGGGTGACGGTGTCGCCGACGGCCGTGACCGTGCGTGCCGCGGTGCGGCGCAGTCGCCGCCAGAAGCGGATGCCGCCGACGACGATGACGGTGGTCTGCCGCGACGTGTCGTAGCGGGTGCGGGTGCTCGATGTCGAGGTCGACGTCGAGCCGATGCGGGTGATGCGGGAGGAGGTGTCGTTCGTCACGCCGACTCGCGCTGCGTCGGGGGACTCACATCGAGCATGACCTGGCCGATCACCGCGCCCGGGGTGACGCCGTCGAACTCGGCCTCGGCGTCGAGGATCAGCCGATGCGCGAGCACGGGCTCGGCGAGCG
Organism: Microbacterium sp.; assembly: GCA_031555335.1. Taxonomy (GTDB): domain Bacteria; phylum Actinomycetota; class Actinomycetes; order Actinomycetales; family Microbacteriaceae; genus Microbacterium. The sequence goes on from JAVBUN010000086.1 coordinate 5,470, forward strand.
CCTTGACGTCGTCGGGGGTGACGTAGGCGCGACCATGGGCGACCGCCCAGGTCTTCGCGGCCCGGGTGAGGGCGAGCGCCCCGCGGACGCTCACGCCGAGACGCACCTGGGCAGCCTGGCGGGTGCCCTCGACGACGCGCGAGATGTAGTCGAGCACGAGCGGGTTCAGATAGACGTCCTGCGCGATCGCGGACATCGTCTGCACGGCCTCCGGGGTGATGACGGCGTCGACCTCGCGCCGACCCTGCGCGCTGCCCTCGAGGATGCGGACCGTCGCGGCGTGGTCGGGATAGCCGAGGGAGGTCTTCATGAGGAAGCGGTCCAGCTGCGCCTCGGGAAGGCGGTAGGTGCCGGCCTGCTCCACGGGGTTCTGCGTCGCGACGACGAGGAACGGGCTCGGCACCCGGCGCGAGACGCCGTCGACCGTCACCTGCCCCTCCTCCATGACCTCCAGCAGCGCCGACTGGGTCTTCGGGCTCGCGCGGTTGATCTCGTCGGCGAGCACGATGTTGGCGAAGATCGGACCGGAGTGGAATTCGAACTCGCCGCGCTTCTGGTCGTAGACCGTGATACCCGTGACGTCGCCCGGCAGCAGGTCGGGGGTGAACTGGATGCGGGAGCTCGATCCCTGCATCGTCTCGCCCATCGCGCGAGCGAGCGAGGTCTTGCCGGTGCCGGGGAAGTCCTCGAGCAGCAGGTGGCCCTGGGCGACGAGCGCGGTGAAGGCCAGCTCGATCACGTGGCGCTTGCCGAGCACCACCTGCTCGACGTTCTCGACGAGCGCGCCGAACGTCTGCTGGAACCACGTCGTCTGCTCGGGGGTGACGGTCATGGGGTGGTTCCTTCCGCGGGGGGTGGGGTGGGCGTGGGCGTCACGGTGCCGGTGCAGCCGCGGAACTCGGCGCCGAATTCCGCCGTGCCGTACTGGGCGCCCGGAGCCGTGAAGGTGAAGGTCAGCGTCGCCGTGGCGCGCTGGGCGCCGTTGGGCACCTTGAGCGGGTCGTTCGGGTCGGGCTCGAGTTCGTTGGGGAGGCCGAGGAACCCGTCGCTGAAGAACCGCGGCCGCGGGTCGGTGGTCTTGATGGCGAGGGTGCCGAGGCCGCCGGGGTTCTGCGCGATCGCGGCCTGCAGCCGGGAACCAACGACGCAGGCGCTGAGGCGCGCGTCGCTCAGCTGCACCTGCGTGGCGCGCGCCGGGTCGGCGGGCGAGATCCGTGCCGGCTGGCCGCAGCGCGACTGGCCGGAGCCCTGCACGCAGTACTTGACCTGCATATTGCCCTCCTGCCCGATCGAGGGCTGCTGCCACTGGGTCGACTCGCCCTGGTGGCCGAGGAACACGGCCTCGAAGCCGCGGGGCGGGTCGGCGTCGGGGGTGCGGCGGATGAGGTAGGTGCCGTCACCGTTCCCCTGCCCGCTCGGGATCTCGTACGTGACGCCCTGCGGCACGGGCGCCCCCGCCTGATCCCACGCCCAGCCGTTGGCCGTCCCGGTCTTCGCAGCGCCGAAGCCGTTGCTGACGCACGCCCCGACCGTGTACTCGCGGTTCTCGTCGAGCCCGCCGATCGTGCGTGAGGAGGCCTCCGTCACGCCGCCGCCGGAGACCCGCAGCCCGGTGCCGTCGGAGCCGACGGTGCAGGAGAAGTCCCAGCCGGCCGGGACGGCGACGTAGATGACCTCGTTCGGGCGCGAGCTGCCGTTGCGGTCGAGCGGTGCGTCGCTCACCGTGATCGCGGTCTGCGCCTCGCCCTGCACGGAGATCCCGCCCGTCCGGGGGAGGCCCGCGACGTTGACGCTGGCGCTTCCGGACGATCCGACCGAGCCGCTGCCGTCGGGGGCGGCGTTGTTGCTCGTCGGGGTGACGGTGATGTTCGCCGATCCGACGGGCAGCTGCACGTCGAGCTCGGTGACGTCGCCGCGGCCGCGCGGCACGGGGGAGGGGCTCCCCGTCACCTCGTAGCTGCGCACCTCGGGGTCGGTGTTCTGGATGCGGATGCGGACGACGCCCTGGTCGTTGGAGGTGCGTCGCTGGTCGAAGATCGGCTCGGCCGACACGGCGCCGACGGTGGGTGCGCGGTAGGCCCAAGCCTTCACGCTGACACCCGACCGGGAGTCGCCGACCGTGTTGTACGCGCGGGCCTCGTAGGTGCGCTGGTCGCCGTTCTGTCCCACCTGGAAGGGCTGGCAGGCGCCGGCGGCGTTGCACGTCGTGACCTGCTGCGAGCCGTCGAAGACCCGGAAGCCCTGCAGGCCGGGGTAGGCGCTCGCCGCGGGACCGGCATCGACCTTGAGCGTGATCGAGCGGTCGCCGAACCCGGTCTGGGACACGCTGTTGGGAGCCTTCGGGAAGCCCTGCAGGTCGAGGGTGACCTGGCCGTTGCGGTCGCCGCTCGACTGGCGGCCCTGCGCGTCCTCGACCGTGAAGCCGACCGTGCAGCGCGTGCCCTCGGCATCCGCCGCCCAGCTGGCCTGCAGCGCGGACGGACCGGCGACCGAGAACGAGATCCCGGTGCAGCTGCCGCCGCCGACCGCGCCGACGCCCACGACCTTCAGCGGCGTGCCGGGGAGCGGATTCACCTCGCCGCCCTGGCCGATGACGTTGATGGTGCAGCTCGCCCCCGAGGACTGCGAGCAGGTCTGGGTGAGCGTCGCGCCCTTCGGGAGGGTGGAGGGGGCAGGGCCCACGGTCAGGGCGAGAGTGGACGGGGAGGTGTCGCGGTGGCTCGGGAGCGTCACCGTGACGGGCTCCTGGCGGCCCGGGCGCGCCGCATCCTTCGCGGTCACGGTGACCTGGGAGCCGGCCTGCGCGACCGTGAACTGGTCGCCCGAGTAGCCGAGCGCGTAGCTGAGGGCCGCCCAGTCCTCGGTGCCGGCCCACGTGGTCATGTCGGTGAGGTCGTAGGTGGCGGACGAGCCGGGGCTCACCGTCAGGGAGGCGGGACGCAGCTCGGGCTGCGGGTCCTCGGCGATGACCTCGACGTGCACCGTGAGGAACGTGTAGTCCTCCTGCCCGACGAGTCGCACCGGGATGGTGCAGGTGTCGGTCCACGGCGATCCGGCGCCGGCGGTGTATCGCACGGTCGTTCCGGACACCAGCTCGCAGCGGGCCTCGGCGCGCGCGCCGCCCACCGAGATGCGGGCGCCGTCCACCTCGATGTCCGAGCGCGGCGGGAGTGCCACGGACCGCTCGAGGTCGATGTCGACGCTCGCCCGCTCGTCGACCTGCACGGTCGCGGCAGATGCGCGGAGGGTCAGCTGCAGGTCGTTGGTGCCGGGGACTCGCAGGAAACCGTAGGAGACGACCTCGCGGCCGTCGAACGAGGTGCCGCTGACCTGGAACGGGATGAGCAGGGTCTCGTCGGGGATCGCCCCCGAGATGCGGCGGCCGTCGACCTGGATCCCGACCGGGTCGCCCCAGAGCGACAGGCTCAGCGACGACGCGTCGCCGCCGCTCCACGACACCTTGCCGCTGAGCACGTCGACGCCCTCGGGGAAGTCCTCGCGCGACTCGACCGTGAGGGTCGTGTCGCGGACGACGGGGTAGTCCGGCACCGGGTCGCGCACGACCTTCAGCACGACGAGCCCGATCGCGGTGTCGCCGTTGCCGTTGCGTACGGTGTAGGCGAACGAGTAGGTGCCGAGCTGGGTCCCGGAACGCAGGGAGACCTCGTTCTCGTCGATGCCGGCCAGCATCGTCTCCATGGTGCGGTACTCGGCGGAACCGACCTCCGCGTTGGGGCGCACGTCGATCACCTCGAGGTCGCTTCCCGACGGGTCGATGTCGTTGTCGGCGGGGCGCACGACCGCCTCGCCGTCCTCGGCCGCCTGCACCTGCAGGTAGTCGCTGTAGGTCACGGGGCTCGGGTCGGACTCGGCATCGAGCACGCCGACCCGCACCTCGCCGGTGCCCGCCGCGCCCTGCGAGTCGCGCACCTGGTAGGTGAAGGTCACCTGGCCGCTGTCACCCGCGGTGCTCGTGTAGATGATCGCGTCGCCCTCGGCCGACACGGTCGCCGCACCCCGCTCGGGCTGCGCGACGATGCGGTCGAGCGTCACCGAGTCGCCGTCGGGATCGACCGCGAACCGGTCGAACGGGATCGACACGCTCGCCCCCGAGAGCACGCGCCCGACCAGCGTGCGCGGGACGGGGGCCGCGTTCGCCTCGTCGGGCAGCACCGTCACCGTCACCGTCGCGGTGTCGGTCATGTCGGGGAAACCCATGCGGTAGATCGTGTAGCCGAGGGTGTAGGTGCCGGGCGCATCGGGTGCGAGGAAGCGCAGCAGTCGCCCCGTCGCGAACGCGAGCCCGTCGCCGGACTCGTCGGTCACGGTCGAGGCGTCGATCGCGAACAGGGCACCGGCGGGCGCGGTGTCGTTATCGAGCACGGGGATGTCGATCTGCGTGCCGGCGCGCACCGTGACGGCGTCGTCGACGGCGATCGGCGGCTCGGCGACCGCCGGCGGCAGGAGAACCACGGTCACCTCGCCGGTGGTCGTCGTGTAGCCGTTCCCGGTGCCGTCCGAGATCGTGTACGCGATGACGCCGAGCACGCCGGGCTGGCCGCTGTCGGTGGCGCCGGCCACGCGCAGCATGCTCTGGCCGACGAGGTCGACCTCGAGGGTGGCCGCCGCATCCGGGGTCGTGCGGATGTCGCTCGCGAGCAGCACGAGGCCGGCGGGATTCGAGACCGCCGAGACCACGTCGATCGTCGCGTCCTCGCCGGGGCGCACGAACGCGGTCAGCGGCGGGGTGGAGATCTGGGTCTGCGCGGGATCGACGAGCGTCACGCGCACGGTGCCGGTCGCCTCGGTGACCCCGTCGGCGACGATGTACTGCACCACGTAGGAGCCGGCCTGGCCCGCCGTGAACTGGAAGGTGCCGGCGACGTTGTTGACCGCGATGTCGGCACCCACGGCGTCGATCGCGGTCGCGGAACGGATCGACAGGCCGCCGCTCACGCCGGTCACGTGCGGGCGGACGTCGATGGTCGTGGGAGCTGCCACGGTCCCCACGATCGCGAACGACTGCGCCGTCAGCTGCGGGCTCGGGGTCACGGCGATCTCGAGGGGCTTGTCCGCCGAGAGCCCGCGGGCGTCCGAGACCGTGATGCCGATCGAGACGGCGGCCGCCTCGGTGGCGTTCGGGTTCGGATGCTGGAACGTGACGGTGCCCTGCGGGTCGAGAGCGAGCGACCCGATGCCGGACTGGTTCACCGCGTTCGACACGTAGATCGGGTCGCCGTCGGGGTCGACCCAGCCCTCGAGCACGTTGACGGTCGCGGTGCCGCCGGGCACGACCTGCGGGTTCGGCCAGGTCGACAGGCACCCGTCGACGCCGCACCACACCGGGGCGGCGTTGGCGTCCTCCGGCGAGACGGTGAGGGTCACCGTCGCCGGCTCCGAGGTGAGGCCGTCGGCCGTCGTGCCGTCCGTCACGCGGTATCGGAACGTGGCGGTGCCGGATGCAGCGGGGGAGACCTGCACGACGAGTTGCTGCTGCTCGTTGGCGACCGTGACCGTCCCGAAGCCGGGGTCGAGCCCCTCGATCGAGGAGGCGACGATGCTCAGGACGTCCTCGTTGGGATCGTGGTCGTTGAGCATCACCGGGAGCGCCACGGCGCGCCCGGCACGGACGCCGAACGCGTCGTCGACCGCGACCGGGGGCTTCGGATCGATGACCCGCTCGGCCTCGACCTCGTCCTGCTGGACCGTGGGCTGCTCGTCGTCGGGATCCCACTGCTGCGACGAGGGGACGAGCGCGCCGTCGGGGAGGGTCCACACCCAGCCCGACCGGGTCTCGTTGAGGATCATCCGGGATCCGTTGGACACGAACTCCGGCTCGACCTCGTCGCCGAGCTGCGCCGCGCCGTAGGAGAGTTCGCTCTCGCCGGACCGGCTCGACCAGAGCGTGCCGGCACTGCCGCTCTCGGGGAGCCAGGCCGCGTACACGACGCCGGACTGCTCGGCCGGAGTCGCGGGCACTCCCTGGGCGGTGTCGACCACGCGCTCCGGGTCGCCGCCGTCCTGCGGCACCGACACGAGGCCGGTGGCGTCGGCGATGTACACGACGTCGGTGCCGGCGCTCGCCCGCTGCAGCACCCCGCCGGTCGTGCCGGTCTCGATCGGGTCGCCGCGGCCGCGCAGCCACATCTGGCCGGACTCGGCGTCCAGCAGCACCCACGCGTCGCCCGCCGCGCTCAGCTGGGCGCTCTCGCCGATGTCCTCGGGGACGGTGTCCGAGCCGAGCAGGCGGCCCGTCGCCGCATCCGCCCTGATGACACGGCTCTCGGCGGGGGAGTAGGCGTAGACGGTGCCGTCCACGCCGACCGCGACGGCCGTGGCGACGAACGTGGGCCGATCCTCGTCCTCGGCGGCCTCTGCGTCGGCGTACGGATCGATCGCGACCGCGGAACCGCCGCCCGCCAGCGACGACGAGTACACCGCGCCGCCGTCGGTGAGGTACGCGATGACGTCGCCCTGCGACACGATCGAGACCGTGCCGGCCGGGGTGTTCTGGAACACGTCCTCGGTCTCGGCGTCGAGATCGACGGGGGTCGCCATGTCGATGTCCGCGAACCGGGTGTCGCCCTCGGCGTAGATGAACAGTCGGTCGGCGTTCTGCACGATGCCGCTCGGGTTCTCGACCTGCTTGACGGTGTCGATCTCGCCGACGGTGGTGTTGACGCGCGCGTACCGCCGTCCCTCGCCGGACTGGATCGCCCAGATGCTGCCGTCGTCGGGCGGGGTCTGCTGCGCGTCGAAGCCCGGCCAGACGACGGCGAGCGTCGTCACGACCCCGAGGACCGCAGCGACGGCGCCGCCGACGATCCAGGCACGTCGGGAGACGCGCGGAGCCTCGCGCGGGGTCGCCATCTCAGACGCCCCCCACCACGAGTACGGTCACCACGACCGCGGCGGCGACCACGAGAACGGCCGCCACGGCCAGGGCCGCGATCATCCCGCCGGACAGACCGCGCCGACCGGGCTCGGCGCCGGCGAGCACGGTGCCCTCGTCGGGCCGGTGCGCCGCACTGCGCCGCCGGCGCTCCGGGCGCCGAGACTCGTACTGCACGCTCGGACGCACGGGACCGCGCGCGCGGTCGTCGGCGAAATCGACCGGGGCGCCGGCGGACGCCCACTCGTCGACCGCGACCTCCATCGGCGTGTGCGGCAGCCCCAGCTCGTGCTGCACGAGCTGTAGCTCGTAGGCGAACTGCGCGGCCGAGGGTTGGCGCTGCGCGGGGTCGCGCTGCATCGAGCGGCTGAGCACCGCCTCGAGGCTCGCGGGCACGTCCTCGCGGCCGATCGGCGTGTATGCGGCGCGGCGGATGCGGGTCTTCAGCTGGTCGCGCGAGTTCTGCCCGGAGCCCGCACGCTCGAAGGGGCTGCGCCCGGCGAGCAGCGAGTACACGGTCGCGCCCACGCTCCACACCTCCGCGGACACCGAGCCCGCGACGCGTTCGTCGATGATCTCGGGCGCGCTCCAGGGCACCGACATCGCGAAGATCTCGTCGTCGCCGCGTCCGCCGACCGCGGTCGCGATGCCGAAATCGGAGAGGACCGGCGCGCCGAAGGCGGTGATGAGCAGGTTCGAGGGCTTGATGTCCCGGTGCAGCAGACCGGACCGGTGCGCGGTCTCGAGAGCGGACGCGATCTTGATACCCGCCTGCAGCACCTCCGCCAGCGGGATGACCTCGCGGCGGTACCGGGAGCCGAGCGAGCTCGGGCAGTACTCCATGACGAGATAGGGGCGCCCGTCGGACGAGATGCTCGCCTGGTGGATGGTGAGGATCGAGGGGTGGGCGCTCAGGCGGGCCATCACGTCGGCCTCGGCGTTGAACATGCGCAGCAGACCCTCGTCGACGAGGTCCTCGAGCAGGACCTTCACGGCCACGGGACGGCGCGGCATGTCCTGCTCGAAGAGGAAGACATCGGCGAAGCCGCCGGTTCCGAGCGGGCGCACATACGTGAAACCGGGCAGCACGGGAGGTGATGCGGGGAGTCGTTGCGCCACCCCGCCCCCCTTCCGTGCGTCCGCCCTGGGCTGCACGAGCCCGCGCGTGCCGGGATCGTGCCCCTTTCCTATCACAGCGATCTGAGCGGGCCGGCATCCGGTACGCTACGCACGCCTACCCTGAGGAGCATGTCCTCGCGACTCGCCGCATCCGCCAGCCCCTACCTGCGCGCACACGCCGGTCAGCCCGTCGCCTGGTACCCCTGGGGGGAGGCCGCGTTCGCGCAGGCGCGCCGGCGGGACGTGCCCGTGCTCGTGTCGATCGGGTACGCCACGTGCCACTGGTGCCACGTGATGTCCGCCGAGTCCTTCTCGGATGCGGAGACCGCCGCCCTCATGAACGAGACCCTCGTGGCGATCAAGGTCGATCGCGAGGAGCATCCGGAGGTGGACGCCGTCATGATGGCCGCCGCCGCCGCGTTCACCCCGCAGCTCGGGTGGCCGCTCTCGGTGTTCACGACTCCGGAGGGCCGGCCGTTCTTCGCCGGCACGTACTGGCCCGCCCGCGCGCGGGCGGGCGTGGCTGCGTTCCGTGACGTGCTGCACGCCGTCTCGGAGGCGTGGGCCGAGCGTCGTGAGGCGGTCGCCGAGACCTCCGCGTCGCTGCACCGCGCCCTGGTCGCCGCGGCCGTCGCGTCGCCCGCCGCGCCCGAGACGCCTTCCCTCGACGCCCTGGCCGGGATCGCCGGGGTGATCGTCGCCGCCGAGGACGCCGCGTACGGCGGGTTCGCCGCCGCATCCGCCCCGCTCGAGACACCCAAGTTCCCCACCGTCCCGGTGCTGCGGCTGCTGCAGGCGCCGGGGCTCGATGCGGTGCGCCCGGAGGCGGCGGCCGTCGCCGCGCGGGCACTGGACGCGATGGTGCGAGGCGAGCTGCGGGATCCGGTCGACGGCGGCTTCTTCCGCTACGCGACCCGTCGCGACTGGACCGTGCCGCATTACGAGCGGATGCTGACCGACAACGCCGGGCTGATCGAGGTCGCCCTCGACGCGGGGCGGCACGATGTCGCCGCGGACGCCGCGCGCTTCCTCGTCGACACGTTGCAGCTTCCCGGCGGGGGGTTCGCTGCGGCACAGGACTCCGAGTCGATCGTCGCGGGGGAGCGGAACGAGGGCGGCTTCTACCGCGCCGCGGCCGAGGAACGGGCGATGCTTCCGGCGCCCGCCCTCGACGGCAAGGTCGTGACCGCCGGGAACGGCGCCGCCATCGCCGCGCTCGCCGCGGCGGGTACCCGGCTGGATGCGCCCGAACTCCATGCGGCGGCGCGCCGCGCGGTCGACGCGCTGCAGGAGGCGCACATCGACGACGACGGGCTGCTCCGCCGCGCCTCGCTCGACGAGATCCCGTCCGCCGCGCCCGCGACGCTCGCGGACTACGGCGCCGACGCGGGCGGGCTGCTCGCGCTCGCCACAGCGACGGGCGAGCTGGCCTACGCCCGCGAGGCGCAGCGGCTCGTCGACCTCTGCCTCACCCCCGACGGCGTGCGTGCCCCCGGCGGCCGGGATCCCGTGCTCGCCCGACTCGGCGCGCCGCCCTCCGACGACGCGGACATCGATCGCCCGGGCGACTCCTCCGCTCTCGCGGCCGCCGCGTTGTCGCTCTGGGACCTGGGTGCGGGGGAGCGTTACCGGACGGCGGCGGAGGCGGTGGTGCGCGCGCGCTGGTCGCGGGCGTCGGCCGAGCCCTTCGCGCACGGGGCGCTGCTGGAGGTCGCCGTGCGCCTCGCGCGGGCGCCCCGGCAGGTCGTGGTCATCGCGGCGACCGCGGATGATCCGCTCGCGATCGCGGCCCGCGGGCTGCGCGCGGACACGGTCATCCGGCTCGACGCCGACGGGGCCACGCGCTGGGCGGCGGCCGGGTTCGGCCTGCTGGCCGGCCGCGAAGCGAGGGGCGGGCTCGCCACGGCCTACGACTGCGCGGGGTTCGTCTGCCGGCTCCCGGTGAGCGATCCGGCCCTGCTTCTCGGATGATTCGCGCCGATAGCTCGGATATTTAGCTAAACTGGCGAGCTATATCACGACCCGACAGCCCGAAGGGGGATCGTCGTGACGGACGAGTACGCCTCTATCATCGATCTCATGCCCGAACCGACCGACCCGAACAGCGGGTACTGGTACGCCGACAGCGAGGACGCGCGGCGGCGACGCGCAGTCGACCTGCTGCAGGCATTCCGGCTCTACCGCGCCGCGGAGGTCGCGATGCGACGCCGCACCCGTGAATCGATGTCGATGGGCGAGAACGATCTGCTCGTGCTGCGCTATCTGCTGAAGGCGCATCAGAAGGGCGAGCTCGTCTCGCCGGGGGAGCTCGCCCGCTATCTGGCGGTGTCGACCGCCTCGATGACGGCCATCATCGACCGTCTCGAGAAGTCGGGGCACGTGCGTCGGGAGCGTCACGCCACCGACCGTCGCAGCATCTACGTCATCCCGACCGTCGACAGTGACGAAGAGGTGCGCAAGACCCTCGGCGACATGCACGAACGGATGCTGGGCGCGGTCATCGAGATGTCGGCCGACGAGACGCGGATCGTCATGGAGACGCTCGCCCGCCTCCAGACCGCCGTCGATCAGGTCGACGCGCGCGAACCCGCCAACCGCTGATCCTCCGCATCCGGGCTCGGGATCGGAGAGGGTCCGGAGCATGCTTGCTCACGTACCTAGCTACCGCGGCGCGGGGCGCCATCGGGACCCGGATGGTGCGACGATGAGGGAGTGACGACCACTCCCTTCTCCGTACCGAGCGAGAGCGCCGACCGTCAGATCGTCGACGGCTGGCTGCTGACCTCGTACGCCGGGGTGGTGCAGCGTCTCGCGGTGCGGTTCCCCGACCTGCGGGTGAGCGACATCGAGGCCGTCGTCATCCGCGAGCACGACGCGTTCACCGGCGGCCGTCCCGTCGCCGTGCCGATCGACGTCGAGACGGGCGCCGAGGAGATCCTGTCCAGCGAAGTCGCGGAGCGCCACCTCGCCTGAGCGCCGCCGCGCACGGTCGGCGCGTCAGACCCAGGTGGGCAGCCAGTTGTGCAGCCGCCAGAAGTCGTAGGGCACCGGCATCGCCGTCCAGACCGGGTACCAGAACAGCGACAGGATCGTCACCGCGACCACGAACACCCACACCACGCGTTGCGCGGGGATGCGGCGCTCCGCCGTGCCGCCCGAGACGAGCCGCTGCGCCGCGAGCGCGATGGCGAGCACGAGGAACGGCGCCATCACCACGGTGTAGAACTGGAAGATCGTCCGCTCGGGGTAGAGCAGCCACGGCAGGTAGGTCGCCGCGAGCCCCGTCAGCACGAAGGCGGCGCGTCCGTCCCGGCGCCGCACGAACCACACGACGAGGAAGATCGCCGCGGCGATCCCCGCCCACCACAGCAACGGATTCGGGATGCTCGACACCGCCTGCACGGTGTCGCCCTCCTGCTGCCAGAACATCGATGTCGGGCGCACGAGCAGCGGCCACTGCCATGCCGGGCTCGCATAGCCGTGCGGTGTCGAGAGCCCGACGTGGAACGCGTACATGGCCTCGTGATACCGCCAGAGGCTCTGCAGGGATGTCGGCAGCCACGACCAGAACCCGGTGAGGGGATCCGACACGGCGACGGCGCGGTCGTAGCCGCCCGCGCTCGTCAGCCAGCCGAGCCACGTCGTGAGGTAGACCACCGCGGCGACGGGGACCAGCAGGAGGAACGCGGCGCCGCCCTGCCGCACCGCGTCGGCCGGCCACTGCGGGTATCCGAGACGACGCCGGGCGAGGGCGTCGGTGACGACGACGTAGACGCCGATCGCGGCGAGCACGTACAGTCCCGACCATTTGACGCCGATCGCCGCGCCCGCCGCCGCCCCCGCGGCGACCAGCCACGGACGGCGCCACAGCACCGGCCCCCAGGTGCGGGACTCGTCGCGCGCCCCGCGTGCCGCCAGCCGGTCGAGATGGCGCCGCCGGTCGATCAGGACGAACCAGAACGCCAGCAGCGTGAAGAATGCGAGGAAGCCGTCGAGCAGGGCGACGCGGCTCAGGACGATCGAGAGGCCGTCGATCGCGAGCAGGAAGCCGGCGAGGGCCGCCACGGGTGTCGAGCGGGTGAGGGTCCGCGCCACGAGGTACACCAGCAGCACGGTGGCCGTGCCGAACAGCGCCACCGCGAACCGCCAGCCGAACGGGTTGCCGGCACCGAACACCCACATCCCGAACCCGATGAGCCAGCGGCCGAGCGGGGGATGCACCGAGAAGCTGCCCCGGGTCAGGTATCCCGACGGATCGCCGGCGGCGACGGCCGCATCCGCCCCCTCCGGCCAGTCGGCGGTGTAACCGAGGTTCCACTGCGACCACGAGTCCTTCACGTAGTACGTCTCGTCGAACACGATCGCGCCGGGGCTGCCGAGGTTCACGAACCGCGTGAGCGCCGCCAGAAGCGTGATGAGGATCGGTGCCCACAGGTCGAGCCGCCGCGTCAGGACGGGGCTCGCGCGCACGCGTGCCATCCAGCGGTCGTAACCGGACGGGCGGGCCGTCGGCAGCAACGGCGGGGCGCTCGTGGTCACGGTGCCCAGCTTATGCTGGGGCCGTGATCATCCTCGCGGCGACGCCGATCGGCAACCTGGGCGACGTCACCCGGCGCCTCGTCGAGGCGCTCGGCACGGCCACCGTGATCGCGGCCGAGGACACCCGCACGACACAGCGCCTGCTCGCCGCCCTCGGTATCGAGAACCGGCCGCAGCTGGTCGCCCTGCACGACCACAACGAGAAGCAGCGCGCCGGCGAACTCGTCCGTCGCGCGGCGACCGAGGACGTCCTCGTCCTCAGCGACGCCGGCATGCCGACCGTCAGCGACCCCGGCTACGGCGTCGTCGCCGAGGCCGCGGCGCAGGGGGTGACCGTGACCGTGCTGCCCGGCCCGTCCGCCGTGCTCACCGCGCTCGCCGCGTCCGGCCTGCCGACCGACCGCTTCACGTTCGAGGGCTTCCTGCCGCGCAAGGCCGGCGACCGGCGCCGGACGCTCGGCGCCCTCGCTGCAGAGCCCCGCACGATGGTGTTCTTCGAGGCGCCGTCCCGCATCGCCGAGGCGCTCGCCGACGCCGCCGACGCCTTCGGCGCCGAGCGCCGCGCGGCTGTCTGCCGGGAGCTCACGAAGCTCCACGAGGAGATCGTGCGCGGGCCGCTCGGGGACCTGGCGGAGTGGGCGAGCGAGGGCGTCCGCGGCGAGATCGTCGTCGTGGTCGAGGGGGCCGCCGCATCCGCCATGGCGTTCCCGGATGCGGTCGCCCGCGTGCTCGAGCTCGTCTCCGACGGTGTGCGGCTCAAGGACGCGGCCGGCGAGGTGTCGGCGCACAGCGGGCATTCGTCGCGCGAGCTCTACCAGGCGGCCCTCGCCGCACGCGGCTGATCGGCGGACGCCGGTCGTGGCGGCGTCACGCGGCGGCCGGCCGCATCCGTCGCGCCTAGAATCGACAGGTGAGCACCGGCCAGTCCTTCTACATCACGACGCCGATCTACTACCCGAGCGATGTGCCCCACATCGGTCACGGGTACACGACGGTCGCCGTCGACGCGCTCGCGCGCTGGCACCGGCAGGCGGGCGATGACACCTGGATGCTGACCGGCACCGACGAGCACGGCCAGAAGATGCTGCGGGCCGCCGCGGCGAACGGCGTGACGCCGCAGGAGTGGGTCGACAAGCTCGTCAGCGAGTCCTGGTTCCCGCTGCTGCGCACGCTCGACGTCGCCAACGACGACTTCATCCGCACGACGCAGGAGCGGCACGAGGAACGCGTGAAGCGCTTCGTGCAGGCGATCTACGATCGCGGCTACATCTACGCGGGGGAGTACGAGGCGCTCTACTGCGTGGGCTGCGAGGAGTTCAAGCCGGAGTCCGAGATCCTCGACGGCACCGGCGCGTTCGAGGGACTCAAGGTCTGCGCCATCCACTCGAAGCCGCTCGAGCTCCTGCAGGAGAAGAACTACTTCTTCAAGCTCAGCGAGTTCGCCGAGCCCCTGCTCGCGCTGTACCGCGACAACCCCGACTTCATCCGCCCCGAGTCCGCGCGCAACGAGGTCGTCTCGTTCGTCCGGTCGGGCCTGAAGGACCTGTCGATCTCGCG
>JAVBUN010000239.1:0-3553 GCA_031555335.1 Microbacterium sp.
GCCGCGCTCGTCACCGCAGCCCAGGTGCTCCTCGCCCGCGACCCCCACGCCTCGATGGACGCGATCGCCCGCGCCGCCGGCCTCAGCCGACGCGCCGTCTACGGGCATTTCGCCGACCGCGACGCCCTGCTCGGCGAACTCGTCCGCGCCGGCGCCGAGCGGTTCAACGCGATCGCGGCGGACGTGAGCGACACCGACCCCGCCCCCCTCGCCCTCGCGCGCCTCACCTCGCGGCTGTGGGCCGAGGCCGCGCAGGTACAGGTGGCGGCGGCCATCGCGCTCGACGACGCGCACGTCGAGCAGACCGCCGCCGTGCTGAGTCCCCTGCGCCGACGACTCGTCGCGCTCGTGCGCGCGGGCCAGGATGCGGGCACGCTCCGCACCGACATCGGCGCCCCGACGCTCGCCCGCCTGGTGGAGGAGACCGGCCGGATGGTCGTCGCCCGGCTCGACGCATCGTCGCGGGATGCGCGTTCCCTCGCCGTCCGGACGGTGCTCGGGGTGCTCGGCCTCTCGTGGCGCGAGGCCGACGCGCTCATCATCGCCCACCCCGACCTGACGGCGGCCGGCTGATGCGCGTCACCGTCCACGCCGTGTCGAAGGGCCGCCGCGGCGAGGCCCTGCCGGAGACCTCGCTCGCCTACTGCACGGCGCAGGCGCGCCTCGTCGCCGCCGAGACCGAGCAGCGCCCGACGGTGCTGGGGCTGATCGCGAGCGGGCGGATGACGCCCGACACCGGATACGTCGTCATCGACGAGCAGCCGGATGCCGGCGCCCTCCGTCGCCGTGTCGCCCTGGTCGATGCGCCCGAGGTGTCGGACCCGACCCCGAATGCGACCGTGTTCGCCGTGGTCTCCGAGGAGCTGATGTTCGCCGGTCGCCCTGCCGGGCCGCTCGCGGCGCGGGCCTGGCTGAAGGAGGCGGGACTCGGCGCGCTCAGCCGCGTGCCGATCGCCGACATCGCCCCGGTCGACCGGTTGCGCATCCTGCTGGAGCTCACCGTGCTGCGCGCGGGCGTCGAGGGAGTCGTGCTGGTCTCCCCCGACCGCCACGGCGGCGACCCGCACGAGTGGTGGACGCTCGCGGAGGAGTTCGCCGCTCGGGGTCTCGCGGTCCTCGTCATCGCCGGTGCGGCATCGGGCACGGTGCTCGAGGGGCGGGCGGTGCGGGCGCACGATCCGCTCCCGGATGCTGCCGCACCCCCCGAAGCGGACGACCCCGCCCGACCCGCCGCATCCGCCCCCGCCGAGGAGACCGCCCCGTGAAGATCCCCGCGATGATCATGGCGGAGCTGCGCCGGCTCACCTCGACCCGCATGTCCGTCCTCGCCCTCGTCGCACTCATGTGCGTGCCCGTGCTCTACGGCGGGCTGTACCTGTGGGCCAACCAGGACCCGTACGGGCGCCTCGACCAGGTGCCCGTCGGCCTCGTCGTGCTCGACGACGGCACGACGGATGCGGACGGCACGACGACGAACTACGGCGACCAGGTGGCGGACCAGCTCGTCGAGGACGGTTCGTTCGACTGGCAGCGGATGACCGCATCCGGCGCCGCTGCCGCCCTCGAGCACGGCGCCGTGGACTTCACGGTGACGATCCCGGCGGACTTCTCCGACGCGCTCGGCTCCGCCGCGGGCACGGCGCCTCGCCAGGCGACGCTCGAGCTCGCGACGAACGATGCGAACAACTACCTCGCCTCGACGATCGGCTCGCAGGCCATCCAGACGATCCGCACCTCGGTCGCCGAACTCGTCGGCGATGAGGCCGCCCTGCGCCTTCTCACCGCGATCTCCGACATCCGCGGCAATCTCGTCACGGCGGCCGACGGCGCGACGCAGCTGGCATCCGGCACCGACACGGCCGTCGCGGGTGCGGGGGAGCTGGGCGCGGGGGCAGCGCAGCTCGCCGACGGCACGGCGACGCTCGCCGGCGGTGCCGCCGAGGTGTCCGCGGGTGCGACCCGATTGACCGCCGGCGCGCAGCAGGTCGCCGCGGGCACCGCGACGCTCGACGGCTATGCGGACCGCGCTGCCGCGGCGGCTCAGACCGCGGTGGACGACCTCCCCGCGATCCGTACCGCGTTGGCCGACGGCATGGCGGCGCAGGGGCTCACCCCCGCCGAGATCGACGCGGTGCTCGCCCGGCTCGACCCGCTCGCCGACCGCATCCAGTCCGCGAACGGCACGGTGCAGCAGGCGGTGGGCCAGATCGACCGGCTCAACGCCGGCGCGGCGCAGGTCGCGAGCGGAGCGTCCGAACTGGCGGCGGGCGCCGCGCAGGTCGCGGGCGGGGCGGATGCGGCCGCATCCGGGGCCGCACAGCTGCGCGACGGCACGGGCTCGCTCTCGGACGGCCTCGGGCAGCTGCAGTCCGGTGCGGCGCAGCTGCGCGACGGCCTGACCGACGGTGTCGCGCAGATCCCCGATTCCGACCAGACCCTGCGCGAGAGCCAGGCCTCGACGATCTCGGACCCGGTGCAGATCGAGTCGAGCAAGGTCGCCTCGGCCGGTGACTACGGCGCCGGTCTCGCGCCGTTCTTCGCCGCGCTCGCGGGATGGATCGGCATCTATGCCCTGTTCCTCATCGTGAAGCCGATCTCGCGCCGGGCCGTGACGGCCCTCCACTCGCCCGTCCGCATCACGCTGGCGGGATGGCTGACGCCGGGGCTGCTCGGCGGCGTGCAGATGGTGGCGCTGTTCGGCATCCTCGCGGTCGCCCTCGGTTTCACCTTCGCGAATCCGCTCGCCACGCTCGGCATCATGGTGCTCGCCTCGCTCACCTACGCGGCGATCATCCTCGCCCTGAACGTGTGGTTGGGCTCGGTCGGACAGTTCCTCGGCCTCGTGCTCATGGTGCTGCAACTGGTGACGGCCGGCGGCACGTTCCCGTGGCAGACGCTGCCCGCCCCGCTCGCCGGCCTCCACCACGTGCTGCCGATGGGCTTCGTGGTGGATGCGATGCGCCAGCTGATGTACGGGGGTGACATCTCGCGGATCGGCGGCGACATCGCCGTGCTGCTCACCTGGCTCGTCGGCGCGATCGCCCTCGCGGCGATCGGGGTGACGCGCATGACCCACCGGCGCACGCTCCGCGACCTGCAGCCGAGTCTGATCGGCTGAGCCGGCAGCGAGGAGTCGCGGGACGACGACCGCCCCGCGACTCCGGGCCCGTCAGAGCGCGGCGCGAAGGCCCTCGACGAGAGGCGTCGTCGAGCGGCCGATGAGCTCCGCGAGCGTGTGCTCGGTCGCGGCGAGATCCCCCGCCGCGATGCCCGCATCGAGCGCCGCGACGAAGCCCGCCGTGCCGGCGTCGAGACCCGCGGCCTCGAGCGCCGCGACGTGCTCCTCCGCCGTCAGCCGGCGGTAGGTCACCGACCGCCCGGTCACCTCCGCGGCGGCGGCGGCGAGGTCGTCGAAGCTCCACGCGACATCTCCCGCGAGCTCATACGTGCGCCCGGCGTGCCCGTCGCCGAGCAGCACCGCGGCCGCAGCATCCGCGTAGTCGACCCGGCTCGCACTCGCGACCCGGCCGTCGCCCGCACTGGCGGCGATCTC
>JAVBUN010000130.1:0-13877 GCA_031555335.1 Microbacterium sp.
CCGCCTCGTGCGGTGCCTGCCGCATCCGATCGAGGACTCCCACGACGCCCTCGCCGAGATCCTGGCCTGCTTCCCGGTGTACCGGTCGTACCTGCCCGCCGGACGCGCGCACCTGGACGCGGCGCTCGCCGACGCCCGGGCGCACCGGCCGGAGCTCGGCGCGGCGATCGACGCGCTCGCGCCGCTGCTCGCCGACCCGGCGCTCGAGGTCGCGCAGCGCTTCCAGCAGACGACCGGGCCGGTGATGGCCAAGGGCGTCGAGGACACCGCCTTCTACCGCTTCACCCGGTTGGGCTCGCTCACCGAGGTGGGCGGAGACCCGGCGGTCTTCGCGCTGCCGGTCGCCGGTTTCCACCACGAGCAGGTGCGCCGGCAGGCCGCGTGGCCCGCCGCGATGACGGCGCTGTCCACCCACGACACCAAGCGCGGCGAGGACGTGCGCGCGCGCCTCGACGTGCTGTCCGAGATCCCCGACCGCTGGGCCGAGACGCTGCAGCGCCTGCGGTCCGTGGCGTCGACCGGCCACGGACCCTTCGACGCGCTGCTGTGGCAGGCGATCGTCGGCGCGTGGCCCGCGGCATCCGACCGGCTGCACGCGTACGCAGAGAAGGCCGCGCGGGAGGCCGCGGAGCGCACCGGATGGTGGGATCCCGACGCCGGGTTCGAGCAGCGCATGCACGCCCTCGTCGACGCCGCCCACGGCGCCGCGCGGCCGCTGGTGGACGCGTTCGTCGCCGAGATCGCCCCGCACGGCTGGTCGAACGGCCTGTCGGCGAAGCTGCTGCAGCTGGCCTCGCCGGGCGTGCCCGACGTGTACCAGGGGTCCGAGCTCTGGGAGCAGTCGCTCGTCGACCCCGACAACCGTCGCGCGGTCGACTTCGGCCTGCGGGCCCGGCTCCTCGCCGAGATCGACGCGGGGTTCGGGCGTGGCGAGCTGCCGGCGATCGATGCATCCGGTGCCGCGAAGCTGCTCGTCACCTCGCGGACCCTGCGGCTGCGCCGCGACCGGCCCGAGCTGTTCACGCGCTATACGCCGATGACGGTCGTGGGCGAGGCCGCCGATCACGCGATCGCGTTCGATCGCGGGGGCGCGCTGGCGGTCGCGACACGGTTGCCCGTGGGCCTGGCCGCACGCGGCGGCTGGGGCGATGCGCTGCTGCTGCGCCATGCCGGCCCGGCGGTCGACGTGTTCACCGGGCGCCGGTACGAGGCCGGCGAGCTGCCCCTCGGCGACCTGCTGGCGACGTACCCCGTCGCCCTCCTGGCTCCGTCGGGCTCATGAGTCTCATGAGTCGTCGGAGCCGTGGGGCGGATGGGGCCCGGTGGTGCTGATGGGGCGTGCGGGCGGCATCCGGTCCGACAACCGGGGTGAACGAGAGGGATGCGGATGATCGAGGTGTGGGCGCCGAAGGCGCGGCGGGTGCGGATGCGGACCGGCGCCGCAGCGACGGCGGGCACGGCGGCAGGCGGAACCGGCGCGACCGCGACAGGGACCGGCGCGACCGGGACCGGCGAGACCGATGTCGAGCTCGCCGCGGCGGGGGACGGCTGGTGGCGCGCCGACGTCGCGCTCGCCGACGGCGAGCGCTACGGGTTCGTCCTCGATGACGGCGAGGACCTGCGCCCCGACCCCCGCTCGCGCCGGCAGCCGGACGGCGTGCACGCGGCATCCGCCTGGGTCGATCGCGCCGCGCTCGTGCCCGACGACGGTGCGTGGACCGGCCGGCAGCTCGCCGGCGGGATCGTGTACGAGCTGCACGTCGGCACCTTCACCCCCGAGGGCACGCTCGACGCGGCCATCGGGCGCCTCGGCCACCTCGTCGACATCGGGGTCAGCCACGTCGAGCTGCTGCCCGTGAACGGGGTCAACGGCGTGCACAACTGGGGCTACGACGGGGTGCTCTGGTACACGGTGCACGAGGCGTACGGCGGGCCCGCGGCCTACGCGCGGTTCGTGGCGGCGGCGCACGCGGCCGGGCTCGGCGTCATCCAGGACGTCGTCTACAACCACCTGGGACCCTCCGGCAACTACCTGCCGGAGTTCGGGCCCTACCTGCGGGAGGGCAGCCGCAACACCTGGGGCGACTCGATCGACCTCGACGAGCCCGCGGTGCGCTCGTACATCGTCGAGAACGCGCTCATGTGGCTGCGCGACTACGGCGTCGACGGCCTGCGTCTGGACGCCGTCCACGCCCTCCACGACGAGCAGCCCATCCACATCCTGCAGGAGCTGGCGGAGGCGGCCGACGCGCTCTCGGCCCAGGTCGGCCGACCGCTCACCCTCATCGCCGAGTCCGACATGAACGACCCGACGCTCATCCTGCCGCGCGAGGCCAAGGGCTACGGCCTCACGGCCCAGTGGAGCGATGACTGGCACCACGCCGTGCACGTGGCGCTGACGGGCGAGACGGTCGGGTACTACGCCGACTTCGCCGACCCCGACGCGCTCCCCAAGGTCTGGACCGAGGGGTTCTTCCACGACGGCTCGTACTCGTCGTTCCGCGGTCGTGCCCACGGGCATCCGATCCCCGCCGAGGTGCCGACATGGCGCCTCGTGACGTTCGCGCAGGACCACGACCAGATCGGCAACCGCGCGGCGGGCGATCGGCTGACGGCGACGCTGTCGACCGACCGGCTCGCCGTGGCCGCGGTGCTGACGCTCACCGCCCCGGGCACGCCGATGCTCTTCATGGGCGAGGAGTGGGGCGCCTCCACGCCGTGGCAGTTCTTCACCTCGCACCCCGAGGAGTGGCTCGGCGAGGCGGTGCGCACGGGGCGCACCGCGGAGTTCGCGCAGATGGGGTGGGACGAGAGCATCGTGCCCGACCCGCAGGATCCGCAGACCTTCGCGCGTTCGACGCTGCGGTGGGACGAGGCATCCGCGGGCGATCACGCCCGCCTGCTGCGCCTCTACCGGGACCTCGCGCTGCTGCGTCGGGCGCGCCCCGAGCTCACCGATCCGGCGTTCGGGCAGCTCGGCGGGCAGACCGAGAACCCGGATGCGGCGCCCGACGCCCGACGGTTCACGCTGCGGCGCGGTGCGCTCGCGGTGCTCGTGAACCTCTCGCCGGAGCCGTGGGTCGTGACGCTGGACGACGAGGGCGATGTCGTGCTGCTCGCGACCGGGGAGGCGGCGACCGCCGCCGGCGAGGTGACGGTCGCGCCCGACTCGGCCGTCGTGGTGGGCCCGCCGACCTCCTGAGCGCGGCCCGCGCGGCCTGTAACCCGAACGAAACGCACGGGCGCGTAGCCTGGGCGCAGCGTTCGCGTTAACGAAGGCTCTCGCGGCGGACCTCCGCCGACATTGCTGGGACACACGTGAAGTGGCTGCCTGATATCCGACGGTCGCCCTTCCAGGGGCGACTCTCCATCGAGGAGTTGCTATGAGATTCCACGTTCCCACGGTCGACATCACGCCCTACGTGACCGACGGCACCGCCGAGGCGCGCGCCGAGGTCGCACGGCAGATCGATGCGGCCTGCCGCACCGTCGGCTTCATCCAGATCACCGGCCATGCGATCCCCGACGCGGTCACCGACGGTCTCACCGACGCCATGGACCGCTTCTTCGCGCTCCCGCTCGAGGCGAAGAAGACCTACCGCACGCCGCCGCAGATCAACCGCGGCTACAGCCCGCCCAAGTCCGAGTCGCTCAGCCTGTCGCTCGGCGTGGAGCAGGCGAGTCGCATGAACGACTTCTTCGAGGCGTTCAACGTGGGCGCGGGGCAGGCGGACTATCCGGATGCGCCCGGGCTGCCCCAGCCCGACTACGCCGCGAACGTCTGGCCCGCGGTGCCGGCGTTCGAGGAGCAGGTGCAGACCTACTTCGGCGAGGCATCACGGGTCGCGCGCACCATGACGCGCATCTTCGCCGACGCGCTGGGGCTCGACCCGGCTTTCTTCGACAGCCGCACCGATCACTCGCTCGACGTCATGCGCATGAACAACTACGCCCTGCCGCCGGGCACCGACGTGACGCTCGACGGCGACCTGGTCGGCATGGGCGAGCACACCGACTACGGCATCGTGACGGTGCTCTGGGCCGACCAGGTGAAGGGGCTCCAGGTGCTCGGCGCCGACGGCTCGTGGAACGACGTGCAGCCCGCCGACGGGGCGCTGCTCATCAACCTGGGCGATGTGACCGCACGGTGGACGAACGAACGGTGGATGTCGACGCTCCACCGCGTGAAGCCGCCGGTCATCGACGGCACCATCGAGCGGCGCCGGTCGGCGGCGTTCTTCCACGACGGCAACGTCGATGCGCTGATCCGGACGCTGCCCTCCTGCGTGGATGCGGAGCATCCCGACCTCTACGAGCCCATCACGGTCGGTGACCACATCCGTGCGAAGCTCGCGGGATCGCGCGCCGGAAAGGCGAACGAGCAGGCGGAGCGCGAGTCCGCACGGGTGCTCGCCAGCAGACGCTGACCGGGCCCGGGCGCCCTGCGGGTGTCAACCCCGTCCGGATCGTGGGCGGTCATCCGTAGCGTGTGGGGATGAGCCTCGATGCCTCGCCCCGGGACCGTGTCCGCCAGGTGGCCGTCATCGCGGCGACGTGCTTCATGCTCGTCGCCGCGATGGTCGGCACCGGCCTCTTCGGGGGCACCTCGGTGCAGGAGCTGCAGGACGGCGCGCTCGCCGCGGACGGCTCGTACCTCGCCCCGGCGGGGCCGGCGTTCTCGATCTGGACCGTGATCTACCTCGGCCTCATCGCGTACGCCGTGTGGCAGGCCCTCCCGGGGCGCGCGGCGGATCCGCGTCAGCGCGCGCTCGGGTGGGGCATCGCACTCACCGAGGTGCTGAACGGGCTGTGGCTCGTCGCGGCGCAGTTCACGGTGCTCCCGGTGACGGTGCTCGCGATCGTCCTGCTGCTGGTCGCCCTTGCGATCGTCTTCCGCCGTGCGGTCGCGAACGGTCCGCGCGGGCGGGTCGAGGCGGTGCTCGTCGACGGCGTGATCGGACTCCACCTCGGCTGGGTGACCCTCGCCACCGTCGCGAACGTCGCCGCCTGGCTCACGCAGCTCGCCCCGCGCGACTGGGAGGCCGGCGCGGAGGTGTGGGGACTCGTGGTCCTCGTGGTGGTCGCCCTCGTCGGCTGCGGCATCGGCTGGGCGAGCGGCGGCCGGCTCGCCCCCGCCGCGGCGCTCGTCTGGGGCCTCGCCTGGCTCGCGGTCGGACGCCTCGCGGCGGAACCCCACAGCATCGTGCTCGGAGTCGCCGCGATCGTCGTCGCGGTGCTCATCGGCGTCGTGACGGTGATCAGGCGAGTGCGGGCGCGGTGACGAACGACCGCAGGAGACGTGCCGGCGCCTCGACCGGCGCGGCCAGCACCCGGCCGGCGACGACGTCGAACTCGCTCGGGTCGAAGTACCCCGCATCCCGGTACACCGCCATCCGGGCGGTGAAGTCCTCGGGTGTTGGCTCGGGATGGAACTGGGTCGCGTAGAGCCGCTCGCCGACGCGGTAGGCCTGCACCGGACAGATCTCGTTCGTCGCGAGCAGCACGGCCCCCGCGGGCAGTCGGCCGGTGCCCTCCTTGTGGGCCGTGAACGCCGCGAACCGATCGGGCAGGACGCCGAAGATCGGGTCGGCGCGCCCGTCCGGGGTGAGGGCCACCGGGGCGGCCCCGGTGTCCTCGGGAACGTCGAGACTCACCGTGCCGCCCAGCATCCGCGTGACGACGCCGATGCCGTAGCAGGTGAACATCGCGGCGGTCTCGGATGCGGCGGCCGCCGCGGCGACCCGTTCCAGGTCGCTCTCGAGCCGTCGCTGCGCGTCGGACTTGTCCGCGTCCGTCGTGTTGAAGGGGCTGCCGCCGACGAGGAACCCCGCGTAACGGTCGATCGCGTCGGCCGGCAGCGGCGCGCGGACGAGATCCCACGCGTGGAGGGCATCGCGGTCCAGCCCCGTGGCGGTGCGGAACGAGGCGTACTCGGCGTCGGCGGCATCGCGCTGCGGCCGGGCGCAGAGGTAGAGCAACGGCCGCGATCCCATGCCGAAAAGTCTATGCGCGCGTGCCGCGCCGGGACGGCGGCGGCGTCAGCGGGCGTCATCCGGGGCGACCGGACTCAGCCGCGCGAGGATCGGGCGCTGCGACCGCGCACGATGCCGACGAACGTCTCGATGAGCGGGTCGGTGTTCTCGGCGACCCACGCGAGCGCGACGGGCGAGGGCGGTGCGCCGACGAGCGGGCGGAAGTCGATGTCCTTGCGGTGGTGCAGCCGCGCGAGCGACATCGGCACGACGGTGATGCCGACGCCGGTCGCGACCGTGGCGATGGCGTCCTCGGTGGTCTCGGGTGGTGCGAACCGCGGGGCGACGGTCGCCTCGGCGCTGAACCCGAGGACGTCGTCGCGGGCCGTGATGAGCACCTCGCCCGCGAGGTCCGCGGCGGTCAGCTCATCGGCCGCGGTGAGATGCGAGTCGCGCGCGCACACCACGACGGGGATCTCGTCGTAGAGGCGGATGACATGCAGCCCCGCGGCATCGATCGGCAGGCGTACCAGGGCAGCGTCCACGTCCCCCGCATCGAGGGCCTCGCGCTGGGCCGCGACGGTGAGCGGCAGCAGCTCGAACGGATGCTGCGGCATCCGGTCCTGCCAGACGTCGATCCACTTCCCGGGGGTGGCCCCCGGGATCGCGCCCAACCGGAACGGGCCGGGACGGACCGGCGGGGCGGCCTCGGGCGATGCGGCGGCGGTCCCGCGCCGGTCGACGGACGGCGGCCGCTTCGCATCCGTCGGGCGTTTCGCTCCGCCCGTCCGGCGGCCGCCCGTGGGGCTCGCCGACGGACGACGCCCGCCGGCGCCTGCGCGCTTGCCCGCTCGTCCGCTCACCCCGCCAGGCTAACCCGCCGGGACGGGCGTCTACGCGGCGAGGCGCAGACCGCGTTTGTCGGTCGCGACGCGTTCGCCGTCGCCGATCGTCTCGTCGTCGCCGATCAGCGAGCCGCCCGCGACGCTCGCGCCCTGCCCGACCTGGGTGCGCACACCGATCTGCGCTCCCGGTCCGAGCTGCGCCTTCGACCCGATGTGGGCGTGCGGCGCGATGTGGGCCTTCGGTCCGATGACGACATCGCTCTCGATCCAGGCGCCGCGCCCGACGAAGGCGCCCGCGGCGATCTGCACGCCGGGTTCGACGTACGCCCCGGCCTCGACGAAGGCGGTCGGGTGCACCTTGGCGCCGTTGGCGACCAGGCCGCGACCGTTCACGTGCTTGCGGTACCGCAGCATCTCGCCGCGGTCGTTCTCGATGTCGATGTAGTTCTTACCCACGATCCCCTCCTCCCGGCGCCTCGCGGAGCCGAGCACTTGAGTAACCTCGCCGCGCCGAGATCCATTCCCATGAGTAGTTCGTTGCGGGCCCGGGTTCGGATTCCCCGGCCCTGGCGGGGCGCTCGCGGGGGCAGGAGACCCCGAGCGGTGAGACGATGGATGCCGTGACCACCCCCGCATCCGCGCCCCGACCGGAGACCGCGGCGACGCTGGTCTTCGACGAGAAGAGCACGGCGCACAGCATCCCGGAGGACGTCCTCGGACTGCTGACGGGCACGTTCGTCGCCTCGCTGGGGCTGTACCTGCTGCAGTCCAGCGGCGCCGTCACCGGTGGCACGGCAGGCATCGCCCTGCTGGTCGACTACTCGACGGACTGGCCGTTCTGGCTGATCTTCGCGGTCGTGAACCTGCCGTTCGCCGTGCTGGCGATATGGAAGAAGGGGTGGGACTTCACCCTGCGCACGGCGGTGTCGATCGGGCTCGTCTCGGGGTTCTCGGCCCTGCACCACGCGCTCCTGCACATCGAGAGTCTGCAGCCGGTCTACGGCACGCTGGGCGGCAACCTGCTCGTGGGCGTCGGCCTGCTCATCCTCTTCCGCCACCGGGCGAGCCTCGGTGGGGTCAACATCATCGCGCTCGTCATCCAGGAGCGCACCGGATTCCGGGCGGGGTGGACGCAGCTGCTGGTGGACCTCGTGATCATCCTGGCCGCACTGTTCGTCATCCCGTGGCCGTCGGTGCTGCTGAGCGCTGCGGGAGCCGTGCTGCTGAACCTCGTGCTCGTTCTCAACCACCGCCCGGGGCGCTATATCGGGCACTGAGCGCCCGGTGCGGCCCGGTCGCTCAGGCGGGCTCCGGCTGACAGCGCGGGCACCAGAACACGTTCCGTTCGGCCGTCGGGCGGGCGCCGAGCGATGTCTCCCGCACGAGCGTGCCGCAGCGTCGGCACGGCTGCCCGGCGCGGCCGTAGACCCAGAACCGTCGACCGGGTCGGTCCTCGCCGGTGAAGGTGCGCGCCGGGCGGTCGCGGTTCGCCCGGATCATCCGCACGCCCGTGCCGATGAGCCCCGCGAGATCCGTGTCGGCCGCCGGTGTCGTCGGCGCGATCCCGCGCACGAACAGCAGCTCGTTCGCGTAGACGTTGCCGAATCCCGCGACGTTCCGCTGATCGAGCAGCGCCACGTGCACCGCCCGTTCGTCGCCGCTCAGGCGCCGCACCGCCTCGGCCGCGTCCCAATCGGGCCCGAGCGGGTCGGGGCCGAGATGCCCGACGAGCTCGTCCTCGCGCGCGGTCGGCACGACGTCGATCATCGCCAGATCGAAGCCGACCGCATCCGCTCGATCGACGCCGACGATCGCCCGGGCCGTGTGCGCGGGCTTGCGCCATCGCGCCCCCGGCGCGTAGACGTGCCACTCGCCCTCCATCTTCAGGTGCGAGTGCACCGTGAGGTCGCCGATGCGCAGCAGCAGGTGCTTGCCGCGCGGCACGACCCCGCGCACCCGCTCACCCCGCAGATCGACCGTCGCCACCTGCGGCACCCGCAGATCGAACCGCTCCACCTCGCGGCCCGCGAGCGCCGTGTGCAGGCGCGCCGCCGCGCGGAAGACGGTGTCGCCCTCAGGCACGGGGGCCGCCGGCGCCCTGGCGCGATGCGCGTGCGGCGTCGCCGGCCGTGTGCTTGCGCAGCGTGAGCCCGCGCGGCGACTCGACGAAACCCGCGTCGCGCAGCATCCGCCCGATGGGCTCGCCGAACACGAATGCCCCGTTGACCTGCTCGATGGTCAGCGTGTCGAGCGTGCGGGTGCGCGCGGTCTGCGCGAGCGAATGCGCGGCCGCCGCGAGCAGATCGTCGTCGGCCGAGAAGGCGAGCGCCGTCTTGCCGCCGCGCTCGAGATACAGCACGAGCACGCCGTCGACCAGCACGACGAGAGCCCCGGCCTTGCGCCCCGGCCGATGCTTGCTGCCCTCGAGCGCGGGCCAGGGCAGGGCCGCGCCGAACGGGTTGGCGGGATCCGTCGCCGCGAGGGTGATGGCGCTGCGCGGCGGCGGGTCGGCGACCGCCGCGAACTCGCGCAGCCGGTCGATCGTCGCCGACGCGGCGAACTGCGCCGCGCCCAGCTTCTCGATCAGATACCCGCGCCGGCAGTGCCCGGCCTCCTCGAAGCCGGACAGCACGCGGTACGCCTGCGCGAACCCGCCCGGCAGCCCCTCTCCCTGCACCGATCCCCGCGTGACGACGCCGTACCGGTCGAGCAGCATGCCCGCAGCCGCCGTGGCGCGCACGGTCGCGTCGGTCTCGGGCACCGGCAGTGCCGCCCAGCGTCCGCCGACGGCGACCGGGCGCGGTGGCGCCGCGGGCCGGGGGAGGGTGGTGCCGCGGAACATCCGGGCGCGTGGCGCGCGCCGGGCGACGCGGTGGGCCTGGGACCCGCCCGACAGGAGCCCCCGCACCGGCGCGAACGTGTCGTTGGTGACCCGGCCGGCCCATGCGAGGCGCCAGAGCGCCTCGACGACGGACTGCTCGTTGTCGGCCTCGGCGAGGGCGCGCACCTGTGCGGCGAAGTACGCCCCGCCCGCCGACAGCGCCTCGAGCACACGGGAATCCAGCGATTCCGCGGGCACATCGTCGTCGGGTGGCAGCAGGGTGAGGGCGGCCGTCTCGGCCGGATGCAGCGAGATCCAGCCGTCGCGACCGGGCAGAGACCCGTGTCCCGCCCAGAGCACCTCGCCCATCGCGGTCAGCTCGTCGAGCATGGCGGGGGAGTAGTCGCGCACCCGGGACGGCAGCACCAGGGACTCCCACGCGCTCGCCGGGATGGGGAGGCCGGCCAGCTGCTCGATCACCGCGAGGGTGCCGTCGATCCCCTCGAGCGGACGCGTGAGGTGCTGCCAGCTCGGCAGGAAGCGCGCGAACGCGTCGGGCGGCACCGGCTCGACGCTGCCCCGGATGGCGGCGAGCGACCGCATCCGCAGCCGCCGCAGCACCTCCGCGTCGCACCACTCCGTCTCGTCGGGACGCGGCGCGCGGGTCTCGGGCAGGAAGAAGCCGCTCGTGACCCGACCCGCGGACTCGAGCCGCTGCAGCGCGTGCCGTGCGACCGCGACTCCGACGCCGAACCGCTCCGCCACCGCATCCGCGGTGAACGGCCCGTGCGTGCGGGCGTACCGCGCGACGAGGTCGCCGAACGGGTCGGGGAAGGGCTCGAGAAACGCCTGCGGCAGCCCGACGGGGAGCGCCGCGCCGAGGGCGTCGCGGAGCCGGCCGGCATCCTCGATCGCGGCCAGGCGTGCGGTGCCCGCGATCGTCACCCGGATCGCACGGCGCGCCTCGACGAGCGCGGTCGCGAACCGTGCGGCCTCTGCCGGATCGCCCTCCTCCTGCCGGGCTGCCCGATCGGCGGGAGGGGATTCGACGGCGGGAGGATCGGATGCGGCATCGCCGCCCTCCGCTCGTCGTATCTCCTCCGCTCGTGCCGCGGCTGCCGCGGCCTCGGCCGGGCGCAGCCGCGCCGCGATCTCGGCCTCGTCCAGCGGCCCGAGGATGCGCAGCAGATCGGCGACCCCCTCGATGCCCGTGACCCGACGGTCGGGGTCGAGTCGCTGCGCCTCGCGCTCGAACTGCGCGAGCACCGCGGGGTCGAGCAGCTCCCGCATCTCGATCTTGCCGAGCAGCTCCGAGAGCAGCGCCGGGTCGACCGACAGCGCCGCCGCCCGGCGCTCGGCGAGCGGCGAGTCGCCCTCGTACATGAACGCACCGACGTACCCGAACAGCAGGTCGCGCGCGAACGGCGACGGCTGCGTGGTCGTCGTCTCGACCAGCCGGATGCGGCGGTCGGCGATCTGCCGTGCGATGCGGGTGAGCGCCGGCAGGTCGTAGACGTCCTGCAGCACCTCGCGCAGCGTCTCGAGGATGATCGGGAACGTCGGATGCCGCCGGGCCACCTCGAGCAGCTGCGCCGATCGCTGGCGCTGCTGCCACAGGGGGCTGCGCCGCTGCGGGTTGGTGCGCGGCATGAGCAGCGCCCGGGCCGCGCACTCGCGGAACCGGGAGGCGAACAGCGCCGAGCCGCCCACCTCGTCGGTGACGATCTGGTCGAGCTCATCGGCGTCGAAAACGAACAGCTCCGCCCCCGGCGGCTCGGCGGTGGCATCGGGGATGCGGGCGATGATGCCGTCGTCGCTCGCGACCGCCGACCCCTCCACCCCCAGGCGCTCCCGGATGCGGGCGTTCACGGCCAACGCCCACGGCGCATGCACCTGCATGCCGTACGGGGAATGCAGGATGACGCGCCAGTCGCCGACCTCGTCGCGGCTGCGCTCGACGGTCAGCTGCCGGTCGCTCGGCACCGACCCCGTCGCCTCGACCTGCTCGGCGAGGTAGGCGAGCAGGTTGTCCTGCGCACGGTCGTCGAGACCGGCCTCGCCCAGACGCTGCCGCGCCGCGGCCGGATCCGCCCCCGACACCTCGCGCGAGAACCTTCCGAGGGCTTCGCCCAGCTCGGCGGGACGGCCGATGCCGTCGCCGTGCCAGAACGGCACCTTGCCGGGCTGCCCGAACGCCGGCAGCACGTTGACCCGGTCGTGCGTGATCTCGACGATCCGCCAGCTGGTGGTGCCGAGCGTGAACACGTCGTTCACCCGCGACTCGTAGACCATCTCCTCGTCGAGCTCGCCCACCCGCGCGTTCTGCGACTCGCCCGCGACGAACACGCCGAACAGCCCGCGATCGGGGATCGTGCCGCCGCTGGTGACTGCGATGCGCTGGGCGCCGGGGCGCCCGACGAGCGTGCCCTGGTCGCGGTCCCATACGACCCGCGGGCGCAGCTCGGCGAACTCGTCCGAGGGGAACCGGCCCGCGAGCAGGTCGAGCGTCGCCTCGTACGCCGAGCGAGGGAGCGTGCGGAAGGGTGCGCTGCGCCGCACGGTCTCGAACCACTCCTCGACCTCGATGGCGCCGAGAGCGGCAGCCGCGACCGTCTGCTGCGCGAGGATGTCGAGCGGGTTCTGCGGCACGCGGATCGCCTCGATCTGGCCGGCCAGCATCCGTTCGGTCACGATCGCGGTGTGCAGCACGTCGCCGCGGTGCTTGGGGAAGAGCGCCGCCCGGCTCGTCTCGCCCACCTGGTGGCCGGCGCGGCCGATGCGCTGCAGTCCGGATGCGGCGGACGGCGGCGCCTCGACCTGGATGACGAGGTCCACGGCGCCCATGTCGATGCCGAGCTCGAGGCTGCTGGTCGCGACGACGCAGCGGAGCACGCCGGACTTCAGTTCGTCCTCGACGATCGCCCGCTGCTCCTTCGAGACCGAGCCGTGGTGTGCCTTCGCGAGCACCGGCTCGGCGCCGGCCGTGGCACCGGCCTGCGCCATCATCGCGGCGGGGACCGCAGCATCGGGCAGGTCGATGCCGAGCCGTTCGCTGTAGATCTCGTTGAGTCGGGCGGTGAGGCGCTCCGCGAGCCGGCGCGAGTTCGAGAACACGATCGTCGACCGATGCTGCAGGATGCGGTCGACGATCGCCTCCTCGACATGCGGCCAGAGCGATCCGGTCATCTCGGTGCTCTCGCCCCCCGCCGCACCCGGGGTCGCCGGGCCGGCGGGGGTGAACCATTCGCCGTCGTCCTCGGCCGAGGCGTCCCCGGAGGGACGCGGCGGCGGTTCGCCGGGCGTGGGCGGGGGGTTCAGCATGTCGTCGACGGGGACGACCACGGTCATCTCGAACGTCTTGCTGGCGCGCGGCGCGACGATCTCCACGGGCGCCGACCCGCCGAGGAACCGGGCGACCTCGTCGATCGGGCGCACCGTCGCGGACAGGCCGATGCGCTGGGCGGGCTTCTCGAGCAGCGCGTCGAGACGCTCGAGGCTCACCGCCAGGTGGGCGCCGCGTTTGGTGGCGGCCACCGCGTGCACCTCGTCGATGATGACCGTGTGCACGCCGCGCAACGTCTCTTTGGCCTGGCTGGTGAGCATCAGGTAGAGCGACTCGGGGGTCGTGATGAGGATGTCCGGCGGCTCGGCGACGAGCTTGCGGCGATCGGATGACGATGTGTCGCCCGAGCGCACGCCCACCGTGACGGCCGGTGCGGGCACACCGAGTCGTCGCGCGGACTGCCCGATCCCCACGAGCGGGGAGCGGAGGTTGCGTTCGACGTCGACGCCGAGCGCCTTCAACGGCGAGATGTAGAGGACGCGGGTGCGCTGCGCATCCGGCTTCTCGGCCCTCTTGCGACCGCGGGGTTCCTCGGTGGCCGTGGGCGCGGACTGCCGCTCGCGGAAGACGCCGTCGATCGCCCACAGGAACGCGGAGAGCGTCTTCCCCGATCCGGTCGGCGCGACGACGAGGGCGTGCCGACCGTGCGAGATGGCGTCCCACGCCCCGGTCTGCGCGGGCGTCGGCGCCGCGAAGGCACCACGGAACCAGTCCTGCGTCGCAGGAGAGAACCGCTGCAGCACGTCGCGCACCCCACCATCATCACGGGTGCCGCCGACACCGGGTCCGGGATTGCGCTCACGGCGCACGAGGGGTTCCCCTCGGCGGGGCCGGCACGTAGCGTGACGTGATGGACGAGGTCACGGAACATCCCCGAACGTCCTCTCGATGGACGC
>JAVBUN010000090.1:0-3075 GCA_031555335.1 Microbacterium sp.
GCTGCGCGACGAGCGCGGCAACATCGTGCAGGAGGTGACGCAGCAGGTGCTGTCGGTGGCGGGCGTGGCGTGGCGGCTGCCGCAGCGGATCGACGGGCTGCTGACGAAGATCGAGCATGGCGAGATCTCGGTCGACAGCCCACGGCTCGACCGCCGCGTCACGCGGCTCGAGCGGCTGGCCCGGCGCCTGCTGTCGGCGGTGCTGTTCGCGGGCCTCCTGATCGCCGGGGTCCTCCTTCGCAGCACGGATGCGGTGTTCGGCACAGTGCTGATGATCGCCTCCGTCGTCCCGCTGCTGCACGCCCTGTTCGCCGGCCTCCTCGACCCCCGGCGCCGCGGCCCCCGGTAAGCCCCGCGCGCGAAACCGGTTCGGGGCACCCGGCACCGGAGTGTTGTGCCGCTCCCCGGTCAGGCGTTAGCGTCCGGGTATGCCCCGAGGTCGAGCCACCGTGCTGGTGCTCCTCACCGCGCTCGGTGCCGCGCTGCTTCTCGTCGGGTGCGGGGCTGCGAGCCCCGGCGGCCCGGTGCCCGGTGGCCCGTCGACCTCGCCCTCCCCGACCTCCGCCTGCCCCGAGAACCCGCACGCCGAGCTTCCCGCGGGCTGTGCTCCGTACGACCCCGACGCAGCGATGGCCCAGAACGACAGGTACCGCGAGCGGATGGAGCTCGGCGACGACGCCCGCACGCAGGGCGAGGAGCTTGCGCCCCGCGTCCGGCAGACCCTGACCGGGCTGGAACCGTCCACTCTCACGGAGGAGTCGGTCGCGGAAGCCCTGCACGACGCCGGTCTCGACGGCATCCAGGTGCGCGCCGACGACGGCGAGATCCGCTACGCGGTAGGCGGACCGAAGGGCGGCTGCGTCTACGGCTCGCTCGGGCCCGGAGGCGTATCGGTCGATGTCGGCGGGTACATCCTCGACGGGGGCTGCCTCCCCGCGCAGTGAGAGACCGCACCCGCACATGCGGCCGGATGCGACCACCGCGGCGGCTACAGCGCGGCGATCATCGCGCGGGCGCGGGCGGCGAGGGCGGCCTTCTCGGTCGCATCGAGCCACGTCGCCTCGACGCCGTTCATGGTGAACTCCGCGAGCTGGTCGCGCCCGTAGCCGAGGGCGAGCGCCAGCGCGCGGTAGTCGTTCGTCGGATCGGTGCCGAACATCGGCGGGTCGTCGGAGTCGATCGTCACGAGCAGGCCCGCGTCCACCATCTGCTTGATGCGCAGATGCGTGCCGTCGCCGCTGCCCGAATACCGCCCGATGTCGGAACTCACCGGCGTGCAGGTGAACGGGATGCGCTCGTCCACGCACCGCTGCGTGATCGCGGGGTCATCGACCACGTGATACCCGTGATCGACGCGCGAGCAGCCGAGCAGATCCAGGATCGTCTCGATGTGGTGCGGCGGCCCGGACTCCGAATGCGCCGTGCGCTCCAGCCCCGCCTCCCCCGCCCGGCGAAAGGCCTTCCAGAACTTCTCCGGCGGCCCGATGGCCTCCGAGTAGTCGAGCCCGATGCCGAGCACCTCGTCGACCCGGTTCTCCACGACGATGTCGACGAGCTCGGATGCGGCCGCCGCCGTGTCGTTGCGATTGAGACCCACGATCAGATTGCTGCGGATCCCGGTGTCGGCCTCGGCATCCCGCATCCCCGCGCGCACGCCGTCGATGATCGTGCGGTACGCCACCCCCGGATGCCCCGGCGGGCTCAGGAAGATCTCGCGGTAGAGCACGTTGTGCGCCGCCCCACCCTCGGTGAGCGACTCGTACGTCACGCGGTGGAAGTCGTCGGGGTCGCGGATGACGGCGCCCACCACGTCGAGCACCCGCAGGAACTCGTCGAGGTCCTCGTAGCTGCCGTGGTCGAACAGGTTCTCCGCGGTGCGGCCGCCCTCGATCGTGACGCCGTGCTTGCGCGCGAGGTCGACGACGGTCGCCGCCGAGACCGAGCCGATCAGGTGGCAGTGCAGGCTGATCTTCGGCAGGGAGCGCACGAGGTGCTCGCGCGCGGCGGCGTCCGACACCGTCAGGCCGCCCGGTCCGCGGCGAGCTGCAGCACCGATTCACCGAGCGCGCGGATGCCGAGGGCCACATCGGATGCGGACACCGCCTCGTCGGGGTGGTGGCTGATGCCGTCGGGATTGCGCAGGAACAGCATGCCGACGTCGGTGATCGCACCGATGGACATGCCGTCGTGGCCGGCGCGGCTGAAGATCACCGCCGGGTCGTCGGTGCCGACCGTGCCGGTGGAGGCGATGCCCTCGCGGACGACGTCCTGCAGGAGCGGTGCGCACATCACGGCCGGCGCGTTGTGCACCTCGCGCGCATGCCACCGCAGACGCCGGCGGCCCATGATGGCGTCCAGCTCGCGCGAGAGGGCGTCCCAGACGCGGTCGCGCTCGCCGTCGAACTCGCCGCGCAGGTCCAGCGAGAACCGCGCCTCGCCGGGCACGATGTTCACCGCGCCGGGGAACGCCTCGAGCTGGCCGACCGTGCCGATGATGTGGTGCTCGTCGCGGCAGATCCGCTCGACGGCGAGCGCCGCCTCGCTGGCGCCGAGCAGCGCGTCCCGGCGCATGTCGTAGGGCGTGCCGCCGGCGTGCCGGGACTCTCCCTCGACGGTCAGCTGGAACCGTCGCGCGCTCGCGATCGACGACACGACCGCGAGCGATTCGCCGCGGCGGTCGAGCTCGGGGCCCTGCTCGATGTGCGCCTCGAGGTAGCCGACCAGGTCGGCGGGGCGACGCGCGGCCTCGCCGATGCGACCCGGGTCGAGACCGAACTCGAGGAACGCGCGGCGGAGGGTCGTGCCGGC
The DNA here is from genome assembly GCA_031555335.1 of Microbacterium sp. Lineage (GTDB taxonomy): Bacteria > Actinomycetota > Actinomycetes > Actinomycetales > Microbacteriaceae > Microbacterium. The sequence continues at coordinate 2,809 of JAVBUN010000090.1, forward strand.
CGCATCCGTCAGCGCCCACCAGTCGTCGTTCCAGAGTCCGGCGACCGCGGACGAGCCGAGCAGCGCCTTGCCGAAGCGGGTGCCCTCCTCGTCGGAGAAGGCGATGACCTCGAGCGCGAACGGCAGGGGCACGCCGTAGCGGCCGTCCTCGACGGGCTCCCGCAACAGGCGCGCGATCTCGAGCCCGACCAGCACGCCGACGATGCCGTCGAAGCGCCCCGCGTCGGGCACGGTGTCCAGGTGCGAGCCGATGACGAGCGCGGGCGC
>JAVBUN010000123.1:0-7972 GCA_031555335.1 Microbacterium sp.
CCGATGACGACGAGGGCCCCGGGGATCGAGATCGTGCGGTTCATGATCCGCGGCGTCAGCAGGTATGCCTCGAGCTGCATGTAGACGAGGTACGCGCTCGCGAAGATCAACGCGCCGACCGGATCGGCGAAGAGCGCGACGACGGAACCGATGACCCAGAAGAGCACCGTTCCGACGAGAGGGATGAGGGTGATGCAGAAGGCGACCACCGCGAGGAGCAGGGGGAACGGCAGCCCGATGAAGAAGAACATCAGGAAGACGAAGGTCGCGTTGCAGAACGCGAGGATCACCATCCCCATGAGGTAGCCGCCGATGGAGTCGGTGATCTTCTCGGTGAGGTCCGCGACGCGCGGGCGCCCGTAGGCGGGCAGCACCCGGTAGAAGGACTGCTTGATGGCCGGGAGGGATGCCAGGAAGTAGAGGCTGAGCACCAGGATGATGATGGCGCCGGAGATGCCGGTGACGATGGTGACACCGACCTGGAGGACCCCGCCGCCGATGGCCGCCAAGTGGCCGGGGTCGACGAGGAAGGACTGCAGCTGGCCGAGCAGGTCCCCGATGGAGCTTCCGAACTGGTTCTGCAGCCACGCGTAGGTGTCGCTCTTCTGGAAGTCGGCGATGAGGCTCGGCACGTCCTGCACGAACTGCGCGATCTGGCGCACCACCGTCGGGATGATGAGCCAGAGCACCGCGACGAGCACGATCGCGAACGCCACGTACACGATGACGATGCCCCAGGTGCGACTCAGCCCGCGCCGCTCGAGCAGTCGCACGACGGGGTCGAGGCCGAGCGCGGCGAACAGGGCGAAGACCACGTAGATGATGACGGTGGAGAGGTTCGAGAAGGCGAGCCCGAGCAGCAGCGCCACGAGCGCACCGAGCGTGACGAAGAATCCCAGGGCGAAGGGATGATGCACGGCGCGCCAGCGCGGCGTGTTGCCGCCATGACGGGCGTCGGCCTGCTGCGGGTCCCCGGGTGCGTCGCTCATGCCTCACACTCTAGGGGCGCGCCAGCGCGCGGTAGTGTCTCCTGGTGGAGGACGCCATGACCGAGCCCATCGACCCGACCACGACGCTCCTGCGGTTGCGAGCGAGCATCGACAACATCGACGCCGCACTCACCTATATGCTCGCGGAGCGCTTCCGCTGCACGAAGCAGGTGGGCGAGCTCAAGGCGACGCACGGGATGCCCGCATCCGACCCCTCGCGCGAGGAGCGGCAGATCGCGCGGCTCAAGAGCCTGGCGGCGGATGCGGATCTCGATCCGGAGTTCGCTGAGAAGTGGTTCAACTTCGTCGTCGCCGAGGTGATCCAGCACCACACGGCCGCGGCGCAGGGCGAGTCCGCCTGAGCCGGTTCTGAGGCTGACGCATGGCGGTCGCGCGCATCGACCTCGATCGACTCGAGGCCTTTCGACCCGACGACGTCGGATCGCTTCACGACCAGATCTCACGGTGGCTCACCGGCGAAGTCGCGGCTCGTCGCTTGAGGCCTGGGGATTGCCTGCCGAACGAGCGGGACCTCTCCGCCGCGCTCGGTGTGAGCCGGATGACCCTGCGCCAGTCCTTCGCGTCCCTTGAGCGACGGGGTGCGATCTACCGCGTGAACGGCAGGAACGGGGGTACCTTTGTCGCGGAGCCCCGCGTCGACCTCGACCTCACTGCACTGCCCGGCCTCACCCAGCTGGTGCGGGATGCACGTCGCCGAACCGCCAGTCGCGTGCTGCATCGAACGGAGCGGGCGGCGACGGTGGACGAGATCACTGACCTGGAACTCGATGCGGGGGCGTCCGTCTATGTCATCGAGCGGGTACGGATGCTCGATGACGCCCCGCTCGCAGTAGAAACCAGCGTCGTGCCGGCAGATCTCTTCCCCGGGCTCGTCGCACGGGACCTGACGGGTTCGCTCTACGCGCTGCTCGAGGAGTACGGGCACCGCCCGGTCTCGGCACGGGAGTACCTCGACGCCGCGCTCACGACCGAGCTCGAGGCGAAGCTGCTCGGCCTGCCGATCGGCGCTCCCCTGCTGCGTATCGAGCGACTCGCGTCGGACGCGGCCGGCCGGCCCGTCGAGGCCGGCGCGGATCTGCTGCGCTCGGATCGCATGCGCGTGGCCGTGCGCAGCGGCCTGCACCCCTGACGGGCGCCGTCCCGGACGGACTCCTCACGGAAACATCGTCGCAACATAAAAGGTCTATACCTTTTCTTATTCGAGGAGGGATGCACATGCGAGACGACGTGACGACCGGCACGGTGGTGGTCGGCGGTGGCGTGCTGGGGGCGAGTACGGCCTATCACCTGGCGACGGCCGGCGAACCGACGGTGCTGGTGGAAGCCCACGACCTGGGCGACGGCACGACCTCCCACTCCGCCGGGATGGTGGGCCAGCTCCGCTCGCGCCGCAGCATCGGCTCGTTGATCACCCATTCCGCGCAGCTCTACGCACGCCTCGAGCGGGCGGCCCCCGGCGCCCTCGGCTTCACGGCGCGAGGCAGTGTCCGGCTGGCGACGACACCACATCGCCTGGACGAGTTCGAGGCTCAAATCGCGCTGCTGCGGTCCCGGGGCGTGCCGGCAGAGATCGTCAACGCGCAGCGGATGTCCGAGCTGTCTCCGCTCCTCGATCCCGACGGCGTCATCGGCGCGTGCTGGATTCCCTCCGACGGCCAGGCGGATGCGGTACGTCTCGCACGCGGATTCGCCGCCCTCGCGGCGGAGGCCGGCGCCGAGATCCGGACCAGAGCCCCCGTCACCGCGATCGAGATGGCGGGCGACGGCTATGTCGTCCACGCCGGCGAACGCCGCATCCGTTCGACCCACCTGGTGCTGGCCGCGGGCGTGCACACGACGGTCCTCGCGGAGATGCTCGGCGTGACGGTGCCGATGCTCGCCTCGAAACAACAGGCGATCATCTCGAACCCGCTGCCTGAGCCCGCCGTCGACTTCCCCACTCTCCGCGAGCCGGACCGCGACCTGATCATGCGCGCCGCGGACGGCCGGCTCCTGGTCGGCTCCTACGCGAAGGACCCTGAGATCGTGCCCGGCGGTGAGGTGCCGCTCGTTCCCCGATATGAGTTCGAGGGCGAGTGGGGGCGGATGATCCCCGCCTGGGATGCGGCCATCGCGCGGGTCCCTGTGCTCGCCGAGATCGGATGGGATCGCATTGTGAAGGCCGCCGACGCGGCCACGGCCGACACTGAGCTCATCTTGGGGAGGACGGGCGTGCCCGGCCTCTGGCTCGCCACGGGCGGGAATGGTCACGGCGTCGCTGCCGCGGGTGGCGCGGGCTGGTTCGTCGCGAGCGCGATCGTGGACGGTGCTGAACCGATCGACGGCGCGGACTTCCGCCTCGATCGGTTCGATCCGGGCCTCAGCAACGACCCGGAGGCGCTCGCGGCGGCGACCCGGCGCGCCGAGGCGGGGCACTACTCGCTCGCGGAGGTGCAGGCATGACCGCACTCTGGCTGAGCGCCGAGGAATGTCCGGCCGAGCTGCGCGACACGATGCGCGGGATGTTCCCGACTCGGGCGAGCTGGCAGGCGCACGCACTGGACGGCGGGATGACCAATCGCAGCTGGCGGGTCCGCTTCGCCGAGCCGATCTCCGATGTGGTGGTGCAGCTGTTGGCGCCGGACGAGTCGGCGGGACAGCTGGGGATCCGCCGCGACGTGCAACGCCGGGTAGAGGAGCTCATCCGGCCCCTGAACCTGTCACCGGCCGTCCTCGTGCGCAGCGAGCAACCGGCGGCGGTGGCGTCCGCGTTCATCGAGGCGGTGCCGCTGCCCTCGAACGGGGATGACCGGCGCCGGGCCATCGTCGACGTCGCGAAAGCCCTCCGCACTCTGCACGCGTGCGACGTTCCGGCAGGAGCGGACCTGCTCGGTCGGCTATCCGACGGATTCGGATCCATCCGGTGGCTGCGCGCCGGTCTCGAAGGCCGGTCCGCGCAGGCCACCGAACCCTTCGCGGACGCGCTCGAGGTGCTCGGCGAGTTCGAGCGGCTGCGCGGTGCCTACCGGAGGTCGCTCGTGCACAGCGACCTCAGCGCAGGAAATGTGCTCGTGGGCGACCGGGTCTACCTCATCGATTGGGAGTACGCCGGTCTCGGCGACCCCTGGTACGACCTGGGCGGCTTCTGCGCCCGCAACGCGCTGGACGATGACGAGGAGCGTCTGCTGATCGCCGAATACAGCGGCGCGATGGACGACCGTCTCCTTGCCGTCATGCGGCTGTACCGCTTCCTCGTCATCGTCGCCGAGGCGCTCTGGGGGCTCGCAGCCGCCGATGTCGCGTTCGCCGAATTCGATCACCTCGCTTATGCGAGCCACCTGACCGGCGATATGCGAGCCGCGCTGGACGCCGGCTGGGTGAGCGATTCGCTGACCTCCCTCCGAAACCGCCACACCGAAAGAGACACTGTGAACCATTCCCCCACCGACCGCATCCGCTACGCCCGTATCGATGACGCCGGTGATCGCTGGGTGCCCTACACCCGTGCCGGGGTGACCCGGGGCGACGAACTTGTCATCCACCGCGCCACGCACCCCGGCGCGGGCCTGAGGTCGATGATGTGGCGCACCGGCCCGACTCGCGTCGACTACGTCTTCAAAGTCGACGAGGTCGTCACGGTGCTCGAGGGGTCCGCCCGTGTCGAGATGTCCGACGGCGACGTCTTCGAGCTGCGCGCCGGTGATATCTGGGTGTTCGAAGAGGGTCAGCGCGCGATCTGGACGGTCGACGACCACTTCGCGAAGCTCGGCGTCCTGGCCGTCGAGAACGGCCCCCGCGAGGCGGCGTCATGAGTGCCCTCGAAGCCGGCGCGCGCCGCTCGACGATCATGGACACCAACAGCTTCCGACCCGAGCACGCGGCGGCGCTCGATGCCCACACGCGCGAACTGACGGCGCGGCGGCAGCGGGTGCTGGGGGAGAGCTATCGGCTGTTCTACCGCGAACCGGTTCATCTGGTCCGCGGCAGCGGCGCATATCTGTGGGATGCCGACGGGCGGCAGTACCTCGACATGTACAACAACGTGCCCAGCATCGGGCACGCGCACCCTGCGGTCGTCGCCGCCGTGCACGAGCAGATGTCTCGGTTGAACATCCACACCCGCTATCTGCACGAGAGAATCCTCGACTACTCGGATCAGCTGCTGGCCACCATGCCGTCCGAGCTCGACCGCGTGATGTACCTGTGCACCGGGTCCGAAGCCAACGACCTCGCCATCCGCGTGGCCCGTGAGGCCACGGGCGGTCGCGCCGTGATCGTCACCCGGGAGGCGTACCACGGCAACACCGAACTTGTGTCGGCCCACTCGCCGAGCCTCGGATCGGGGCAGGCGATGGACCCGGACATCATCCTGGTCGACCCGCCCGACGGGTATCGGCAGCGTGTCGACGATCTGGGGTCGTGGTTCGCGCGCGCGGTGAGGGAGGGCATCGAACGCTCCGAGCGGCGCGGCGTGCGCGTGGCCGCCTTGCTGATGGATTCCATGTTCTCCTCGGACGGCGTCTTCCCGGCCACGCCGGGCGACCTCGCCGCCGCGGTCGCGGAGGTACGGGCGCACGGCGGGGTGGTGATCGCCGACGAGGTCCAGCCGGGTTTCGGGCGCACCGGCGAGTCGTTCTGGGGGTTCGGCCGCCATGGCCTCGTCCCCGAGCTCGTCACCCTGGGAAAACCCATGGGAAACGGCATCCCCATCTCGGCCGTCGTTGCCCAGCAGACCGTTCTCGCCGCTTTCAGCGATCGGGTCCCCTACTTCAACACGTTCGGTGGCAACCCGGTATCGATCGCCGCGGCGCAGGCGACCTTGCGCGTGATCCAGGAGGAGCAGCTGATGCAGCGCGCCCGCATCGTAGGAGATCAGGTGCGTGCGGCGCTCGTCGACTTGAGCGCTCGTCACCCCCTCATCGGCGACGTGCGCGGCGCCGGCCAGTTCACCGGCCTGGAACTGGTCGTCGACAGGGACACCCGTGAGCCGGCGTCCGCGGCCGCGCTCGATGTCATCGAGGGTCTGCGGCGTCGCCGAGTGCTCACCTCGGTTGCCGGGCCCGAGGGCAACGTCCTCAAGCTTCGGCCGCCCCTCGCCTTCGGCTCGGAGGACATCTCCTGGCTGATCGAAGCTCTCGACGAGAGCCTCACCGACGCCGCCATCGGCGGCTGACCGTCCTCGCTCCACCCATTCGAGAAAGGTCCGCGCATGGTCGCGATACCCGCACGTGTCACCTCAGGCCCTGCCACCCACCTGCACGCGGGGGTCGTCGGGGTATGGGACATCTTCTTCTTCGTCCTCTCGGCCCAGGCGCCCCTCACCGGGATGGCCGGTTCGGCCGCCCTGATGATCGCGTTCGGGAACGGCGCGGGCGCACCGGGCGCGTTCCTCATCGTCGGCGCGATCATCGCGATCTTCGCCGTCGGATACATCGCGATGAGCCGTCGAGTCGGTGTCGGCGGTGGGTTCTACACGTACATCGCGATGAGCCTGGGAGCCCGGGTCGGTCGCTCGGCGTCCTGGGTCGCCCTGCTCTCGTACCACGCCATCCAGGCCGCGATGTATGCGCTCTTCGGTGTATCGGTCAGTGGTCTCATCGCATCGGCGGTGCCGCTCGAGGTGCCGTGGTGGGTGTGCTCGGCGCTGGCGATCGTGGCCGTGTATCTCTTCGGCAGCCGCAACATCCGCCTCGGCGCCCGCGTGCTCATGGTGCTCGTCGCCGCGGAGATCCTGATCCTGCTCGCTCTCGGGATCGGCGTGCTGTTCACGGGGGGCGCGAACGGGGTGGACGTGGCCGCGAGCTTCTCGCCCACGGCGATCTTCGCCGGCGCGCCTGGCATCGCGATCATGTTCGCGATCGCGTCGATGTTCGGATTCGAATCGACCGCGATCTACTCCGGCGAGGCGCGGGACCCGAAGCGGACGATCCCGCGGGCGACGTACCTTTCGGTCGCGGCGATCGCCGTGTTCTTCGCGTTCGTCATGTGGATGGTGGTCACGTATTACGGGGCCGACAACGTCTTGGATGCGGCGGCCGCTGCGCTCGCCGGTGACGCGACCTCGTTCGTGATCGACCCCATCAGCGCGATGCTCGGCCCGTGGGCCGGCACGCTGACCGCCATCCTGCTGTGCACTTCGCTGTTCGCAGGCGCGCTCGCTTTCCACAACATGATCAACCGCTACTTCCACTCGATGGCACGCGGCGGCGACCTCCCGGCGTCCCTCGCCCGGACCAACCGGTTCCGCGCACCGAGTCGGGCGGGACTCGTGCAGAGCAGCTGCGTCGCGCTCATCATGCTGCCGTTCGTGCTGCTCGGCCTCGACCCGATCTTGACGCTCTTCGGCTGGTACGCGGGGCTGGCGGTCGCGGGGGTCGTGCTCCTGTACATCGTCACCTCGATCGCAGTCCTGGTGTACTTCCGCCGGGATCGGGCGGACGAGCGGCCGTGGAACACGATCATCGCGCCGGGACTGTCGGTCGTTCTGATGATCGGGACGTTGTCGATCATCCTGGCGAACTTCACCTCGCTGATCGGCGGCGACCTGCTGACGGCGACCGGGCTGCTGCTGCTGATCCCCGCCGCGGCCATCATCGGGCTGTTCGTGCACTCCCGGCGCCCGGCGCCGATCCCCTCCGCCGACTGACGGCGACAGGCGTGCAGCCGACAACGGGCCCCGGCTCGAGCGCACTGCTCGGAGTCGAGGCCCGCTGTCGCGATCGGGTGACCCGCGCCGTCAGGGAGTGGTGCGGCGCAGCACCGGAAACGACGTCGCGGCGACGAGGACGATCGCGGCGAGCATGAGCAGCGCCACCCCGCCGGCGCCGATCTCGGCGAACCATCCGAACACCTCGATCCAGGCGTTCGCGCGGCCGATCAGCCAGAGCGCCCCGACGAACAGCACGGCGATCGCGACGTAGACCAGGGTGAGCCACAGCGCGCCGAACCGCTTGTACACGGTGGCCGATCCGAAGCCGATCACG
>JAVBUN010000097.1:0-5448 GCA_031555335.1 Microbacterium sp.
CCTCGGGCTGCTGCTCGGCCAGCGCGCCGATTCGGGCGCGGTACGCGCCGGATCCGCCGCGGCATCGGTCGACGGCGTGTGGCTCGTCGACGAGGAGGGCCCCGTCGCCGATCGGGTGCGCGACGCGGGCGGTGACGTGGAACCGTTGGCAGGCGGACGCGCCGAGCTCATGCTCGGCCGCACGCTCAACAGCGAGGGGCGCAGTCGCGCGACGGTCGGCGGTCGCTCCGCGCCGGTCGGCGTGCTCGCGGACCTTGCGGACCTGCTGGTCGTCGTGCACGGCCAGTCCGACCAGCTGCGGCTGCGGACGGCCGCCGCGCAGCGCGATGCCCTCGACCGCTTCGGCGGTGAACCCGTCGCGATCGCCCTCGCCGCCTACCGCGCCGCCTACGACCGCGCGCGCGCGACGGTGCGCGAGCTCGACGGACTGGTCGCCGCGCGCGACGAACGCGCGCGCGAGGCCGACGACCTGCGCGCCGCCCTCGCCGACATCGAGGCTGCCGAACCCACGGCGGGGGAGGACGAGGCCCTCGCCCAGCGTGCCGAGCGCCTCGCGAACGTCGAAGAACTGCGCGAGTCGGCGGCCCTCGCGCACGCCGCGCTGTCGAACGAGGACGACGCGCCGGATGCGGTGACCCTCGTTGGCGAGGCGCGCCGCGCGCTCGAACGTGCCGCGGTCAGCGACGAGAGCCTGCAGGGCCTCGCCGAGCAGGCCGCGGATCTCGGCTATCGCATGACCGACCTCGCGGCCACGGTGGCCAGCTACCTCGCCGACCTCGACGAGAGCGGACCGACCGAGCTCGCCGCGGTCGAGGAGCGCCGCGCCGTGCTCGCAGGCCTCGTCCGCGCGCACGGCTCGCTCGAGCAGGCGATCGCGCTGGGAGCCACCGGAGCACTGCGGCTCGCGGAGCTCGAGGACGACGACTCGCGCGTGGAACGTCTGGAGGCGGAGCGCGATGAGGCCGCCCGCGCGCTCGACGAGGCCGCCGCCGCCCTCACCGCCGCCCGCACCGGCGCGGCGGAGCGCCTCGGCGCCGCCGTCACCGAGGAGCTGCGCGCACTCGCCCTGCCGGATGCCCGCGTGGAGGTGACGGTCGGTGCGGGAGCGGAGACCGCCGCCGGCCGCGACGATGTCGCGATCCTCCTCGCGCCGCATCCGGGTGCGGACCCCCGTCCCGTATCGCGCGGCGCGTCCGGCGGCGAACTCAGCCGCGTCATGCTGGCGATCGAGGTCGTGATCGCCGGGACCGATCCGGTGCCCACCTTCGTGTTCGACGAGGTCGACGCGGGCATCGGCGGCGCTGCCGCCATCGAGGTCGGCAGGCGCCTGGCGCGCCTCGCGCAGACCTCGCAGGTGATCGCCGTCACCCATCTCGCGCAAGTCGCGGCCTTCGCCAACAACCATCTCAGCGTCGTCAAGGCGAACGACGGCTCGGTCACCTCCTCGAGCGTGCAGCGCCTCGACGGCGAAGCGCGCGAGGCCGAGATGGCACGACTGCTCTCCGGGTTGGCAGACTCGGATGCGGCATTGACACACGCGCGGGAGCTGCTCGCCCTCGCACGGCCGACCCGCTGATAGGATGGAAGCCCGTGACGCACTCTCCTGAATCAGGTCCCTCGCACGGTATGAACGACGACATCACCAAGCACATCTTCGTGACGGGCGGTGTCGTCTCCTCGTTGGGCAAGGGTCTGACGGCCGCCAGCCTCGGCAACCTCCTCACCGCCCGCGGTCTGCGCGTCGTGATGCAGAAGCTCGACCCGTATCTGAACGTCGATCCGGGGACGATGAACCCGTTCCAGCACGGCGAGGTCTTCGTGACCGACGACGGGGCGGAGACGGATCTCGACATCGGTCACTACGAGCGATTCCTCGACATCGAGCTCAGCCAGGCAGCGAACGTCACCACCGGACAGATCTACTCGCAGGTGATCGCCCGCGAGCGCCGCGGCGAGTACCTCGGCGACACCGTCCAGGTCATCCCGCACATCACCGACGAGATCAAGCGCCGGATGCGGCTGCAGGCGTCCGAGGAGCCCCGCCCCGACGTCATCATCACCGAGATCGGCGGCACGGTCGGCGACATCGAGTCCCAGCCGTTCATCGAATCGGCTCGGCAGATCCGTCACGAGCTCGGTCGGCAGAACGTCTTCTTCGCCCACGTGTCGCTCGTGCCGTTCATGGGAGCCTCGGGGGAGCAGAAGACCAAGCCCACCCAGCACTCGGTCGCGACCCTGCGCTCGATCGGCATCCAGCCGGACGCGCTGGTGCTGCGCAGCGACCGTCCCGTGACCGAGTCGAACAAGCGCAAGATCGCGCTGATGTGCGACGTCGACGAGACCGCCGTGGTGAACGCGGTAGACGTGCCGAGCATCTACGACATCCCGACGATGCTCCACGATCAAGGCCTCGACGACTACATCGTGCGCGCGCTCGGGCTCGCGAAGGCGGCGGATGTCGACTGGTCCCGGTGGCAGCAGGTGCTCGGCGCGGTGCACAACCCGAAGCACGAGGTCACGATCGGCCTGGTGGGCAAGTACATCGACCTGCCCGACGCCTACCTCTCGGTGACCGAGGCGCTGAAGGCCGGCGGTTTCGCGCAGGAGACCCACGTCTCGATCACGTGGATCCCTTCGGACAGCTGCGAGACGCCCGAGGGCGCGGCCAAGGCCCTCTCCGCCGTCGACGGCATCGTCGTTCCGGGCGGCTTCGGCATCCGGGGCATCGAGGGCAAGCTCGGCGCATTGCGCTTCGCGCGCGAGCAGGGCATCCCGACGCTCGGCATCTGCCTCGGCCTGCAGTGCATGGTCATCGAGTACGCGCGTCACGAGGCCAATCTCCCGGGGGCGTCCTCGAGCGAGTTCGACCCCGACACCGAGTTCCCGGTCGTGGCGACCATGGCCGAGCAGGTCGACATCATCGACCGCGGCGACCTCGGCGGCACCATGCGACTCGGCCTTTACCCGGCGCAGCTGAGCGAGGGCTCCATCGCCGCCGAGGTGTACGGCGCGACGGAGGCGTCCGAACGGCACCGGCACCGCTACGAGGTCAACAACGCGTACCGCGATCAGCTGGCCGAGGCGGGCCTCGTGTTCTCCGGCGTCAATCCGGAGCTGGGCCTCGTCGAATACGTCGAGCTGCCGCGGGACGTGCACCCGTACTACATCGCGACCCAGGCGCACCCCGAGCTGCGCTCGCGCCCGACAGCGCCGCATCCGCTGTTCCGCGGACTCGTCGGCGCCGCCCTCGAGCGGCACCGTTCCAGCGAGCTGTTCGACGTCGAGAATGACTGACGCCGCCGCGGACCTGCGCGACGAACCCGTCGACGCGCAGGTCGCGGCGAGCGATCTCGTGTTCGAGGGGCGGGTGTGGGATCTCCGCTCCGACACCGTGCGGTACAACGACGGCGAGATCGTCCGCCAGTACGTCGACCATCCCGGGGCGGCCGCCGTCGTCGCGCTCGACGAACGGGGGCGGGTGCTGCTGATCCAGCAGTACCGGCATCCGATCCGACAGCGCGACTGGGAGCTGCCGGCGGGTCTCCTCGACGTGCCGGGGGAGGACCCGGCCGACGCCGCGCGTCGTGAGCTCGCCGAGGAGGTCGACCTCGCGGCCGCGTCCTGGGAGCCGCTCGTGAGCATGTTCACCTCTCCCGGTGGCAGCGACGAGGTCGTCCACCTGTTCCTGGCGCGTGGGCTCAGCCCCCTCGAGGCGTTCGCGCGCGAGGACGAGGAGGCCGACATCCGGATGGCGTGGATCCCTCTCGAGGACGCCGTGACGGCGGTGCTCGAGGGCCGCATCCGGAACGGGATCGTCATGGCCGGTCTCTTCGCGGCGGCGGAGCGGCTGAGACGGGTCGGCGCGGAGTCCTGACGTGCGGGTCGAGCGCGCCATCGAGGTGTACCTGCGGCACGTGACCATCGAGCGCGGGCTCTCGGCGCACACGCTGGATGCGTACCGGCGCGACCTCGCGGGGTATGCAGCGTGGCTGACCGAGCACGGGGTCACCGAGCTCGACGAGGTGACGCCAGAGCGGGTGAGCACCTTCGTGGCCGAACGTGCCGGCGCCGAACCGCGGCCGGCCGCGACCTCGCTCGCGCGGCTGCAGTCCTCGGTGCGGGGGCTGCACCGGTTCCTCGTGCGGGAGGGGATCCGCGACACCGACCCCACCGAGCCGTTGCGCCCGCCGAAGCTTCCGCGCCGTCTGCCGAAGGCCCTCACGATCGCGCAGGTCGAGGCGCTGCTGGACGCCGCGGGACCCGCCCCGGGCTCGGAGGCCCCGGCCGAGATCGTCGCCATCCGCGATCGTGCGCTCGTCGAGCTGTTGTACGCGACCGGCGCCCGCGTATCGGAGGCCGTGCAGCTCGATGTCGACGACCTCGTGCACGGCGATGTGCTGCGCGTGCGCGGCAAGGGCGCGAAGGAACGCATCGTGCCGGTCGGGTCGTACGCCCGGGCCGCGCTCGAGGCCTACCTGACCCGAGCCCGACCGGAGCTGGCGCGGCGCGGCCACGGCACCCCGCGGCTCTTCCTCGGCGCCCGCGGTGCTCCGCTGTCGCGGCAGAGTGCGTGGGCGGTGATGCAGTCGGCGGCGGAGCGCGCGGCGCTGGACGCCCACGTCTCCCCGCACACCCTGCGGCACTCGTTCGCCACCCACCTGCTCCAGGGCGGCGCGGATGTGCGAGTCGTGCAGGAGCTGCTCGGCCATTCCTCGGTCGCGACGACGCAGATCTACACCCACGTGAGCGTCGACACGCTGCGCGACGTCTACGCGACATCCCACCCGCGCGCCCGCTGAGCCCGTACACGGGCGCGGGTGCGCCGCATCCGGTGTCCGTGGGGTGTCGATATGCCGTGGGGTCGCGGGGTGCCGGTGTCACGTGGGGTCGCGGTGTCGCGGTGTCGTGGGGTGCCGTGCGCCGCATCCGGTGTCGCGAGATTCGGGGATCTCACGGGATTCGGGCCGCGTGCGGGTTGTGGGTCCGAATCCGGTGAGATCTCCGAATCCGGTGACATGTCTTGGACGGCGGGTGGGGCAGTCCGGGGCGGAAGCGTCCGGCGGTGCCGTGCGCGGCATCCGCGGTGCTGGATTGCTGGTGTCGCGGGCTGCCGGCGTCGCGCACGCAGTGCCGCGGGTACGCCGCATCCACGGTCGCGGTGTCACGAGATTCGGGGATCTCACGGGATTCGGGCTGCGTGCGGGCTGTGGGGCCGAATCCGGTGAGATCTCCGAATCCGGTGACATGCCCGGTCGCCGGAGGCCGCGGGCGGCCGGATGCCGGTGGCTCCCGGTTGTGGGACGCCGTATCCGGCGCTCTCGTGCTCCCTGTGGAATCTCTGAACGCGACATCCCGGAACCGGCTAGCGTCGGTCGCGCCGGGGGACGACGCGAGAGGAACACTTTTGACGAACACTGCACGGAAGAGAACGGCGCGCATCGGCGTCGG
>JAVBUN010000174.1:0-17405 GCA_031555335.1 Microbacterium sp.
ACGGTGAACTTGTCGTTGCGGGCGATCTGGCGCGTCGGGCCGACGATCGACTCGAGCTCGGACCGGTAGCGCAGGGCCGAATTCCACACCGTCCAGAGCTCCCCGCCCGGACGCAGCACGCGCGCAGCATCGGCGAACAGGTGCGCTGCGAGCCCGGTGTCGACGGCCGCGCCGGAGTGGAACGGGGGATTGAGCGCGATGAAGGACGCAGCGGCATCGGCCACGGTCGACAGCGCGTCGTCGCGCACCACCGTCACGCGATCCGCGACGCCGTTCGCCGTGGCCGTCGCCCGCGCGGACGCCACGGCGATCGCCGATGCGTCGGAGGCGTGGATGAGGCGCGACGGATGCTGCTGCGCGAGCCGGGTCGCGACGACACCGGTGCCGCACGCGAGATCGATGACCGCGCCGTCGCTCGGAAGCTCGGTCGGCAGCGCCTCGAGGAGAAACCGCGTGCCGATGTCGATCGCCGTGCCGGCGAACGCACCGCCGAAGGCGCAGACCGTGAGGCCGTCGTGCACGGCGCGGCGCGGTGCGGGATCCCGACCGTCCCGCGGTTCCCGGGCGATCAGCACGCGCGACTTCTGGCGGGCGTGCGACACGTCGATGCGGCCGAAGAACTCGCCCAGCACGTCGTTCATCGCGACCGTCATGTACTTCAGGCGACCGCCCGCGTAGACCCGCACGTCCGGCGCCGCGTGCGCCGCGATCGTCCCGGCGATGTCGCGCAGCTGATCGAGCGATTTCGGCAGCCGCACCAGCACGACGCGCGCACCGGTGAGCAGCCCGGCGCCGAGCGGCAGCGAGGCGACGGCGTCGCCGAGGCCCGCTCTGACCGCGCTCGCCGCCAGTGCACGCTCCCCGGCGAGGGAGTCCTGGTGGACGCGGACGACCCCGGATGCGGCCGCCGCCGCGCCGAGGGCGAGCGCCCCGTCGCCGTCGGCGATCACCGCGATGTCGTTCCCCGAGAGGTCGGCGCGCGCCGCGGCGGACTCGTCGAGGATGAGCCGGTCCGCGGCATCCGCGGCCGGCTGGTCCGGGGCATCGGGCCGGGGGCGCAGCGCATCGGGGGAGAAGGTCACCCCCTCACGCTACTGCCCGCCCCTGACCGCGCCGATAGCATGGAGTCCATGGGAGACGACGCCGCGCCGCAGACCCCCGCTGCCGGCCAGCGGCCGCCCTTCAGTCCGGTCATCGCACTGCTCACGGTCTCGGCCGTCTGGGACGGTCGACTGAATGCCGCGCTGAAGGACCTCGGGCTCTCCACGCGCAAGTACGGCCTGCTCGCCCACGTGCAGGGCATGCCCGGCATCTCCTTCTCCGAGCTCGCGCGTCGGTCGCAGATCACCGTGCAGACGGCGCACACCGCGGTCAAGACGCTCGCCGCCGAGGGGCTCGTCGAGGACGCGACCGCGCACGCCGGATCCGCGTCGGATCTGCGGGTGACGACGAAGGGCGCGACGACGCTCGCGGAGGCGGATGCGCGGCTGGCCGAGCTGGATGCGATCTTCGGGAGCGGTGTGCCGGATCTCACGAGCGCGCTGCAGGGGCTGCACGAACGTCCGTTCGGCGAGACGCTCCCCGCGGACTGAGCGAGACACTCCCCGCGGACTGAGCCGGCGGCGGGCTACTTCGCGCGGAGGTGGATCGGCAGCGCCATGGCGAGGGAGATCAGCAGGATGCCGCCGACGAAGAGCACCGCCTGGAGTCCGGCCACCGAGAACGAGATGCCGAGGGCGAACATCCCGAGCAGGAACAGCAGCAGGGAGACGATGAACATGGCACTCCTTCGGAACGACTGAAACCAGCGTATCGGCTCCCGCGTGCTGCCGTGTGCGGGGATCGGGGTGATCGGCGAGTTCCCGCAGCGCTCTTCAGGCGCCGGCGGCCGCAGGCGCCGGGTCCGCCTCGCGCAGATCCCGTGCCAGGCGCGTCGCCCCGACCACCGCGGCGGGCATGGTGAGCACCGCCCCGAGCGGCACGAGGAAGCACAACTGCGTCGCCACCCCGAACCCGAGCGCTCGGGCCCGGCTGCCGTGCAGCATCCGCCGTCGTTCGGCAGCCGGGATGCCGCGCGCCGTCATCGCGCGGGCCGAGAGCTCGTCGGCGAGGATCCACCCCGACAGCAGGACGCCCGTGACCGCGCCCAGGGCGCCCCCGACGAAGGGGATCAGTCCGATCGCGAAGGCGACTAGCGCCGCCAGGATGCCGCGGACGATGAGCGAGACCGCATCCGAGACGCCGGACCAGAAGCCGGGGTCCGTGTCGGGCTGGTCGGGTGACTCCCGCTGCTCGACGCCGCGCCAGATGCGGTCGTAGAAGGGCTCGCCGATGAGCAGGGTGAGGGCGGTGAACGTCGTCGCCGCGAGGAGCAGTGCGGCGCCGAAGACCGCCGTGCCGACCGCGACCCGCAGAACGGTGGACCAGAGCCCCGGCCAGCCGTCCGCGAACGGCGTCAGGGTGTCGGTGAGCGGAGCGATCCAGAACCCGAGCGTGATCAACCCGGCGCCGAGCAGCAGGCTGACGATCGCGGCGGGGACCAGCCCGAGCAGCATGAGCCCCGGGCGTATCCGCCACCATCCGAATCCGCCCAGGAGCGTCGCCGCCCCGCGTGCGAACTCGCGAACGGCGGTACGAGGCGGGGCCGACGGGGCGGTGTCCGTCGATCGGGGCATGGTCGACTCCTCGGCGGGGCGGTCAGCGGGCTTCGAGCGTAGCCCGGGAATAGTCGGGGCTGTCGATCGTTTAAGTTGATACCGCTGTGCTCAACTCCATAAAATAGAGTTGAGCCGATGCGGCTCATATCGACCAGGAGGCACCCCATGCCCGAAGACTTCACCCCGGCGGACGGCGTCGACGGCGGCAGCGCGTTCGACGACTTCCTCGCCCGGTACCTGCAGGGCGAGCAGGCCCGAGCCGCCCGTTCCATCGACCTCAGCCGTTTCTTGAGCGCCCGCACCCAGGAGCTGCTCCAGGATGCGGGACGCTTCGCGCTCGCCCGCGGGCAGCGGGAGCTCGACGCGCTGCACGTCCTGCACGCTCTCGTGCAGGATTCGCCCGCCCGCGACGCGGTGTCGCGCGTGGGCGTCGACCCCGACGCGATCGCGCGCGGCGCCGAGGCGCGCCTGCCCCAGAGCGGACCCGCGGCGGACGTCGACGGCGCGGTCGTTACCTCGTCCGTGCAGCGTGCGCTGTTCCACGCGTTCCAGGTGGCGCGTTCGTCGGGATCGACGTACATCGATCCCGAGCACCTCTTCTTCGCACTCGTCCTCGCGCAGGACAGCCCGGCCGGACGCGTGCTCGCCGAGGCGGGCGTGACCGCCGAGGCGCTCACGCAGGGGCTGCGGGAGACCGTGACCCCGAACGGCGAGCCGAACGCTGCGCCCGCGGCCGCCGCATCCGAGACCCCGATGCTCGACACCTACGGCGACGACCTCACCGCACGTGCGGCGGCGGGCGGACTCGACCCTGTCATCGGCCGGGCCGACGAGATCGAGCAGACCATCGAGATCCTCAGCCGCCGCACCAAGAACAACCCGGTGCTCATCGGCGAGGCCGGCGTCGGCAAGACCGCCATCGTCGAGGGGCTCGCGCGCGCGATCGTCGCCGACGAGGTCCCCGAGCAGCTGCGCGGCAAGCGCGTCATCGCGCTCGACCTCGCCGCCATGCTCTCGGGTGCCCGCTACCGCGGCGACTTCGAGGAGCGCCTCACCAAGACGATGGACGAGATCGCGGCGCTCCGCGGCGACGTGATCGTGTTCCTCGACGAGGTGCACACGGTCGTCGGCGCGGGTGCGGGCGGCGACGGTGCGATGGACGCCGGCAACATCCTGAAGCCGCGCCTCGCCCGGGGCGACCTGCACCTCGTGGGTGCGACGACCCTCAAGGAGTACCGCGTGATCGAGAAGGACCCGGCGCTCGAGCGTCGGTTCCAGCCCGTGCGGGTGGGGGAGCCCTCGCTCACGGATGCCGTCGAGATCCTGCGCGGTCTTCGCGCGGCGTACGAGGAGCACCACCGGGTGACCTACACCGACGAGGCGCTCCGCGCCGCCGTGGAGCTCAGCGACCGGTACCTCACCGAGCGGGTGCTTCCCGACAAGGCGATCGACCTGATCGACCAGGCGGGCGCACGGCTGCGGCTGCGGCTGGGCGTCACGGTCGACACGACCGCGCTGCTCGCCGAGCTTGCGACACTGGAGTCGGAGAAGAACGCGGCGGTCGCTGCCGAGCGGTACGAGGAGGCGTCGCGTCTGCGTGACGACATCGCCCGGCTGAGCGCGCGTATCGACGAGGCGGCGGGAGCGTCGCACCGCACCGACGCGGTCGTCGACGAGGCGCAGATCGCCGCCGTCATCAGCCGCGCCACCGGAATCCCGGTGAACCGGCTGACCGAGACGGAGCGCGAGCGGCTCGGCACCCTCGAGCAGGAGCTGCACGACCGCGTGGTCGGCCAGGATGCGGCGGTGGCCGCCGTCGCGACGGCGGTACGCCGCAATCGCACCGGCATGGGCGACCCGCGACGTCCGATCGGCTCGTTCCTCTTCCTCGGCCCGACGGGCGTCGGCAAGACGGAGCTGGCCAAGACCCTCGCCGATTCGCTGTTCGACGACGAGAACGCCGTGATCCGGTTCGACATGAGCGAGTTCGGAGAACGCCACACGGTGTCCCGGCTCGTCGGCGCCCCTCCGGGATACGTCGGCTACGACGAGGCCGGGCAGCTCACCGAGCGGGTGCGCCGCAACCCCTACGCGGTCGTGCTGTTCGACGAGATCGAGAAGGCGCACCCCGACGTGTTCAACCTGCTGCTGCAGGTGCTCGACGACGGCCGCCTCACCGACGGGCAGGGGCGGACGGTCGACTTCCGCAACACGGTGATCGTGATGACCTCCAACCTCGGCGCGGAGTTCCTCGCGTCCCGCTCGGGCGCGATCGGGTTCATCGCCGACGGCGGCGGGGCCACCGGCTTCGGTTCCGAGAAGGATCTGCGCGATCGTGTGATGGCGAAGGTGCGCGAGGCGATGCGCCCCGAGTTCCTCAACCGCATCGACGAGATCGTGCTGTTCCGCAAGCTCGACCTGCCGCAGCTCCGCCGGATCGTGTCGCTCATGCTCGGTACGACCTCGGCCCGGCTCGCGACCCGCGAGATCGCGTTCGAGGTGTCGGACGCCGCGGTGGACTGGCTCGCCGAGCACGGGTACGAGCCCGAGTACGGCGCCCGCCCGCTGCGGCGGCTGATCCAGCGCGAGATCGACGACAGGATCGCCGATCTGCTCGTCAGCGGTGCCCTGGGCGACGGGGGGACGGTGCACGTGGATGCGGCGGACGGTCGGATCTCGGTCACGGCTGCCGTGCTGGCTGCCGCAGCCTGACCCGATCCGACACGACGACCGTCACCCTCCCGGGGGTGGCGGTCGTCGTGCGTGGTGGCATGCTCGGAGGATGACCAGCACGAATGCCGCCGTCTCGATCGGCGTCGCCGGGGCTCTCGGCCCCGACCTGATCGCCCGTATCGCCGAGTCCGTCGAAGAGGCCGGATTCCACGCGCTCTGGGTCAATGACACCCCCGACGGCGATGCGATCGCCGCCCTCGGTGCCGCTGCCCGGGTGACATCCCGCATCCGGCTCGCCACCGGGGTCGTGCCCCTCGACCGGCGCGCACCCGATGCCGTGCTCCGCGCGCTCGAGGAGGCGGACATCCCGGACGAGCGCCTCGTGCTCGGGCTCGGGTCCGGGAACGCCCGCACCGGCCAGCTCGGTCTGCTGCGGGACGGCATCGCCCGCATCCGTGCCGCGCGCGGCATGCGGATCATGGTCGGCGCGCTCGGACCGCGCATGCGGCGCCTCGCCGTGACGGATGCGGACGGCCCCCTGCTCAGCTGGCTCACCCCCGACGCCGCGGCCGCGCAGGCCGTCGAGGCGCACCTGGAGGGTCCTGCCACCGGCGTCTCGCTGTACGTGCGGACGGCCTTCGACCCGGCCGCGAGAGGGCGGATGCTGCAGGAGGCCGCCCGCTACGCGCGCTACGGCAATTACGCGGCGAACTTCGAACGGCTCGGTTTCGGTATCGAGGACACCGTGCTGCCGCCCGCCGGCGCGAACACCGCCGAGGGGGCGATCGACGGGCTCGCCGCATACCTCGGCGCCGTGGACGAGGTCGTCCTGCGCGCCATGGTCGTCGAGGACAGGCTCGAGGACTACCGGACGTTCATCTCGCAGGCCGTCGCGGCGCTCGCTGCTGCCGAGGAACGCGCGGCCGCCGACGGGCCCGCGGAATGAGCCGCCGCCGCCGCCCGCGCGGCGCGACCGAGGTTGCGCGCACCGTCGCGCGCATCGCGCTCGCCGCCCTCCTCCTCGGTGCGGGCGCCTCGCACCTGACCTGGGGCCGGCGCGGCTACCGCATCGTCGTCCCGGACTGGGCGGTATCGCTCCTGCGTACCGACAAGGACGCGATCGTCGTCGGCTCCGGAGTCGCCGAGATCGGCCTCGGCGCCGCGCTTCTGGCCCTCCCGCGCGAGCGGCGACGGGTGGGCATCGCCGTCGCGGCGTTCTTCGTGGCCGTGTTCCCCGGCAACGTGCACCAGTGGCGCACCGGACGCGCGGCGCCGATGATGCGGACCGACCGGGCACGCCTCATCCGGCTCTTCCTGCAGCCGCCGCTCGTGCTGTGGGCGTGGTGGAGCACGAGCCGGCGCTGACTGCCGGGACTCGACATCGGGCGCTCGGCACGATGGACTGTGCGCATGAGGACCTTCGTACGCCGGCTGCTCGCGGCCGCCATGGTGTTCGCCGGCATCAGCCACCTATTCTGGGCGCGCCGGGAATTCCGCGCCCAGGTGCCGCCGTGGACGACCGAGATCGTCCCGATCGACGAGGACGCGGTCGTCGTCGCGTCCGGGGTCGTCGAGATCATGCTGGGCGCGTCGCTCGTCGTCCTCCCGAAGGAACGCCGCCGCGTCGGCGCGCTCCTCGCGGCGTTCTTCGTCGCCGTCTTCCCCGGCAACCTCTCCCAGTTCGCGCAGCGGCGCGACGGGTTCGGGCTCGACACCGACGTGAAGCGCCTCGTGCGGCTCTTCTTCCAGCCCGCCCTCGTCTGGGCGGCCCTGTGGAGCACGCGCTCGCCGCGCTCGTGAGGCCCGCGCGTCAGCGCTTGTCGGGCACCAGCCGTATCCGCACGATGTTGTCGGTCTCGTCGATCTCGGCGATGTCGGGGTGCGCGGTGATGAACTCGGTGAAGCTGCGGTGCCCGAGGGCCTTCTCGCTGAACGACGAGTCGAGGCGGGTGATGAGGCTCTTCACCGCCGACGCGTGCTGCCACTGCGACGGATCCTTGTCGTTCTCCAGTCGCAGGGCGCGTTCGAGCAGGTCGGCGGCCGGGTCGACGGAGCGCTTGCGGGCGCGGGCCCGGGAGGCCGACTCCTCCTTCTTGGTGGGCTCGGGAGGAGTGACGCCCGGCAGCGAATCGTAGGCGTCGAACCGGTCGCACGCGGCAGCGAGCGACTTCGCGGTCGACCCGGCGACGCCGACGCCCACCACGAACCGACCCAGCCGCTTGCTGCGCTGGGCGAGCGGCACGTAGTCCGAGTCGCCGGCGACGATCACCACGTGCGTGAGGTCGGGGAGGCGGAAGAGATCCTCGACCGTATCGACGGCGAGGCGGATGTCGGCCCCGTTCTTCGCGTACGCGGCGGCAGGGAACAGCTGCACGAGATCGACCGCGCGCGCGACGAGCTGCGTGCGGTACTCCGCGTTGACGGGTGAGGACCAGTCCGCGTAGGCGCGGGTGAGCACGAGCGTGCCGAACGACGCGGCGTAGTCGATGATCGCTCCGACGTCGACCGTCGCGCGCGAGAGCTTCTCGGCGACCTCGGGGTCCTTCGAGTTCTCGGCGATCTTCTGCCGATCGCGCGAGTAGGCGTTGCGGCCGTGCACCCGGTCGTACCAGCTCATCACGATGTTGTCGAAGTCCAGATAGACCGCGACGCGGGGAGTCGTGGGATCGGGCATCTCAGGCCTCTCCGGGGTAGCGCACGCCGATCTGCGCGCGGATCTCGTCGAGGGCGCCCATGATGGCGACGGATTCCGCGATGGGCAGCACATCGCTGTCGAGCTTGCCCTCGGCGATGATGCGTTCGGCGGCGAGCGCCTGATACTGCATCCCGCGACCGGCGACGTCGGAGACGAACTCCTCGACGACCTCGCCGTCGGCGCGGAGCACGCGGAACGAGGTGGCCTCGTACCAGGAGGCCGCGATGTCGATGTAGGCCTCGGTGCCGGTGACGTATGCGGTGACCGGTCCCGCCGCCCGCGAGGAGGACAGTGTGGTCGAGACGGCGCCGCCCTCGTGCGTGAACACGGTGGCGACCTCCGTGTCGGCCCCCGTCTCCCCGAGGCGACCTCGTGCGGCGATCGAGGTGGGAGCGCCGAGGACGTCCCACACGAACGACACCGGGTAGATGCCCAGGTCGAGCAGGGCGCCCCCACCGAGCTCGAGCGCGTTGAGGCGGTGCGAGGGGTCGACGGGCAGGGATCGCGAGTGGTCGGCGTGCGCGGCGTGGATCTCGCCGAGCGCACCGGACGCGATGATCTCGCGGATGCGCACCATGTGGGGGAGGTACCGGGTCCACATCGCCTCCATGGCGAGCACGCCCTGCGCCGCTGCGGCGTCGCGCACGCGCGCCGCCTCGGCGCCGTTCAGGGTGAACGCCTTCTCGACGAGCACGTGCTTTCCCTGCTCGATCGCGCGGAGGGCGTTCTCGGCGTGCATCGGATGCGGCGTGGCGACGTAGACGATGTCGACGTCGTCGTCGGCGACCAGCGCCTCGTAGGACGCGTGGGCGCGCGGGATCTCGAAGCGGTCGGCGAACGCACGAGCGGATTCGCCGCCCCGCGACCCCACGGCGCGGACGTCGAGACCGGCGGTGCGGAGGTCGGCGGTGAACATGTTCGCGATGAGGCCCGTGGCGAGGATGCCCCAGCGCAAGCCGGGGGAGGAGTCGGCGGTCATGGGTCCACCGTACTCGCGGGGGTCCCCGTTAGGCTCGGCGGCGTGGAGACCTCCCTGGATCGCTTCCGCGAACTGCTGCGCATCCCGACCGTGTCGCACGCCGACACGACGCTGATCGACGTGGCGCGCTTCGACGAGTTCCACGCGGCGCTGCGCCGTCTCTATCCGCGGGTTCATGCCGCGCTCGAGCGAGAGGTCGTGGCGGGGCATGCGCTCCTCTACCGCTGGCCGGGCGCGTCGGCATCGGCCCCGCTCGTGCTGATGGCGCACCAGGACGTCGTCCCCGTCGTCCCCGAGGAATGGCAGCACGACCCGTTCGGCGCGGAGCTCGTCGGAAGCGGCCCCGATGCCGCCGTGCACGCGCGCGGCGCGATCGATGACAAGGGGGCGCTCGTCGCGATCATGGAGGCTGTGGAGCTGCTCCTCGGGGAGGGGTTCCGGCCGCGCCGCGACGTCTATCTCGCCTTCGGTCACAACGAGGAGACGGCGGGCGACGGTGCCGCGGCGATCGTGGCGCACCTGCGTGCGCGGGACGTGCGCCCGGGCCTGGTGCTCGATGAGGGAGGGGCGGTCGTGGACGGGGTGCTCCCCGGCGTCGTGCGGCAGACCGCCATGATCGGCGTCGCCGAGCGTGGCATCATGACGGCGTGGCTCACGGCGCGGGAGGCGGGGGGCCACGCGTCGACACCACCGGCACGGCCCGCCACCGCCCGTCTCGCCCGCGCCATCACGCGCGTGCACCGGCATCCGTTCCCGCGTCGGGTCAGCGCGCCGGTCCGCGCCATGCTCGCGACGCTCGCGCCGCATGCGCCGGCGCCCCTCCGGTTCCTCTTCACCCGGCTGCGGGTGACGGGCCCACTCGTCGCCGCGGTGTTCGCCCGGATCGGCCCCGAGACGAACGCCCTGGTGCGTACGACCGCCGTGGTGACGGAGCTGCACGGCGCCCCGGGCGAGAACGTGCTGGCGACGACCGCGCGCGCCGCCGTCAACGTGCGGCTGCTCACCGGTGACACGGTCGCCTCGGCGACCGCTCGCCTGCGGGCGGTGATCGACGACGACGGCATCGAGCTCGAGGTGCGTCACGCATCGGATCCGTCACCCGTCTCGCCCTGGCGGGGCGACGCGTGGCGTCGGATCGCCGGCGCGATCGGATCGGCGCTCGGCGAGGACATCGTGCCGACGCCCTACATCCAGCTCGGTGCGAGCGACAGCCGCTGGTTCACGGCGATCAGCGACCACGTCTACCGGTTCGCGCCCTTCCACCTCACCCGCGCGGAGCGGGACGCCCTGCACGCCCATGACGAACGCATCCGCGTCGACGTCTGGCTGCGCGGGATCGGCTTCTACCGGGATCTCATCGCCGGGAGCTGACGGGCTGGGGAGGCACGTCATCCAGGGCGAGGACGAAGCGCAGGATGCCGCGCCCCGGACCCTCGAGCACCGGGCCGTGGCCGAACACCCACCCCTCATCGCTCGCACGCACGGTGTGCCCGCGCAGCACCGCGCGCCGGTCGAAGGGCGCCGTGCCGGCAGCCATGAGGGCCACCGAACCGCTCACCATCGGATCGAGTGACGGCGAGACGCCGAGACTGTCGCCGAGGACGAGCAGAGCGCGGGTCGTGCGCACCAGGAGTCGGGTGCTGCGGCGCCGGCCCGACCGGAGGGTGTCCGCGAGCCGGATGAGATCGCCGGCGGTGCCGCCCGACGCCCCGGTGCCGAGGCCGGCCTCCTCGAGGAAGCGCCGTGCGCGCACGAGGTGGACGGTGTCGTCCTCGCTCGCCCCCGCGAGCAGGCGCGCGGCCTCCTCGACCGTGCCGGCGATCGCCGACCGACGGTCGCTCGTCACGCCCGATTCATCTGCCGATGCCCGATTGCTCAGGGGCAGGTACTTGGCGAATTCCGCCATGCGCCTCAGCGTACGCCCCTCCAGGACGTCTCGGCGAGACTCATCGAGGATCGCGGGCGACGCAGATGTGACAGTCACATGCGCGGCGGCGGCAAGGTGTCATAATGACTCGTGAGCGTGTGACCGTGCGCATCGCGGAACCCCGGGAGTACGACCCATGAGCGACGAAGCGGCGGGCCGCCGCCCGAGCATCCGCGATGTCGCGCGCCTCGCGGATGTCTCGCACCAGACGGTGTCACGGGTGATCAACAACCATCCCAGCATCCGGCCGGAGACGAAGGCGCGGGTGCTCGAAGTCATGTCCCGCGTGCAGTACCGGCCCAATCGCGCCGCGCGCGCCCTGGTCACGAGCCGCTCGCAGACCATCGGCATCCTGTCGGCGTCCAGCAACCAGTACGGCCCGGCCTCGAGCATCGCCGCGATCGAGGCGGCGGCGCGCGCCCGCGGCTACTGGGTGAGCACGGCCAACATCGCGCCGCAGGACCCCGATTCGATCCCGGAGGGACTCGCGCACCTCACGGCGCAGTCGATCGAGGGGCTGGTCGTCATCGCGCCGCAGTCGCGCGTGTTCCGCGCGCTCGCCGCCCAGCAGCTCGATCTGCCGTACGTGACGCTTCAATCGGCCGAGGTGGATCCGCAGCACGCCCTCTCGGTCGACCAGATCGCCGGCGCGCGGCTCGCGACGAAGCACCTGATCGACCTCGGCCACCGCAGCATCTATCACCTCGCGGGGCCCCAGGACTGGATCGAGGCGGAGGCGCGCATGCGCGGGTTCCTCGAGGAGATGAGTGCGAACGACATCCCCACCACCGCACCGATCCTCGGGGACTGGACCGCGGAATTCGGGTACTACGCGGGTCGCGAGCTGCTGCGGGTGCGGGACTTCACGGCGATCTTCTCGTCGAACGACCAGATGGCGCTCGGGCTCATCCACGCCATCCGCGACGAGGGGCTCGACGTTCCGGGGGACATCAGCGTCGTCGGGTTCGACGACATCCCCGAGGCCGCGCACTTCTGGCCTCCGCTCACCACGGTGCGCCAGGACTTCGCCGAGCTCGGTCGGCGGTGCGTCGACCTGCTGCTCGGCCCTGCAGACGGCATCGAGGCTGCGGCGAGCACGATCGTGCCGGAACTCATCGTCCGGCGTTCGACGGGGCCCCACCGGCACGGCTGACGGCCTCCGTTACCAACCTGAGATCGCCGCCGCTTGACAGCCGGTGGCCCCGCCCGGTTACATTGTCGCAATGTGAACGGTCACATAGATCGTTACGCCGGGGTATCGATAGACGAAGGAGTCGCCCGTGTCCGCATCCGCCACCGAGCGCGACAGCTATGTCAGCGGGGTGAAGACGGAAGTCGCCATCGCTCGGACGAGGGCGGAGGTAGCCTCGCTGCACGCGGAGCTGGTGCGCTACGGCCTGGTCGTGTGGACCGGCGGAAACGTCTCGGGCCGGGTTCCCGGCGCCGATCTTTTCGTCATCAAGCCCTCCGGCGTCTCGTACGACGACCTGGCCCCGGAGAACATGATCCTGTGCCACCTCGACGGCACCGTGGTCGAGGGGACGCCCGGAAGCGACCGCGCCCCCTCGAGCGACACCGCCGCGCACGCCTACGTGTACCGGAACATGCCCGATGTCGGCGGCGTCGTGCACACCCACTCCACGTACGCCGTCGCCTGGGCGGCACGCGGCGAGGAGATCCCCTGCGTGATCACCGCGATGGCGGACGAATTCGGCGGTCCCATCCCGATCGGTCCCTTCGCGATCATCGGCGACGACTCGATCGGGCGGGGGATCGTCGAGACGCTCACCGGTCACCGTTCTCGCGCCGTGCTGATGCAGAACCACGGTCCGTTCACGATCGGCGCATCGGCGCGCGACGCGGTCAAGGCCGCCGTCATGGTCGAGGACGTGGCGCGCACGGTGCAGATCGCCCGCGACGCGGGGCCCCTCATCCCGATTCCCGCAGAAGCGATCGACCGGCTCTACGACCGGTATCAGAACGTCTACGGGCAGACCACCGACGACCGCCGGTAGCCCGACCCGGGCGCGGTCACAGAACCTGCACGACCACAACTGAATACACCAAGACAGTGCAGTCACTCGAAAGGAACGACAGTGAAAGCCAAGAAGATCCTCTTCGCCGCGGCCACTCTGACCGCCGGCGCCCTGATGCTCTCGGCATGCGCCGGCGGAAGCGGCGGCAGCGGCGACGGTGAGGGCGGCGGCGGCCTCGTCGGCGTCGCGATGCCCACCAAGAGCTCGGAGCGCTGGATCCAGGATGGCGATGCCGTCAAGAGCCAGCTCGAGGAGCAGGGATTCACCGTCGACCTGCAGTACGCAGAGGACGACATCCCCACCCAGGTCTCGCAGATCGAGAACATGATCACCAAGGGCGCTGAGGCCCTGATCATCGCCTCGATCGACGGCACCACCCTGTCGGAGGTGCTGCAGACCGCAGCGGACGCCGACATCCCCGTCATCGCCTACGACCGCCTCATCCGCGACAGCGAGAACGTCGACTACTACGCCTCGTTCGACAACTTCGTCGTCGGACAGCAGCAGGGCTGGTCGGTGCTCAACGGTCTCGGCCTCACCGAGCTCGACGGCACCCCGATCGAGGGCGCTCCGGCCGGTCCGTTCAACATCGAGCTGTTCGCCGGCTCGCTGGACGACAACAACGCCTTCTTCTTCTTCGACGGCGCGATGGACGTCCTGCAGCCCTTCATCGACGACGGCACCCTCGTCGTCAAGTCGGGTCAGACCGACATCGAGCAGGTCGCCACGCTCCGCTGGGACGGCGAGACCGCCCAGAGCCGCATGGAGGACATCCTCACGGCGAACTACTCGGACGGCTCGAAGGTGAACGGCGTGCTGTCGCCCTACGACGGCATCTCGCGCGGCATCATCTCGGCCCTCGAGGGTGCGGGCTACTCCGTCGGCGCCGAATGGCCGATCATCTCCGGCCAGGACGCCGAGATCGACTCGGTCAAGGCGATCGTCGCCGGTGAGCAGTACGCGACCATCTTCAAGGACACGCGCGAGCTCGCGAAGGTCGCCGTCGACATGGCGTCGGCGATCCTCAACGGCGAAGAGCCCGAGGTCAACAACACGACCGACTACGACAACGGCGTGAAGGTCGTGCCGTCGTACCTGCTCGAGTCGCAGATCGTCGTCAAGGACAACATCAACGAGGTCCTCGTCGACAGCGGTTACTGGACCGAAGAGGAAATCAACGGCTGACACCCGCATGTGACGGCCCGGACGGGTGGCGCGAGCCGCCTGTCCGGGCCCGACCTGGCAAGGAGACACGATGGCTGAGCACATCCTCGAGATGCGCGGCATCACCAAGACGTTCCCCGGCGTGAAGGCGCTCTCGAACGTCAACTTCGCCGTCGAGCGCGGCGAGATCCACGCGGTCTGCGGCGAGAACGGCGCGGGCAAGTCCACGCTCATGAAGGTGCTGTCCGGGGTCTACCCGTACGGCACCTACGACGGCGACATCGTCTACGTGGGCGAGGAGGTGCAATTCAAGAACCTCCGCGACAGCGAGGCGAAGGGCATCGTCATCATCCACCAGGAGCTGGCGCTCAGCCCGTACCTGTCGATCGCCGAGAACATCGTCCTCAACAACGAGCGCACGAACGCCCTCGGCATCATCGACTGGAACAAGACCAACCAGGAGGCGGCCGCGCTGCTGAAGCGCGTGGGCCTGCGGGAGAACCCGACCACCAAGGTCAACCAGATCGGCGTCGGCAAGCAGCAGCTGGTCGAGATCGCGAAGGCGCTCTCGAAAGAGGTGAAGCTGCTCATCCTCGACGAGCCGACCGCGGCCCTCAACGACGACGACTCCGATCACCTGCTCGACCTGATCCTGAGCCTGCGCGAGCAGGGGATCACGTCGATCATCATCAGCCACAAGCTCAACGAGATCAAGAAGGTCGCCGACACCGTCACCGTCATCCGCGACGGCAAGACGATCGAGACGATCGCGAAGGCGGATGTCACCGAGGACCGCATCATCAAGGACATGGTCGGCCGGGATCTCGAGCACCGCTACCCCGACCACGAGCCGCACATCGGCGAGGAGCTGCTGCGGGTCGAGGACTGGACCGCGCACCACCCGCAGGATCCGAACCGCGTCGTGGTCGACAACGTGTCGATCACCGTCAAGGCGGGGGAGATCGTCGGGATCGCCGGGCTCATGGGCGCCGGGCGCACCGAGTTCGCGATGAGCCTGTTCGGCCACAGCTACGGCACCCGGATCACCGGCCGCGTCTTCATGCGCGGCAAGGAGGTCAAGACGCGTTCGGTGTCGGAGGCGATCGCGAACGGCCTGGCCTACGCGACCGAGGACCGCAAGACGTACGGACTGAACCTCATCGAGGACATCAAGCGCAACATCTCGATGGCATCGCTGAAGAAGCTCGAATCCGGCGGACTCGTGAACGACAACGAGGAGTTCAAGGTCGCCAACGAGTACCGCAAGAGCATGAACATCAAGGCTCCCAGCGTCCTCGCCAAGACCGGGAAGCTCTCCGGCGGCAACCAGCAGAAGGTCGTCCTCTCGAAGTGGATCTACTCGGATCCGGACGTGCTGATCCTCGACGAGCCCACCCGCGGCATCGACGTGGGGGCGAAGTACGAGATCTACACGATCATCAACAAGCTGGCCGCATCCGGTAAGGGGATCATCGTGATCTCCTCCGAGCTGCCCGAGCTCCTCGGCATCTCGGATCGCGTCTACGCCCTCTCGGAGGGCCGCATCACCGGCGAACTGCCGATCGAGCAGGCCACGCCCGAATCCGTCCTCAAGCTCATGACCATGGAGAAGCCCCGCTAACCGGGGCTCGCAGGAGAATCACCATGTCGAACGACATCGCGCCCAACCCGGGCGACACCCAGGCCGCCGGCGGACTCGTCAACCCGCCGGACAACCGATTCACGCGCTGGCTCACCCACGTGCTGAGCGACCTCGGCAAGAACGGCATCTTCATCGCGCTGATCGCGGTGGTGGCGCTGTTCGCCATCCTGACCAACGGCATCCTGCTGCGCCCGCAGAACATCTCGAACCTGATCGTGCAGAACGGGTACATCCTCGTTCTCGCGATCGGCATGGTGATGATCATCATCGCCGGCCACATCGACCTGTCGGTCGGTTCGGTCGCCGCCTTCATCGGCGCGATCTCCGGCGTCTTCGCCGTGAAGATGGGGATGCCGTGGTGGCTCGCGGTCATCCTGTCCCTCGCGATCGGTGCGCTGGTGGGCGCGTGGCAAGGCTTCTGGATCGCCTTCGTCGGCATACCCGCGTTCATCGTGACCCTGGCGGGCATGCTGATCTTCCGCGGGCTCGCGCTCGTCGTGCTCGGAAACTCCAACATCGGCTCGTTCCCCACCGAATACCGTGCCCTCGGCAACGGCTTCCTGACGGGAGTGTTCGGCGAATCCGATCCGGACTTGTTCACGCTGGCGATCGGCGCCGTCGCGATCGTGGCGCTCGTCGTGCAGCAGGTGCGCACCCGCGCCGGGCGCAGCAAGTACGGCCAGGATGTCGAGCCGCTCGCGTGGTTCGTCGTGAAGCTCGTGCTCGTCGCGATCGTGATCGGCTGGTTCGCCTGGGCGCTCGCGTCCTACAAGGGCATCCCGGTGACGCTCATCATCCTGGCGATCCTCGTCATGGTCTACGGCATCGTGATGAACCGCTCGGTGTTCGGCCGCCACATCTACGCGATCGGCGGCAACCGTCACGCGGCCGAGCTGTCGGGCATCAAGACCCGCCGGGTCGACTTCTGGCTCTTCGTCAACATGGGCTTCCTCGCCGCTCTCGCCGGCCTCATCTTCACCGCGCGCCTGAACCTCGCGGGACCGAAGGCCGGTGACGGCTTCGAGCTCGAGGCGATCTCCGCCGCGTTCATCGGCGGTGCGGCGGTGCAGGGCGGTGTCGGCACGATCGGCGGCGCCATCATCGGTGGTCTGATCATCGGTGTGCTGAACAACGGCATGTCGATCATGGGTATCGGCATCGAGTGGCAGCAGGCCGTCAAGGGCCTCGTGCTGCTGCTGGCCGTCGCCTTCGACGTCTACAACAAGCGGCGCTCCGGCAACTGACCCGCTGGTCCTGAACGCGCAACGGCCCCGTCCTGCCGGACGGGGCCGTTCCGCGTTCCCGCGCATCCGTGTGCCCGCCGTATCCGTGTGCCCGCGAGACAGCAGTGGTTCCACGAGACAGCATGTGACGCGCGCTGTTTCGTGGAACGGATGCTGTCTCGCGGGGTGAGGGACGGGGAGCGGGGTGAGGGTCAGGGGAGGAGGGTGATCTTGCCGGGGGTGTGCGCGGCGAGCAGGCGATGGGCCTCCTGCGCCTCGGCCAGCGGCAGCGCGGGACCGAGCTCGACCGAGAACCGGCCGGCCGCCATGAGCGCGAGCACCACCGGGATCGCCTCCGCCCGCCACGCCTGCTGCTGCGCGGTCAGCGGCTCGGGGCTGCCGCCCGAGA
>JAVBUN010000294.1:0-7365 GCA_031555335.1 Microbacterium sp.
CGTTGGTGGACTCGTCCGTGTCGATGTTGCCCGAATCCTCGACGTCCATGTCGTGGGAGTCCGTGTTGCCGCTGTCCGTGATGTCGACACCGAGGTTGTAGCTGTCGTTCACCGACTCGTCGGTGTTGCCGGCATACGTCACCGTCAGATCGGCGGTGAGGGTGTTGTCGGTCTCGTTGTTGAACGAGTCGATCGCCGTGGCGTTGAACGAATCCTCGTAGTCGTCGAAGAATGGCATGATCGCGTTCCCTCTTTCCGGGGCCATGCCCCACGTCGTTGTGATGGCTTCACGGTACGAGCGGCGCCGGACGCGCGCATCGGGGAGGTCTCCCTGCCCTGGCGCCCCCCGATACGGGCATTCCCCTAATGCCGGGGGGATCCACGAGGGGCCGGACCGTAGGCTGAACGAATGGAGATGGCCGAGCTGCGCGCCCTGCTCACCCCGGCGGGGCTCCGGCTCCTCGACGAGGCCGGCGAGGTGGCGACGACCGCGGATGCGGCGGCCGCCGTCGGGCGGCTGCGCGCGGCGGGCCATCCGCCCGAGCTCGTGGCCGCGGTCGTCACGCAGGCGCGACTGCGCACGCGGGGCCGCGCGAAGTTCGGCGACTTCGCGCGGGGGATGCTGTTCACCCGCGCAGGATTGGAACAGGCCACGCGCCTGGGCGTGGCCGCGGGGCACGCCGGGCGCTTCCGCGGGGCGGGTGTCTCGCGGGTCGCGGACCTCGGCTGCGGGATCGGCGGCGACGCGATGGGCCTCGCCGCGCTCGGCATCGAGGTGACCGCGGTCGAGGCGGACGAGGTCACCGCTGCGGTCGCGGCCTACAACCTCGCCCCGTTCGGCGCGGACGCGCGCGTGGTCCACGCCCGCGCGGAGGAGACGTCGCTCGAGGGGATCGAGGCCGTGTGGCTGGATCCCGCGCGTCGCAGCCCCGGGCACGAGGAGACGACGCGGCTGCGCGCGGCGGATTACACGCCGCCGCTCGACTGGGCGTTCGCCTTGGCCGCCCGCATCCCCGCCGGGATCAAGCTGGGACCCGCGTTCGACCGCGAGGAGATCCCGGCGGATGCGGAGGCCCAGTGGATCAGCGTCGACGGCTCGACCGTCGAACTGGTGCTCTGGACCGGTGCGCTCGCACGTCCGGGGGTGCGCCGGGCGGCGCTCGTGATGCGCGGCGACGACGCCCACGAGCTCACCGCGGCGGCGGATGCGGAGGACGCGCCGGTGCGAGAGCTCGGCGCCTTCGTGCACGAGCCGGAGGGGGCCGTCATCCGTGCGCGATTGATCGGCGAGGTGGCGCGCGCGCTCGATGCCGGCATGCTCGACCCGCGGATCGCCTACCTCACCTCGGATGCCGCGGTGACGAGTCCGTTCGTCCGTTCGTTCCGCATCCGCGAGGAGCTGCCCTTCGACACCAAGAAGCTCGCCCGCGCCCTGCGCGAGCGGGGCATCGGCCGGCTCGAGATCAAGAAGCGCGGCGTCGACCTCGACCCCGCGACGTTGCGGACGCGGCTCAAGCTGTCGGGCGACGCGGAGGCGACGCTGCTGCTCACCCGCACGGGGGGCCGGCGGCGCGCGCTGCTCGCCGATCGGGTGGCGTAGCCCGAAGGGTCAGCCCAGGAGGCCGGCGCGGAACGCTGCCCAGAGCAGCCAGCCGGCACTGTAGAGCACCGAGACCGCGCCCAGCGCGATCGCCCACACGGCGACCGGCGTCGACTCGAACGTCCGCCGCAGCGACAGGATCGCGAGCACGACCGCCGTGACCCCGAGCGGGAAGGCCACCCCGACCACGAACGACGCGATGAGTCCCACGATCGCGAACCCCAGCGCGATCGCCGCGAGGTTCGCGGGGCGGACCGCCGGCGGCGGCGTGACGACCGCTCCCGTCACCGGCACCAGGTCAGGCTGCTCCTCGGTGATGGCCACGGGCGCGGTCGGCGGGCGGGTGAAGCCGCCGCGGTGAGCGCCCGGCAGCACCGTCTCGGGCGCCGGATCGAGCGCGGCGACCGCGGCGAAGATCGGCTGGGAGGCGGCATCCGGATGCGGCCGCGCCGCTGCCGAGGGGTCCTCCCCCGGCACCGACGGGACCCCCGCATCCGTGGTCCCCGGCACCGACGGGAGCCGAGCCGCGCCGCCCAGCCGAGCCTCGCCGCCCACCCGGGCATCGTCCGCCGCGGCGCGGGGCGGGCGCGGCGATGCCGCATCCGCTCCCACCGTCGGATCGGTCACGCGCGCACTCCGGAGGGGGCGGCCTCGGCGACCTGGATCTCGGTGACCGGGAGGGTCGAATCCGCCCCGAACGCCAGGGTCGAGGGTTGCCGGCCCGACGTGATGAGCTCCGACGCGAGCGCGGCGATCATCGCGCCGTTGTCGGTGCACAGGCGCAGCGGCGGGATGCGGACGGCGACACCCGCGGCGGCGCCGCGCTCGAGGGCGACCTCCCGCAGCCGCCGGTTGGCGATCACGCCTCCGCCCAGCAGCAGCCGCGGCACCCCGAACCGGGCGCACGCGTCGAGGGCCTTCGTGACGAGCACGTCGACGACCGCCTCGCGGAAGGATGCCGCGACGTCGGGCACCGAGGCATCCGGGGTCTGCTCCACATACCGGGCGACGGCGGTCTTCAGCCCCGAGAACGAGAAGTCGTAGCGGTGACGATCCATGTCGGACGCGCGGGTGAGTCCGCGCGGGAACCGGATGGCGGCGGGGTCGCCGGATGCGGCGGCCCGGTCGATCTCGGGTCCGCCCGGGTAGGGCAGCGACAGCAGCCGTGCGACCTTGTCGAACGCCTCGCCGGCGGCGTCGTCGACGGTCTCGCCGAGGAGCTCGACATCGGAGGTGAGGTCCCGCACGAGCAGCAGCGAGGTGTGGCCGCCGCTCACGAGCAGCGCGACGGTCGGATACTCCAGGGCCGGTGCGTCGGGGTCGAGGATGTCGGCCGCGATGTGTCCGACGAGGTGGTTGACCGCGTAGAGCGGCGTGTCGAGACCGACGGCGAGGGCCTTCGCCGCGCCCACACCGACCATCAGCGCACCGGCGAGGCCGGGCCCGGAGGTGACGGCGACGGCGTCGAGATCGGCGAGCGCCACCCCGGCCTCGGCGAGCGCCGCCTCGATCGAGGGCTGCAGCGCCTCGAGGTGGGCGCGGGCGGCGACCTCGGGCACGACCCCGCCGTAGCGCGCGTGCTCGTCCATCGAGCTCGCGATCGTGTTCGAGAGCAGGGTGCGGCCGCGCACGATGCCGATGCCGGTCTCGTCGCAGCTCGTCTCGATGCCGAGGACGAGGGGTCCTGTCGCGTTCATGAGCACCATCCTCCGTCGGACGTCGATGCCGCGGGGGCGGATGCCGCGGCCGCCGCCGGAGCCGCGACGTCGGGCGCGCCCAGGGCCTCCGGGTGCGCGGCCGCCCACGCCGGCACGTCCAGGGTCATGACGATCGCGTCGACGTCGTCGGGCTGGTAGTAGCGCGGGCGGCGCCCCGTCTCGGCGAAGCCCTCCGAGCGGTACAGCGTCTGCGCCACCGGGTTGTCGTCCCGCACCTCGAGGAACAGGTCCCTCACCCGGCGCTCGTGGGCGAGGACGATGAGGGCGCGCAGCAGCATCCGCCCGCCGCCGCGGCCGCGCGCCTCCTCGGCCACGGCGATCGTCTGGATGTCGGCGTCGCGCGCGCCGTGCACCGACCGGAGCCCGGCGTATCCGGTGAGCAGGCCGCCTCGCTCGGCGATGACGTAGTGCCCGTGCGGTGAGGCGAGCTCCTCGCGCATCATGGCCTCGCTCCACGCGTCGGTGGGGAACGAGGCGCGCTCGAGCCGCATGATCGCGGCGAGATCGGCCGGAGTCGCGGGCCGGATCACGTCGACACCCGCTTCGGCGCGTGCCCGAGCGTGACGTCGGGTGAGCGCAGGTACAGGGGCTCGGCCGTGGCGAGGGTGCGCCCGGCGGCGACCGCGCGGGCGGCGGCGAGCGCGAGGAGCGCCGCCGGCACGACGGATGCGTCCAGGCGTGCGGCGCCGAGCTGGGCGAGACGGTCGTCGAGTTCGTCGCGGGGCGCGAGCGCGGGCTCGGTCGCGCGCACCGGAAGGCCGTCCTCGTCGAGCCCGTCGTAGACCGTGTAGGCAAACTCGCGGCGGCGCGCGTCCGTGACGACGGCGAAGCGCCCGACCTCGGCGCCCTCGATCTCGGCCGCCAGCAGCGTGCCGAGCGCGACGGCGTCGTGACTCGGCACCGGGACGACGGGGATGCCGCGGGCCAGCGCGAAGGTGCGGGCGGCGGCGATGCCGATCCGCAGACCCGTGAAGGGTCCCGGCCCCATCCCGGCCGCGACGTGCGTGAGGGGGTCCGTCGCGGCGGCGGCGAGGCCGCTGCCGTGGGCGGCGGTCGCGGTCGCCGCATCCGTCGCCTGGCGCAGCAGATCGCCGATGACCTCCGCGTGCGCGAGGGGGTTGTCGCTCGCGACGTCGGCGCGCACGACGCCGTCCGGGTCGATCACGGCGACGGCCGTGCCGAGGGAGGTGTCGATGGCGAGGATCACCCCTCCAGGGTATCCGCGCGTGCGCCCTCGCGCCCCGATCCGCGGGGGCGTCCCGGGCACATCCGATCGGCCGGCGGCGACGAAGAACGGGCATGACCGGGGATCGCACGCGTACCGCGCTGCACACGAGCGATGCGAGCCTCGGGCTGCGCCGCATCGTCGCGCAGGGGATGGTCGTGCGGACGGGACGGGAGGGCGGGGTCGACGGATCCCGCGGCGACACCGCCCTCCTGCTCCTCCACGGCGCGGCGGGGTCGTGGAGCACCTGGACGCCGATGCTGGCCGCATCCGATCGCGCAGGCACACCCCTCACCGACGTCGTGATCCCGGACCTGCCGGGATGGGGCGAGAGCCCGGGCGGCATCGACGACGTGGCGACGCTGTCCGCGCGGCTGGCCGCGCTCGTCCGCTCCCTCGGGTACCGGCGGTGGCGCGTCGTCGGCCATTCGCTCGGCGGCTTCGTCGCGCTGGATCTCGCGAGCCGCGAGCCCGCGGCGACGACGGGGGTGGGCCTCGTGTCGCCCAGCGGACCCGGCGTGCAGAAGGTCGCCCGCCACCCTCTGACGGAGGCGGCGCTCGTGCCGGGATTCGCGGGGATGCTGCTCGCCATGCGCACGCTCGCGGGGCTGGGCGCCGCCGGCCGCGGCGTCGTGCGCGTGCTCGGCCGCGCGGGGCTGCTCCGTCCGCTCGCGGCGCCGTTGTTCGCCGACCCCGACCGGATCGACCGTTCCGTGACCGCGGCGCTCTCCCGCGAGATCCGTCCGCGGGCCTTCCGCGACGCCGCCCGACTGGCCGGCGCCTACGACGAGACGCGCTGGCGACGGGTGCAGAGCCCGGTGGTCTCGGTGCGGGGCGAGCGCGACGTGTTCGCAGCGTCCGACGAGCCGGCCCGGCTCCGGGCCCTCCTCCCCGCGATCACCGAGGTGCGGATGCGGTCGGCCGGGCACTTCGCGCACATCGAGCAGCCGGCGGCCACCCTGCGCGCGCTCGGCCTCGGCGTCGCGGGCGGCGCGCCCGTGCGCTGGCGCGCGTACCGGCGGCCCGCTCAGGCGCGGTGACGGGTGACGGTGACCAGACGCGGCGTGTCGGCGTCGAGGTCGAGGTCGCTGCGCGGCGTCGTGCCGCGGCCGCTCCCCTCGCGGTCGAGCTCGATCTCCCACCACGTGTCGACGAGCCCGTCGACCATGCCCCGGCCCCATTCGACGACCACGGCCGACCGGGTGAGATCGATGTCGAGGTCGTCGAGCTCGGCCGCGGAACCCAGCCGGTACGCGTCGACGTGCACGAGCGGCGGCCCGCCGACGAGCGACGGATGCGTGCGGGCGATCACGAAGGTCGGGCTCTGGACGGGCCCGCGGATGCCGAGGCCCTCGCCGATCCCCCGTGTCAGGGTCGTCTTGCCCGCCCCGAGCGGCCCCGTCAGCACGACGAGGTCGCCCGCCCGCAGCCGGGCGCCGATCGCGCGGCCGAGGTCCTCCATCGCCGCGGGCGTCTCGATCTCACGCCGCCCGAGCAGGTCGTCGAGCCCCACGGGATCCCGCTCCTTCGCCGCATCCGCCCCGCTCACGAGGCGACCTGCCGTCGTGGCACGCGCGCACCGATGCGGGTGACGATCTCGTAGTTGATCGTGCCCGCCGCATCCGCCCAGTCCGTCGCCGCCGGCGCGCCGAGGGTCGGATCGCCGAACAGGGTGACCTCGTCGCCCACCTCGACCGGCGCGTCGCCGACGTCTACGACGAACTGGTCCATGGCGATGCGGCCCGCCACCGTGAAGCGCTGCCCGCCGATGAGCACGGGACCGAGACCCGACGCCTGCCGCGGCACCCCGTCGGCGTACCCGAGCGGCACGAGCGCGAGCGTCGTCTCGCGGTCGGTGGTGTAGTCGTAGCCGTAGGACACGCCCTGCCCGGCCCCGACCCGACGCACCGCCGCCACCGCGGCACGGAGGGTCATCGCGGGACGCAGGCCCAGGTCGGCGGAGGTACGGTCCGCGAACGGCGAGAGGCCGTAGAGCCCGATGCCGATCCGCACGCAGTTCAGCCGGGTCTCGGGCAGCGCGATCGCCGCCTCGGTCGCGGCGAGGTGCCGCAGCCGCGGCGACAGCCCCGCCGCGGCCGCGGCGGCCACGCCCTCCTCGAACCGGGCGAGCGCGGCACGGTCGGCATCCGGGGACGTGTTGGAGAGGTGGCTGAAGATCCCGAGCACCCGGATGCGGCCGAGCCGCTCGAGCCGCGCGGCCTCCGCGAACACGACGCGGTCGGTGCCGGGCGCGATGCCGTTGCGGCCGAGCCCCGTCTCGAGCTTGAGCTGCACGGTCGCGGGCCGCTCGCCCGTGGCGGCCGCGGCCGCGGCGTTCAGCTGCTCGAGGCTCGAGACGCCGATCTCGACCCCGTGTTCGACGGCCTCGCCGAAGGTGGCGCCGGGGGCGTGCAGCCACGCCAGGATCGGCGCGTCGATGCCGGCCCGGCGCAGGGCCAGTGCCTCGGCGACGTCGGCGACGCCGAGGCGGGTGGCGCCGCCGGCGAGCGCTGCCGCGGCGGTGCGCGCGGCGCCGTGTCCGTAGCCGTCGGCCTTGACGACCGCCAGCACCTCGACCCCGACGAGGCGGCGGAGGTGTCGCACGTTGTCCTCGATCGCACCGATGTCGATCGTCGCCTCCCGCATCACGCCCGCCGGCAGCCGGCTCATGCGCGATCCTCCGCCGTCGCGGCATCCGCCGGCCGGACCGCCGCCGCATCCGGGCCCTCGGCGACCACGTAGGCCGTCGCGAATCCCGCGTCGTGGCTCATCGAGAGGTGGAGCGTGGTGATCCCGCGTGCGGCGACGACCGCGGCGGTCGA